>JBCNVA010000001.1:0-15164 GCA_039630445.1 Armatimonadota bacterium
CACCCCATCAGGACACAGCAGCACCCGCTGCGCCCCCTTGAGCCACCCCTGCACCGGCGCCACCAACTGCGCATACAACTGCTGGCTCAACCGTTGCCACTGCGCGCTCAGGCGCACTGCGCAACAAAGGCGGCTGGCTCAGAATGCGACGCAGCTCTTTTACCTGCCTTTCCAGCTGCTTTCTATTCACCTGGCGAACAACACCCTGAACCTGCACGCGCGACACGGCGACAATCAACAGGTGGTCTTTCAGCAGGGCATAATAGAGCAGCACTGTGCCCAGATCCAAACTCTGCTGGATCTGCTGAAGGCTCAGCGGCGAGGGCAGGTACTGGCGGGCAAAGTCAGGAAACTCCTTGCGCAGGCGGTCATCCAGAGCGCGCTGCTGCTGTTCCAGCTCACGCAGCGCCCGCTGCAGTTGCGCCACCTGCTGGGTGGCGTCGGGTTGGGTTTTTTGGAGTTGGCGATAGATTTGCAGGCGTTGGGCGTTGAGTTGCTGTTGCTGCTGCAGGAGTTGGCGCAGGGGTTTGGGGAGGTTTGCGCTGAAGGCGAGCTGGCGTTGGTAGAGGGTTTCGGTGAGGCTACGGGCGCGACTGCGTTCCAGCATCTCGGCGGCTTGGGCAGGCTGGTTGAGTTGCAGATAGGCGAGAGCAAGCAGAGGATAGATGCCGAACTGCTGTTCGGCGAACAGGGTGCGGGTTTCGGGGTCGGTGATAGTTTGGCGTTGGGCTTCCACGATGGCGGCGGCGCGTTGTAAGAGTTGCAAAGCCGTTTGAGGTTGGCGTTGGGCGAGCCTCAGTTGGGCAAGATTGTGCAGCGTGGTTGCCACCTGCAGCGAGTTAGGAGCAAGGCGTTCCCTAATCGCCAACGCCTGCTCATAATACCGCTGCGCCCCGTCCAAATCCCCCCGAGACCAAGCCACATTCCCCAGATTGTTCAGCGTGCCTGCCATCTCCAGCGAGTTAGGAACAAGGCGTTCATAGATTGCCAACATCTGCTCAAGACAACGCTGGGCAACACCTAACACGCCCGCGTTGTACCAGTCCATGCCCACATTATTTAGCGCCTGTGCTGCCGCCAACGGACGCCACGCTTCCGACCTCGCCCCCACCAACGCCTGCTCTATCAACGCCTGCGCCTGCGCCTCATCCACACGCCACAGGCAAAACGCCCGCCCCAACAACGCCTCCACCACCAACACCCCATCCCCCACCGCGCCACAACCGCTCCGCCTGCTCCCACACAGGCACGGCTTCCGCCAGTTTATTCAATCGCTGCAACGCCATCGCCCGAAACCAAAAGGCATACGCCTGCCCAATCGTGTCGCCCTTTTCGGTTGCTTGCTGCAGCAGGGCGTCGGCTTGCTGCAGGGCTTCAGCATGCTTGCCTTCGTTGAGCAGGTTTCGGATAGCGTCCACGAGGGCTTTGAGGTCGGGGTGAGGTTCGGGCGCAGGGGCGTCCTGGTGTTGGGGTTGTTGTGGTTGCGGTTGTTCGGTTGGGTTGGGCGTATTTGCAGGCTCCTGTGCGGGGCAGGGCAGGCTCAGTCCCAGCAGCAGGTTCAGCAGCAGTGCGCTTGCTCTCAGCGTCAGGCGTCGGCTCTGCATTTCGGTTGCCTCCCTTCTTTGGTCTCTTTCTGAATATGACGCAGGTTCCGAGTTTCCTGCTGTTATATCAATCGCTATTTCAAGTGCTGTCGTCGTCGGCGAGACGCCGACGTTACAAATGCACCCTGCATAGTGTCGGCGGGGATGCCGACGCTACGAATGCACCTTACATACCGTCGGCGTAGTGGAATTTTCGAACACCCCCTTGACATTCGTGCAAAATCGGGTATAATACCCCCCGCTTGCAGCCCGTTGGACGGGTTGCAGACCGTCCCAAAGGGGGAGGCGAAGCGGGCGCTATGTCGCGGTCCAACTCGGTGGGCGAATGCAACTCAGGGTTCGTTTGCCGTTTTGGATTCTCGCCATAGGCGCTTGACCCTTTGAGCGTCTGCGTGCCGAAACCGACCGCGCGAAGAAACCCAAATCGCCTCCGGGGTCAGCACGGCTCGTGCCGTGTTGCACTCGGTTCAGCCTACGGGCTGAAAAACTCTGTCGCTGGCTCGCTAAGCCAGCAAAAGGAGGCATTACGATGACAAGCTGGGTTGGTTTGCTGGGGAGCCGACCTGCGCGGTCGGCAACAGGGCTGCTGGCGCCGCTCGCGTCGCTGTGGCGGTGGGTGCGCGAACGGCTACTGCCTGCACGCGCCACGACCTCTGGGCGCGCCGTGGTGAAGATAGGGGCGCCCCATATTGATATTGAAAGTGCCCCTGCCCATCTGCGCCAGGACCATACACGCGCGCTGGGCACGCACCTGCTCGTCGAGCTGTACGGCTGCGAACCGCGCACGCTGGAGCGGGTGAACGAGGTGGGGCACGCGCTGGTACGCGCCGCCCATGCCTCCGGTGCGCAAATCGTTAGCCACTTTTTCCATGAGTTTGAACCCTACGGCGTGTCGGGTGTGGTCGTGATCGAGGAGTCGCACTACACCATTCACACCTGGCCAGAGCACCGCTACGCCGCCGTAGACCTGTTCTACTGCTCCGAGAGCGTGGAGGCGGAGCGCGCGCTGGAGGTGCTGCGCGAGGCGTTCAAGCCCGAACGAGTTGAGGTGCTGCTGGTGCGCCGAGGTAGCGCGTATCGCTCGCCCGGTTGACTGACCACGCCGTGGTGGAGTATCCCACCGCGGGCATACGCGGCACAGCAAGCAGTTTGTGGGGTGGTGAGCCGCAAATGGCAAGGAAAATTGCACGCCCACACGGTGCGGGTCTGCTCCATGAGCATCCGCCAGCCCTTGCAGAGGGAGGGGCGAAGGCAGCCGTCGCGCCCGAATCGGCGGAAGGCAGCGTGGGTCTCGTCACGCCCCACCGCTTGACACTACCTGACGGGCTGACCTTGGCAAGTGGCGCTCACCTTGCCCCCATCGAAGTGGTCTATGAGACCTACGGCACGCTCGACCCAACCCGCGAGAATGTGATCCTGCTCTGCCACGCGCTCTCGGGCGGCTCGCATGCCGCGGGCAAGCACCATCCTGACGATCGCAAACCGGGTTGGTGGGATCTCTACATCGGTCCGGGCAAGGCGTTGGATACGGAGCGGTTTTTCGTGCTCTGCGTTAATGTGCTTGCCAGTCCCTACGGCACGACCTCACCGATTTCCATCAATCCCGCGACGGGTGAACCCTATGGCTTGACCTTTCCCCCGATCACCGTCAGCGATTGGGTCGAGCTGGAGCGGGCTGTGCTGGATGCGCTGGGCATCGAGCAGGTGTATGCAGTTATAGGCGGTTCCACAGGGGGGATGCGCGCGTTTGAGTGGGCGGTGCGCTACCCGCAGCGCGTGCGCAAGGCGATTGTGATCGCCGCGCCTGCCCGCTCCAGCCCGATGGTGATTGCGCTCAATCACATCCAGCGTCAGACCATCCTGATGGGGCTGATGCAGGGCGGTGAAGCAGGGGCGCAGCGTGGGCTGGCGCTCGCCCGCATGCTGGCACACCTCTCCTATCTGTCGGAGGACGCGCTCTGGCGCAAGTTTGGACGCGAACAGTACCCTGAACCCGACTTCTGGGGCATCACCTTCCAGATGGAGAGCTATCTGGAGTACAAAGCCAGCACCTTCCTGAAGCGGTTCGACCCCTACTGCTATCTGTACATCACGCGGGCGATGGACACCTACGATTTGGCAGCGACCTACGGTGCGGGCGACCTGCACCGCGCCCTAAGCCGCGTGGAAGCAGAGATGCTCTTTATCAGCTTCACCTCTGACTGGCTTTTCCCTCCACAAGGTCAGGAGGAGGCGGTGCAGACCTTGCAGGCGCTGGGCAAACGCGCCCAGCATGTGATTATCGATAGCCCCTGGGGGCACGATTCGTTCCTGGTGGAGCGGGTCAAACCGCGGCTGAAGCCGGTACTAAAGGCGTTTCTGGAGGGCACAGGCGAAGCCCAAACACGGCTTCAAACTGCTGAATCACCCGCGCCTTGACCTCCTCCATCGGCACAGGCGCACCAAGCACGCGCTGAATAGAGGTCACGCCCCGATCAGCGATCCCGCAGGGCACAATCAGCTGGAACAGGCTCAGGTCGTTGTTCACATTCAAGGCGAAGCCGTGCATGCTGACCCAACGGGCGACCTTGATACCGATCGCCGCAATCTTTTCGTCGCCCACCCAGACACCTGTGAAGCCGGGCATCCGCCCCGCCTCGATCCCATAAGTGGCTAACACCCGGATCAGCACCTCCTCCAGCTGACGCAGGAAGTGGTGCAGGTCGCGCCCATACGCCCGCAGGTCAAAGATGGGGTAGCCAACAAGCTGACCGGGCATATGGCAGGTCACATCCCCGCCGCGGTCAGTGGGGCAGACCTCTATCCCGCGCCGGGCATAGAACTCAGGGGCAAACAGCAGATGCTCCGCGCGGAACCCCTTGCCCAGCGTGATCACAGGCGGATGCTCCAACAGCAAGAGCGTGTCGGGGATCTCCCCGCGTTGCCGCGCCTCGTGCAGGCGACACTGCCATGCATACGCGGGCTGATAGCCAATCAACCCTGCGTCCAATACCCAGCCAGTTGCTGCCATGTCGTGTGGGGAACCCTCCCCTTGGTGGGGGAGGGATCCGCTGACTGCCTAATCCTCGCCCTGGGCTTTGGTGAAGCCCATCGCTCCATCAAATTCCTGCAGCTTTTCTATATGCATCCAGCGCAGGCGGCTGCCAATCCGCTGCACCAGATCGAAAATCTGGGCGTCAGTCACTTCCCCGCTGGTGTCGCGCAGCAGGAATCGGCAGCGATAGTGGTCAACCACATCGGTGATGGCGCCCGTGGGCGGATAGACCTTCGTGCCGCGATTGGAGACCATCTTGAGATAGAAGGGCGATTCAGCAACCAGTGTCTCCAGCAGCTGCCCCAGCGGTTCGGGCATCAGCTCCGTCTCTACGAACACATCGACGCCGACCGTGCGCCGTGTGGTTGGACGCACATACACAGGGTCGGGTGGCAGCTGCGGCAGGCGGATGGGGCGATACTCCCGCACGAAGGTAGTGCTGGGCTTCTTGCCCAGATTGGCGATAATCGCGTCGGTGTACTCCGTGGTGGTGTTGCACCGATCGTAGCCTACCACATCGCCCGTGCGCACCTTGCCCTCCTCCAGCGTGTAGAGGATGGCGTTCTCGATCGTTGCCGCCGCTTCGAACTCGCCCAAGTAGCGCAGCATCATCACGGCAGATAGGATCACCGCCGTCGGGTTGATCACATTCTTGCCAGCATATTTGGGCGCAGAGCCATGCACCGCCTCAAAGATAGCCACCTCGTTGCCGATGTTCGCGGAGGGGGCAAAGCCCAACCCACCGATCAAAGCCGAGGTGAGATCGCTTAGGATGTCGCCGTTCATGTTAGTGGTGACAATCACCTCGAACTGCTCTGGGCGCTTGACCAGCTGGTGGGCACAGTTGTCCACAATAATGTGGTTTGCCTCGATATCGGGGTATTCGGGGGCAATCTCCTCAAAAGCGCGTTTCAGCATGCCCTCGCTGAACTTCATAATGTTCGATTTGGTAGCGCAGTGGACTTTTTTGCGCCCCTCAGCGCGTGCCAGCTCGAAGGCGAAGCGCACAATCTTTTCGCACCCTTTGCGGGTAATGAGCTTCAGGGTCTGTGCCACGCCCGGCGTCTGCATATGCTCGATGCCCGCGTAAAGGTCCTCCACATTCTCGCGCACCACCACGAGGTCGATGCCGCGCCCGCTGTAGGGGGTGGGCACATTGGGCATCTCTCGCACGGGACGCACATTCGCGTAGGTTTCGAACAGTTTGCGCAGGGTGACATTCGCGCTTTTTTCGCCGTAGCCGACGGGCGTCTCCAGTGGACCCTTCAGCACAACGCGCGTCTTGCGGATCGATTCAATCGTTTCAGGGGGCACACCGCTTTCCAGACCCTTTCGGAACACGCTGGCGCCTGCTTCGCGAACCTCCCATTCGATGGGGGCGCCGACCGCCTCCAGAATGCGCAACGCTGCGTTGATGCATTCAGGTCCCACGCCGTCGCCTGGGATCACTGTAATCAGCTTTTTGCCAGTTTGCGTGATGTACGGCATCGCTCCTATCCTCCACTGAAAGGGAGTATACCTGATGAGGCGTGGGGATAGGGGTATCAGGAATAGCCATATCGAATATTCAGATGGCTACAGAGTCAGCCGAATGGCTTCACTCCAGACGAGGCGGCGCAGCGCCTCACGCACTTGCGCGGCGACCTCCTCGACGCTTTTGCCCATCAGTTTCGCATCGGCTTCGGTGACGCGCACCAGCTCCCGCCCACGCACCAGCACGCCCTGCCGATCGGGCGAGACCTGAATCTCGTAGAGTTCAACACCTTCATCCAGCAGGCGGTTCAACTCCTTTGCCAGCTGGATGGCACGCTCGCGCGAGCTGCCCAGCTGCGGATCGTTCGCCGGCTCAAAAATATCGATCTTCTCGTAGCGCACGCGATAGAGGCCATCGGGCTGATCACTCTGCACAGGGACGGCTAACACACGCAAGGCAGGGCTGACTTCGCGTCGCCGGATGGGGATGCCGTAGGCAATCAGCACCTGACGCACGCGCTCCACACGCTCGCGCGACACGGGATGTGTTCGCAAGATGCCCCAGTCGATCTGGGGGCGGCGCCGCTCCTCCGCCGCCAACCGCTCCAGAAACACCAGCAGCCCCACGGGGTTATAGGGCGAGCGCCGCAGATATTCCAGCGCCGTGAGATCGGCATCGTTCTCCGCCTCCTGACTGAACGCGCTCACCTTTGCGATGCGATAAAGCTGCGCGCCCAGCGCCACATTCATGAAGTCATCCGAGGGGAGCCTGCCGAGCAACCCAACCAAAATCGCAGGGAGCAATACGCTCTGTTGCACCTTGCTATCCGCGCGGATAAGCGTCATCACATGGCGGTGGTCTGCGTGAGCAATCTCGTGGGCAATCACGCCTGCCAGCTCATCATCGCTGGAGACCGCATCCAGCAGCCCCTTGCAGATAAAAATGAAGCCACCGGGCACCGAGAAGGCGTTGACATCCTTATCGTCCACGATTCGGAAGGTGTATTCGAAGGGTGCAGGACCTGGCTCGCCCCAGAGGGCTTCCGTTCGGATCTGGCGGGCAATTGCTGCCAGCGTCTGCCCGATCCGGTTCACGCGCTCCACCAGCTCTGGATCGGTGATGAAGCGGTAGCGCTTCTCGATTTCGGCGACAATCCGCTTGCCCAGTTCGATTTCCTGACGGTCGCGCTCTGTCAGCTCTGGTGGTTTGGGCTGTGCCCCCTCTTGCGGGGCTTGCTGGCAAACCCCGCTAAGGACTATCCCCAAACTTAGCACCAGGAGGCTGATGCCTCGCCCTATCCATCGGCTTACTCGCTCTCGCATGTGCGTTATTCCCCATCCTATTATACGCTAAAAGGGGGTGGAATGTGTCGGTTAGAATTCCGTTTCTTGGCTTACGCCTCTATTAGGACAGCGACACCGGGCAGGGTGCGCCCCTCCAAGAACTCCAGCGACGCGCCGCCGCCCGTGGAGATGTGCGTGATTCGGTCAGCGAAGCCGAGCTGCTCGGCAGCCGCAGCTGTATCACCTCCGCCCAGGATCGAGACCGCGCCCGATTCGGCAACGGCTTGCAGCACCTGGCGCGTGCCCTCTGCAAATGGAGGCAGTTCAAAGACTCCCAGCGGTCCGTTCCAGACCACGGTGCGCGCGGTTTGGATCACCTCACGAAAGCGGGCGACGGTCTGGGGTCCCACATCCAGCCCCATCTGATCGGGCGGGATCTGCTCAACGGGCACGACTGTTGCAGGGGCATCGGCACGCGGCTCGGACGCCACCACCACATCGACAGGTAGCATGATTTTGTCGCCCGCCTCTTGCAGCACCTGCCGCGCAAATTCAAGATTCGCCTCGTCCAGCAGCGAGCGACCGATCTCATAGCCTTGCGCCTTCAGGAAGGTGAACGCCATCCCGCCCCCTATCAGCAGCCGATCCACCTTAGGCAGCAGGTTCTGAATCACGCCGATTTTGTCATGCACTTTGGCGCCGCCCAAGATAGCCACGAAGGGGCGTTCGGGATTTGTTAGCGCGTTGCCCAGATAGCGCAGCTCCTTTTCCATCAGCAAGCCTGCTACAGCGGGCAGGTAGTGCGCCACGCCCTCTGTTGAAGCGTGCGCTCGATGCGCGGAACCGAAGGCGTCGTTCACATAGACCTCGCCCAGCCGTGCCAGCGCTTGGGCAAAGGCAGGGTCGTTTGCCTCCTCCTCAGGGTGGAAGCGCAGGTTCTCCAGCAGGGCAACCTCACCGGGTGCCAGCGACTGCACCGCCTGCTCCACTGCTTCCCCGACGCAATCCTCCACAAAGCGCACGGGGCGTCCCAGCAGCTGGCTGAGCCGTTCTGCCACAGGGCGCAGCGAATATTGCGGGTCGCGCCTGCCCTTCGGACGCCCCAGATGCGACATCAGGATTACCTTCGCCCCACGCTCCAGCAGATACTGAATGGTAGGAAGCGATTCGCGAATGCGCCGATCGTCGGTGATTTGCCCGTTCTGCATCGGCACATTGAAATCGACGCGCACCAGCACCCGCTTGCCCGCTACTTCGATATCGCGCACCGTCTTTTTCATCGGTTTGCCTCCTTCTGGGCTGCGTATAGCCCGCGAATGTATTGGATCTGCCCCGCGTGATAGAAATCGTGTTCCGCCAGCATCAGGAACAGATCGCCCGTTGGCATGCGTCCGCCGCCCCAGTAAGGGCGCTCTACGCTGAGGTCATCGTCGCTAAGTGGAGCGAGCGCGTCAAGGGTGGTCTCATAGCCTTCCTGCGCGATTTGCAGCGCAGCTTGCAAATCGCCGCCCATCGCCTTGAAGCGATGCTCCATCGCCGTCCAGTCCACAGCGCCTTCCCCGAAAGCGGTCGAAATCTGCACGATTTTGTCCGCGCCTACATGAAAAATAATCTGCAAGATTGAGCCATCTGCCCAGCGGAAGCCCTTGTAGCCCATCGGGGGCTTCCAGAGCGCCTCCTCGGGCGTCAGCCCTTTGACAGCCGCTTTGAAACTGTGCCAGTGACTGCCTTCATACGCCTGCATCAACAGCTCCCTTAGAAAGTTGACACGCTGCTTCATCGTGCTTCGATTGTACCCTGTCAGGCGAGGGGAATGCCCTCTTTTTGCGCCGCAAGCAGGATATGTTCGCGTAGGGCATCTTGCACCTCTGTGCCTTGCCGATTGGCAACGCGCCCTTCGATGCGGAACAGGTAGCGTGTGCTTTCCAGCGTGGCAGGTCCCTGCACGCTGAGCGGGCTGCGCAGGGCAGGATGCTGGAACGCTTCTACCGTGCGGGTCAGCCATTCGCGTGCGGCAGGCAACGCTACCGTGTTGGCAATACCCACCTCCAGCGCCAGTCGCTGCTCACCCCGACTGTGATTGATGACGCGATTAATGTCGCCGTTGGCGATAGTCACCAGCCGCCCCTCATCATCGCGCAGGCGGGTGATGCGCATGCCCATCGTCTCCACGGTGCCGCTGATACCGTCCACCGTGACATATTCACCTACCGCGAATTGATCCTCCAGCAAGATAAAGAAGCCGTTGATGAGGTCGCGCACGAGCCGTTGTGCCCCGAAGCTGATAGCCAGCCCGGTGATGCCCGCCGTCGCCAGCACGGGTCCCAGATCGACCCCGAACACGCTCAGGATGGTGAGCAGGGCAACGAACAGCAGCGTATAGTTGAGGATGCTGATTAGTAGGGTGGCGAGGGTGCGCAGTTGGGCAGCACGCCGTTCGGAGGCTTCGAGGCGTCGTTGCAAGGCGTTCAGCGCAGCGTAAATCACACGCCCACCTATCCAGCGGGCGACCAGCACCAGCGCCAGCACAAGGGCGATTTTCAGCCCACCTGTGAGCACCGCCTCTGACCAACGCTCCCACAACGCCGCCAGCCTTTCCATCAAAAGAGATTATGCATGGATAGGTACACCAGAACTTTAGTAGCTCCTCTCGCCTGTTTCGGCAGGAACGGGTGCGCGGCGCAGCGCGCCGTTGCGGTGGCGTAAGCGTACCTTGCGCGGTTTCAGCACGGGCATCGGCGCGGCATGCAGCTGCGCCAGTGCGAACCGCCCATCGCGCGCCCGCCGAAATACTGCCAGCAACCCGCCTATCAGCGCCAGCGGCGGACCTAACCACACCAGCACCGTGAACGGCTTGTAGTAGACCTCCAGGGGAATGACCCAGCGCGGCACCGTCTCTGGCTGCCCAGGCACCATCAGCAGGCGGAACTCCACCAGCCGCCGATTCACATCCATTTCGCCGATCACCATCACCGCGTTATCGGGGAGTGTGATGGGGATGGGCACGACCCCGTTTTGCGTGACGAGCTGGAACGGCTCCACCTCCACCGGTTGCTTCCAGCCCTTTTTGCTGACCTGCACACGGGCAATCGCACGGAAGCCTTCCTGCCCCATCGCCCCTTCGGCGCGGAGTTTCACAAAGCGCAGCGTGTAGTCGCCCACCTGCATCGATTCGCCCTCGCGCAGACGCGCTACCAGCGGACTGGCATCCACCTGAGGTGGCGCAAAGAAGGAAACATACAGGTCATGATCCCACCAGCGGCGGATCCAGGGCCAAACCACGCTGTTGTTCTCGGCGCGGCGACGGTCTAAGTAGAAGCGCGGCTCTGCGATGAACTTCTCCCCGTGGCGGGCGACCTCAACGCGCACCCGATTGAACTTATCAAAGCGGGGATCGCCAAACTCTTGCGCGTTGCCTGTCATGCCCAGATAGCGCCAGCGGTAGCCAAACGCCAGCGTGTCCTGACCCTGTACAAGCACCACGCGCTGCTTGACCTCGTAGGCGTTCGAAAGGATCAGCCCGATGATGCCAATTGCCAGTCCGAAATGGGTCAGGAAACCACCAATTGTAACGCGCGAGGCACGCACCCGCCGCCAGATCGCCCCCAGATTGGCATACGCCGTGAAAAACAGCAGCACTATCACAAAAAGGGTCACTGGCTCGCGAAAGCCGAGGAAGTACAGCCCGAACCCTGTGGCAACTGCCAGCAGCCAGCTTTTGGTCAGGCGCTGCAGGATGTCATCGAGGCTCATGCCCTGCCAGCGCAGCATCGGTGCCGCCGCCAGCACAATCGCTGTGATGACAATCCACGGCACATGCACCTGATTGTAGAACGAGGGCTGCAGCGATACTGGCTGCCCGCGAATCAGCTTGGTAATCAGCGGCCAGGATGTGCCGATGAGGCTAATGAGTGCGGAGATAATCAGCAAGTTGATGCCCCAGCGCAGGGCGGCCTCCCGCGAGAAGCCCCTCACCCGTCGCGCGGGCTGCGCCTCACCCGAAACAGAGGGCATCTCGCTCCCAAAGGGCAAAAGCGGTGGATTCGGGATATGGCGGAAGCGCCACGCCCACAAGCCCACGGTCAGCAAAATGCCCCCTACCAGCATCAGGATCAGGATGCCCAGCGCGCTCTTTGCCAGCGCGTCAAAGGAGTGAACCGACACCTCCGCCAGCACGCCACTGCGCGTAAGGAAAGTGCCGTACACAAACAGCAGGAACGGCAGCGCGCACAGCAACGGGTTCCAGCGGGTCATCCGCCCGCGGTTGATTTGGAGCATCAAGCCGTGGATCGCTGCTGCCATGAACAGCCAGGGAAAGTAGGAGGTGTTCTCCACAGGATCCCATGCCCAGAAGCCGCCCCAGCCGAGCGTCTCGTATGCCCAGTAGCCGCCTAGCGCCAGCCCGAAGCCGAGCGCCGTCGCTGCATAAATTGCCCACGGACGCACGCGCACCGCCCACTCCTGATATTCATGCCGCCAGAGCGCGGCGATCGCATAGGCGAAAGGCACTGCCAGCGCGGCAAAGCCCGCAAAAATGATCGGGGGATGAATCGTCATCCAGATGTTTTCCAGCGAAGGGTTCAGTCCCAGTCCGTCGCGTGGCGGGAAGTTCGCCTGTAGGAACGGCGCGTTTTCAGGGGGTGGCGGCACGGGCGCAAAGGGGCTTTGATACGCCAAAATGCCCATCAAACAAAGCACCAGCGCGGAATAAACCGTCATCACCCAGCGCTCGTAGCCGCCCGCCGTGCGCATCAACAGCAGCCCGTAAAGCCCCGTCCAGATCGCCCACAGCAGGAAACTACCTTCCTGACCCGCCCACGCCCCCGCAATCTTGTACCAGAGAGGCAGCGACCGCTCGCTGAAGCTGAACACATACTGGATGTCGTAGCGCCCTGTGATCAGCGCGTACTGGAGTACCCCCTCCGTCGCCAGAATCATCAGAAACGCCGCAACAAACGCGCGCCGCGCCCAGCGTATGAGCGAGTCTTGCCCAGCCTGATCTCCCCGTCGGGCTTTTCGGATACTTCCAATGTAGAGCGCCATCGCCACAAGGGCGAACAGCGCACCCAACCATACAACCAGATAACCGATTAGCACCTGCGTTCACCTCTGCACGGTCTCTGCGCCCTGATATTTGCTCGGGCACTTGACCAGCATCTCACGCGCCTCAAAAACGCCGTTTTTATAATCGCCAATCACCACCACTTGCGTCGCCGCCTCAAAATTGTTCGGTTTGCCCTTCGGATAGACCACTTTCAGCACACCTGTCTCATCTTTGCCTTCAAAAGTGAGCGTCATGGTTTTGATATCGAACTGGATGGTCTCCTTGATGGGTGTGAGGGCGACATGCACATTGCGTGGGTGGCGTTCCAGCTCGCGCACCTTCACATAGGGGCTGGTGTTCTCTATGAAGGCACGGACGGTGAACACAAGCCCTGCTACGATCAGTGCCAGAACCAGCAGGTTGCTGAACTTCATCGCTCGCCTCCAGAGAAATTATACCCCTTTTCGGGGAACTTAAAGCCAGCACATGCTATAATAAAAGGTGGTGATGGGCGGTGTCCCTGGCAAACCTGCTGGAGTGGTGGAACATCTTGTTTGCCCTGCCTCTGGCGGTAGGGCTGTTCCTCATGGTGGTGGTCGCGCTATCGGGGCTGGCGGACATCGTGCTGACGCACGGAGAAACCCCCCATGATACGGCTGGCGATGCCCATCATGCGGACGCCTTGCACGATGCAGGCGATGTGTCCCATGCGGAGGCGCACCACGATATAGGCGATGCACCCCACGGCGAGGTATCCCATGCAGCGGCTGACGCGGCTCATGGTGATGTACACAGCGACGCGCACCATTCGGGGGACACTTCCCATGCGCATGGGAGCCATGCCGAAAGCAAAGAGACGCCGCTGGTATGGAAAGCGCTCCAGCTGTTTGGCATCGGGGCAGGGTTGCCCATCACGCTGGCGATCCCGATGTTGATGGTGCTGTGGGGAGGGGTCGGATTAATCGCGAATCAGGTGTTGCAGCCCCTGTTGCGATTGCCGATCCTCTTTCTACCCCTCTCAGTGGGCATAAGCCTGGCGGCGATGATGCTCACGGGGCGGACGGCAGCGCGTGTGGCGCGGCGCCTGCTGAACCATCGTCGCCCCACTGCGGTGCGGCGCGGTGGGCTAATCGGCTGCGAAGGCTATGCCGTCTACACCATCACCGACGAGGGCGGCGTGGCGCAGGTGCGTGATCCCTTCGGTAATCGCCACCGCATCGTGTGCCGCACGCTCCCCGGCGAACCCCCTATTCCACCCGATACCCCTCTTATTGTCGTCCGCTACAGTGAGGAAGACCGCCTCTATCTGGTGGAGCCGCATCCTTTTGACGCTCCGCCTCCCCGCTCAACTCAACAAGGGATCGCAACGGAAGAACAACCTTTGAAACGAGGAGGATGAGGGACGATGTTTCCTGTGCTACTAATGCTCGCGGGCGTGGGATTGATGTTTTTCGCCGTGGTCGGAGGCAACTATGTGCAACCATGGGGATGGGTCCATCAGGTCGTCTTTGGCGCGGTTGGGCTAATCCTGTTCTTTGTCGGGGGCTACCTCTGGTTGCTCACCAAGTTCTATGTGCGCCCTTCCGCGAACATGGCGTATGTGCGTACCGGGTTGGGCGGACGCCGTGTGCTGATCGACAGCGGCGACTTCGTGCTGCCATGGTTCCACACCCTTGTGCCCGTCTCGCTGGAGACGATGAAGCTGGAGGTGGAGCGCAAGGGGCCCGACGCGCTCATCACGCGGGATAACCTGCGCGTGGATGTGAAAGCTGAGTTCTACATCAAGGTTCAGCCCGAGGAGGATGCCGTACTGAACGCGGCTCGCTCGCTGGGTGATAAATCGGTGAATGCCCAGTCGGTCTCCCAACTGGTGTTCGAGAAGCTGGTCTCTGCGCTGCGTAGCGTTGCCGCGACCAAAGACCTGGTGGAGATTCACGCCCAACGCGATGCCTTTGCCAGCGCGGTGCAGCAGCTTGTACGCGCCGACCTCGAACAGAACGGTCTCTCGCTCGAATCGGTGACCATCTCCCGCCTGGACCAGACCTCGCAGGAGCTGCTGTCTGACACCAACATCTTTGACGCGCAGGGCAAGCGCAAAATCACCGAGATTACTCAAGCCGCGCTGGTGGAGCGCAACCGCCTGGAGCGCGAGGCGCAACGCGAAATCACCCTCAAAAATGTGCAGACGCGCAAGGAGATTTTAGAGCTAGAGCGCCAGCAGGCAGAAGCTGAAGCCGCTCAGCAAGCCGAGATCGCCAAGGTGCAGGCGGAAAAGAAGCGCGAAGCCGACACCTATCGCATCGAGCAGGAGCGGCAGGTGCAGGAGGCGCAAATCCAGCAGGAACAAGCCGTGCGTGTCGCCGCCATCGAACGCGACCGCCTGCTCTTGCTCAAGCAGCAGGAGCTGCAACGCACCGATATCGAGCGTGCCAAAGCCATAGAGCTGGCGGAGCGCGAAAAGGAGATTGCCGTTGCCGAAGCGGAACGGCAGCGTGCCGAAGCCGAAAAGAAGGCGCTCGAAGCCCAAGCGGAACGCGAGAAAGCCAACCAGCAGATTATCACTGTGCAGCAGCTCGCTGCTGCCGACCGCGAGGCGCAGACCAAACTCATCGCCGCCAAACAGCAGATTGAGCAGGAGCGCATCAAGCGCGAAACTGAAGTACAGGTCGCTGCCTTCGCAGAGGTCAAAAAAGCCGAGGCGCAGAAGCAAGCCGCCGAGCTGGAA
>JBCNVA010000010.1:0-32329 GCA_039630445.1 Armatimonadota bacterium
TATCGTGTCTTCACCTTCGCAGGGCTGGGTATCACCCTGCTGATCGTCTCGTGGCTGTACAGTCGGTACGGCACTGTAAAGGTATAATTCACGCTGGTGAGCCAGGCGAACCCAGAAACTGCTATCGATGAGATTGGCTGGTTGCTGCAGGAGTTGCTTAGGTTAGCTCGAAACCTTTCCCCTGTATGAAACAGGATATCTGCTGGTGGTGCTATCAGGGGCGCATCGAGCCAAAGCGGCTAATTGCTGAGGCAGTGCGCATCGGCTACGCAGGCATCGAACTGGCTCCAGAACCGCTCTGGGACGACATCCGTGCCGCAGGGCTGCGCATCGTCACGCACGGCGGACACGGCACGATCGAAAACGGGATGAACGACCCGCGCAACCACAGCCGAATCGAGGACGAACTCCGTGCCAACATCGACAAGGCGGTCAAGTACGAGATTCCCATCCTCATCTGCTTTTCGGGCAATCGGCGCGGGCGACCCGACGAGGAGGGGATTGAGCACACCGCCGCCTGTCTCAAGCGCGTCGCCCCCTATGCCGAGCAGAAAGGGGTCACCTTAGCGATTGAGATCCTCAACAGCAAGGTAGACCACCGCGATTATCAGTTCGACCGGATGAGCTGGGGCGTGAAGGTGGTGGAGCTGGTGAACTCGCCGCGCGTGAAAATTCTGTACGACATCTACCATGCACAGATTATGGAAGGCGACCTCATCCGCACCATCCGCACCCATCACGACAAAATCGCACACTATCACACAGCGGGCAACCCTGGCAGAAACGAAATCGACGAAACCCAAGAGATCAACTACCGCGCGGTGATGAAAGCCATCAAGGAGACAGGCTACACGGGCTTTATCGGGCAGGAGTTCATCCCAAAGGGTGATCCTATCGCTGCCCTGCGTCGCGCCTTTGAGATTTGCGATGTTTAAGGCAGGCTCGGTCAAGCCGAAGCGCGAGACGGTTGCCGTCTCCTGGGTGCTGGTCGGCATCGGGGTAGGCGTTGTTGGTGGGTTGTGGCTTCACGGAGCAGGTGGCGCGCAGCACCCTCTGTTCAGCGCGGTCAATCTGGGTGCAGACCTATTCATTCGCCTGCTGCGGATGGTGATTGTGCCGCTGATTGCGGCGTCGCTGATCACTGCTGCGGCGGGGCTGGACACGCGCCACCTGGGACGGCTGGGTAGCCTGACCTTCATTTATTATCTCTCCACCACGCTGTTTGCCGCCGCGCTGGGGCTGGTGATTGTGAACCTGATAGACCCTGGCATCGGCGCGGTGCTAAAACCTGCTGAACTGCCCGAGCAGCTGCGCACAGGTCAGCCGCCCACCTTTGCCGACCTGTTGCGCAACCTCATCCCCATCAACCCGATCGATGCGCTGGTGCGTGCCGATATGCTGCAGATTATCAGTTTCAGCCTGATCGCAGGGATTGCCCTGAACTTTCTGGGCGAGCGCGGGCTGACTGTGCGCCGCTTCTTTGAGGAAGTTTTGGAGCTGTCGATGCTGATTGTGCGCTGGGTGCTGATCTTGCTGCCTGTGGGTGTCGCCCTGCTGCTGATGCGCACGCTGGGTCAGGCGGGGCTGGAGGTGGTCAAGCCGCTGGCGAAGTATATGGGCGCGGTGCTGGGTGGGCTGGCAATTCACGGGCTGATTGTGTTGCCCGCCCTGCTCTGGCTGCTGAGCGGTTGTACCCCATGGCGCTTCTTTGCGGGGATGGCGCGCGCGTTTCTCACCGCGCTGTCCACCAGCTCCAGCGCCGCCACGCTGCCCGTCACGCTCCGCTCACTGGAGAATGAGCTGGAAGTGCCACCGCACATCAGCCGCTTCATGGTGCCGATTGGCGCAACGGTCAATATGGACGGCACGGCGCTCTATGAGGCGGTCGCTGCGCTCTTTATCGCGCAGGTGTATGGCATTGAGTTGACCCTCACGCAGCAGATGGTAGTGCTGTTCACAGCGACGCTGGCGGCGATCGGCGCAGCGGGCATTCCCAGCGCGGGACTGTTCACGATGGTCATCGTGCTGCAATCGGTCGGGTTGCCTATTGAAGGGATCGGGCTGATCCTGGCAGTGGATCGCTTGCTGGACATGTTCCGCACGATGGTGAATGTGGAGGGCGATGCGGTGGGCGCGGTGATTATGAGCCGCCGCGCCGTTTGAGATAACTTGTGAGTGCTTCGTTGGCGATCCCGCGCGCCCCCTTGACGGTCAGCGCCCGCACAAGGGCTTCTTTGACATCAGGGTGTCGGACGGTTTCCAGCAGGTGGACGAGTGTGGGGATGAGTTCGGGGTGGGGCAGTCTGGTGTGGACCAGGGCATCAATCGGCGAGACAGGTTCGGTTTGCCAGGGTCTGGTGTTCATTTCGTGTTGGATGATGGTGTGGACGATGGGGAACTGAGCGAGGATTTGGTCGACATACTCAAACTCGGTTTGTCGGAGTTGTTCGTCGTGTGCCAGTTCCAAGATCGCCTCGATAGATTCCATTCGAGATCCTCCTGTCAAGGCTAAGACCCCTCTCCGATCTCCTTTTCCAACCGCAACTGCTTCAAAGTCCAGTCCCGCCACTCGTGAAGCTGGCGAACCGCGTCCTCTGGCGATTGCTGAAGCAGCTTGCTTATGGTCTCCACACGCTCAGCCATCTCTTTCATCCACGGATAATCTTCTTGCTCCCGAATCAGCTCGCGGTGGAGATGCTCCAATTCTCGCGCGGCTTTGGCATAATCCCCTATCAAGATCCTTGAATACGCAATCGCTTCTCGGACGTGCGGATCTTTTGGAACCCCAGAAGCTTTTGCGCCATACTGTACAAAGCCCGCAGGAGTTGCAAGGCGTTGCACAAAGGGCAATCCCACATCGAGAATGTATTCAGTTATCTCCCTAAAGACCGCTTCGGACTGGCGCAAATCGGAAATGTCTAATTCCCACCAAATACCCCTGCGATGCTTTAGCCATCCCAAGCGTTTTCCAAAGGTGTACCATATGCAATCTGAAGGCACATACAAGGGCTGAGCAAATACCTCGACCGTGAAGGCATTCGGATCCATCGATAAAGGTTGAAAAACGAATCCGCGCAGCACCATGTCCACTGGGTGGGCATAAACTAACGAGCGATGAACGCGGAACCCCTCCAAGTGTGGCAGCACGAACCGCTTCACCAGTTTCATCAGATCCCTTGCTTTCATCGTGGTCTTACCTCGCACATAGGAATGTTCTGCTGGTAGATGTTTTCGTATCTGTTCTATTCGTTTCGGCGCCAGACAGGCTCCTCCTGCTTTCAGGTCATATGTCTCCTTGGCTTTTCGGGATTGCCGCGAACCGCATCAACTCGCACGGAACCAGGCGTGTTACGATTAGCCTGTCTTGAAAACTTCCACAACGACTTCAGCATTGAAAAGGAACGGACCGACCCAGAGGCCTTCTTCAGTTTTTTTGAACCACTCACTGCCGTCATCGAAGTTGTTGAGAGGGTCATTTGCGCAATAGAGGTAGATGTTGGGGTGTCCGCCAGCGGCATCGATGGGGTCGGGCTGCAGCCAGCGGCGGGTCTTGGGGTCATACTCCCGCGCGCCCACATGATACAGCCCTGTGAAGGCGACATATTCGTACCCATATGCCCCGTTCCAGCGGAACGGCTGGCGGGTGGTTTCGGTGCTGGTTGGGATGGGGTTCCCCCAGCTGTCGTAATGATAAAGGTCGGTGGGAACGCCGTTGGGGGTCAGCAATACCCGCACATGCTCTAACCCATTCGGCAGATAGTAGCGCGTATTCGCCAGATTTTGCAGGGTGATAGGGTTAGGCGAGCGCTCACGCAGCCGCTGCTGCGGTTGCCAGCCCCATCACCTCGGAGGCGGGAACTTGAGCAACTACCTGAATCGGGGTGCGAGGGGCGATTTCGTGGTAGGCAATCACATGCAGGCTGGGCAGGTCGGCGCCCAGCAGTTTACGAATTGGCAATCGCAGGAGAGCAGGCACTGCCAGTACAGGCAAGAAGCCCTTCGCGCTCATCCCCTGCGCGTGCTGACCGATCGCCTGCAGCAGCGCACGCGCAACAGATGGCTCCAGCGCCAGTGTCACGCCCTGTGGGGTCTGCTCCACCCGCTCGCGCAACGCCGCCTCCAGCGCAGGCTCCAGCACCATCAGGTGCAGGCGTCCCTGAGGATCGCTCAGGCGATGCGTGATAGTGCGCGCCAGCGCAGCACGCGCATGCTCGCCCAGCGCCTCCACATCGCGCGTGCGCGGCGCATGGTCTGCCAAGGTCTCCAGGATGGTGACCAGATCGCGAATCGGCACGCCCTCGCGCAACAGGTGCTGGAGCACCTTCTGCACCTCGCCCAGTGTGAGCAGATCGGGCACCAGCTCCTGCACCACCACAGGGTTATGCTCTTTCAAGTTGTCCAATAGCTGCTGTACCTCGGCGCGTCCAAGCAGGTCGGCGGCATGCTGACGCACCACTTCGGTGAGATGAGTCGCCACTACGGCGGACGGCTCCACCACCGTATAACCCAGTCGCTCGGCGCGCTCGCGCTGCGCAGGCTCGATCCAAAAGGCGCGCATGCCAAACACCGGTTCGGTTGTGGTGATACCCTCAATAGGCGGTGCATCGGTGGCAGGTGGCATTGCCAGCAACGCGCGGGGCATCACCTCTGCCTGCGCCACTACCTCGCCCCTAATCTTGATTTGATACTGGTAGGATTTCAATCGCACATTATCTCGCACACGCACTGCCGGCATCACGAAGCCCAGCTCCAGTGCGAGCTGCTTGCGAATCGCCGCGATGCGATCCAGCAGGTCGCCTCGCTGGTTGGGATCCACCAGCGGCAGCAGCCCGTAGCCGATTTCCAGTTCAATCGCATCTACCTTCAGCAGGGGCAGTACCGCTTCGGGACCTGGGGGCGTGGTTGGGGGCTGTGGCTGTTCAGGGGATGGACGGGACGGTGCAGGTGAGACGCCTTCGCCCTTGCCAACAACTCCAGCTAAGGGCGTGCGACTTGCTAGATAGCCCAGCCCTGCGACGGCGACGCCAATCATCAGGAACTGCAGCTTGGGGAAGCCGGGCACCAGCGCCAGCAGCGCGATTGCGACGCCCGCGCCCATCAGCACGCGCGGGTACTGCAGCACCTGCCCGACTACATCCTGCCCCATCGCCTGCTCGGTGGAAGCGCGGGTCACCATCAATCCCGTTGCAGTGGAAATCAGCAGCGCGGGGATCTGCGCCACCAGACCCTCGCCCACCGTCAGCAGCGTGTAGGTTTGCAGCACCGTCATTGGGTCGCCCTGCCCGCGCAGGTAGCCAACCGCGAACCCGCCGATGATGTTGATGAGGATAATCAGCACGGCAGCAATCGCGTCGCCTTTGACGAACTTGCTCGCGCCGTCCATCGCGCCATAGAAATCGGCTTCCAGCTCCACCATCCGTCGGCGCCGACGCGCCTCCTCTTGATCGATCAGCCCCGCGTTCAGATCGGCATCGATCGCCATCTGCTTGCCGGGCATTGCATCCAGTGTGAAGCGTGCAGCGACTTCTGCCACGCGCCCCGCGCCGTTCGTGATCACCACAAACTGTACCACCACCAGAATCAGGAAGGCCACCACGCCCACCACAAAGTCGCCTCCCACAACAAAGCTGCCAAAGGTCTCGATCACATGCCCCGCGCTGCCCGTGCCGAGAATAAGCTTGGTCGCCGCGATGCTCAGCGCGAGGCGAAAAAGCGTCGTCACCAATAGCAGCGCGGGAAAGACCGAGAACTGCAGTGGATCCGTGATGTTGACCGCCATCAGCGCGATGATAATCGCGGCGGCGAAACTGATCACGAGGCAGGTGTCCAGCAACCACTCTGGCAGCGGCAGAATCAAAATCGTCACCACTACCAGAATGGTCAGCGCAATCATCAGATCAGAATGGCGTAGGGCGCGTGTGAGCCAGCCCGCGATGCTCATGCCCGCAAGAATTATCGGGCTATGGGAGGGGTCTCTGCAGGCGGTATACTTTCAGGCAATGCTCACCATCGATGTCATCACCCTGTTCCCAGAGGTGATTGAGGCGGGCACGCGCTACAGCATCGTTGGGCGGGCGATCGAGCGCGGGCTGGTCGCCATCCGCGCCATCCAACTGCGCGATTTCACTACCGACAAGCACCGCACCGTGGACGATGAACCCTACGGGGGTGGTGCAGGGCTGGTCATGAAGCCTGAGCCGATTTTCCGTGCCGTCGAGTATTGCTTGCAAACCACCCACTCGGATGAGGAGACGGGCAGGCGTACACGCATCATCCTATTGGAACCGCAGGGCAAGCTCTACACGCAGGCGCTGGCGCGCGAGCTGGCGCAGGAATCGCATCTGATCCTCATCTGTGGGCACTATGAGGGTGTCGACGCGCGTGTGCGCGAGCATCTGGCAACCGACACAATCAGTATCGGCGACTTCGTGCTGACAGGTGGCGAGCTGCCCGCGCTCGTCATCATCGACTCAGTGGTGCGCCTGCTGCCCGGAGCGATCCACTCACCTGAATCGCTGCAGCAGGATTCGTTTGCGGATGGGCTTTTGGGGTATCCTCAATATACGCGCCCGGAGGAGTTTCGGGGCTGGCGAGTGCCCCCCGTGCTGCTTTCGGGCAACCATGGCGCGATTGCGCGCTGGCGACGGCGGGAGCAGCTGCGACTGACCCGCACGCTGCGTCCCGACTTGTTCGCTCGCGCCTATCTGACCAAGCAGGATGTGCAACTGCTGAAGGAACTCAACGAGGACGAGGTGCAACGATGAACCAGACGAATTCGCAGGAAGCGCAAAAGCTGTCGCCTTTGCAGGAAGTGGAAAAGCCGTTGCTCAAAAACGACTTGCCGGAGTTTCGTCCGGGCGACACCGTGCGCGTGCATGTGCTGGTGCGCGAGGGCGGCAAGGAGCGCACGCAGGTGTTTGAGGGCGTGGTGATTGCCCGCAAGCATCGCGGGATTGCCGACACGATTACCGTGCGCAAGGTGTCCTACGGTATCGGCGTGGAGCGCACCTTCCCGGTGCATTCGCCGATTGTCAGCAAGATCGAGGTGGTGCGGCAGGGCAAGGTGCGGCGTGCGAAGCTCTACTATCTGCGCGAGCTGTCGGGCAAAGCCGCTCGCCTAAAGGAGGATAGGAACCGCTAATGGAGCCGTCTGCTCCGCTGACATGGATTGAGACGCTGGCACGGCTGCCCGTCGCGACGGTTGTGTTCGCGATGGTGGGCTTTACCGTGCTACGCCTGCTGCTGATGCCCTTTCACAACCGCCTCGCCCGCTTCCTCAACAACACACTGGATGCCATCATCTACGCAGGCATCCTGGTCTATCTGCTCATTCGCCCCTATTTAGTGCAGCCATTCTACATCCCCTCCGAATCGATGGTGCCCACCATGCAGGTAGGCGATGTGGTAATGGTGGGCAAGTTCAGCTACCGATGGGGCAAGCCGCAGCGGTTCGATATCGTCGTGTTCCGTGCGCCCGACTGGGCACTCCGCCCCGGACAGACCCCTGGCAAAACCGACTTCGTGAAGCGGTTGATTGGGTTGCCCGGTGATGTGATCGAGGTCAAGGCGGGCGAGGGGCTTTATCTGAACGGCAAGCTGCTCAAGGAGCCATACATCAGCGGCATTCCGCAATACTCGATGAAAATCATCGATGGCATCGTGTATGAATACGACGATGCAGGCAATGTGTGGAAGGGCGGTCCGAACATGATGCGCGTTGAGGTGATAGATCCAGAGGAGCAGCGGCGGGTCCTCACCACGCCGTCCCAGCCGATCCCGCCTGGCAAATACTTGATGCTGGGCGACAACCGCAACAACAGCAGCGACAGCCACCACTGGGGCTTGCTGGACGCGAAGCGCGTGGTGGGCAAGGCGCTCTTTGTGTTCTGGCCGCCCGCGCGGATTGGTCCCGCCAACCGCTCTCCCCTGCCCGAAGTGCCACCAGCGAATTGACACCCCTCTCCCTTGCCGGGCGAGAGGAAATGCTTGCCAAGGGGTTCTATCCTTTGGAGGTGAATTGGCGAAGTTGCCGCCACAATCGCCACAGGTCGATCAGCGCGTGGTAGTAGCGTTCCCAGCCATAGCGCGAAGTGCCGTGCTGGCGCGGGCGATGTGCCACGACCATCTCAGCAACGGTGTAGCCCAGTCGCATCGCAATCAGAGGCAGATAGCGATGGAATTCATATTGCAACCACGGCAGCAGCGCCTCCGCCACTTCGCGTCGCATCCCCCGAAAGCCACAGTTGATGTCGTGCAAGGGCACGCGAAAGGCGACTCGCAAAAAGGTGTTAAACAGCCACGAGGCGAACCGCCTCTGCCACGAATCGCGCCGTGCCCGACGCCACCCTACCACCATGTCTACCCCTTCCTGAAGCGATCGGAGCATCTGAGGGATAACGGTATGATCCTCCTGCAGGTCGGCATCCAGCGTAAAGAGAAAATCGCCCCGCGCAGCGCGGAAGCCCGTTCGATAGGCGGCGGTTTTCCCTTGCCGACTTGGATGGCGCAGCAACTTCAGCCGCGGTTGCGCCTCCTGCAAACGCTGCAACACTGCCCACGAGCCGTCCGTGCTGCCATCATCGACCAGAATCATCTCCCATTCGCAACCCATACTGTCCAAGACGCGCTCACACACCGCCACCAGCGTGGGCAGGTTTGCCTCCTCATTATAAAGCGGCACAATTAGGCTCAAGGTTGGGGCTGCCATCGGTACACCCGAAAGCGTTCCAACGGATTCGCACGGTTAATCTCAGGGCGAAACGGCGCGTTCGTGCGAATAATGGCATAGTACGCCGCGCCCTCAAAATCCATCGTGCGCAGCGGCAAACGGGCTGCATAGGTACGGACAGCAATCAGTTGCGCCTGCTGTTCAAAACCGGGCGGCATCTTGCCTTTGTATACGCGCTGGGGCACAATCACCAGATCACCCGCTTGCAACCCCCTCCCGTCGGGCAACAGCTTGCGGAAGCCTCGCTGCTCCGCGTAAAACATCCAGCCCCACGAGCCTGCATACCAGACACGCGCGCCACGATACTGTTGGGCGGCTTCTCGCGCGTAGTCCCGATAGGTGCGGGCGTATTCGTAATCTGCCGCAAGCACCATGAGGCTCAGCACGCCCTGCGCAAGCAGCAACAGCGAGCGCTTCCCTGCCAGATTCAGCAGCAACAGTACGAGGGGTGGCAGGGCATACAGCAAATGGCGCATCGCCTGAAACGGCACGCCCCACGCCGCTGCTCCGAGCGCCAGCACCAGCCATACCAGCAGGAAGCGTCGTGTTCCCTTCTCTAACGGATCTGACGGCTCCCACCGTGCCACGCTGCGCCAGAGTGCCAACCCCAGCAACGCACCGCCACTCAGCAGCCAGAATTGCGTGTTTGCGTAGAAGGGTCTGTTCACAAAGAGGGACCAGTGCCAGTAGCTCAGGGCAGCCAACCCAGCAAGCAGCCCAAGCGCGTGGCGGATCTCAAGTAGCCATCGGGGCAGCACCGCCCAGTGGAGCAGCAAGCTCGCGCCCAGCCCGACCACACCCGGCAGCAACTTCGCCTCCCAGGGCGCACTACCACGCCGCTCCTGCCACAGATAGAGCAGGTGAACCTCGCCGTGCATGAGCCAGCAGAGCGCCGACCAGAGCGTGATGGGCATCACTGCCAGTATCAGCCAGCCCATCGCGTGATAGGCACGCTGCTGCAGCGCGTAGAGCAGGGCAAGCGGTATCCAGAAAAGCGCGGTGTATTTAGCGACGCCGCTCAGCCCGCCCAGCAGCGCACCCATCACTAAAAGGCGTCGGTTAGCCTGCGCCAACCCCTCCACCCAGCACGCGAACCCGCCCACAAAGAGCGCGAGCGCGGGTACATCTCGCATCACATTCATGCCAGGTAGCACCGCCGGCGAGAGCAGCACCCATCCTGTCGCCCACCAGCCCCATCCAGCGCCCAACCAACGCTCCGCCAGCCGATACATCCCCCATCCGAGCAATGCCACAAACGGCATAAACGATAGATGCAGCCACCACTCGCGATAACCGCCCAGCGCGATAAAGAGCGCCAGCCAATAACTGACCAGAGGCGGATTGGTGGTCACGCGCTGCAACGGTTGCGGCTCCTCCAGCCAGAAAAAGTCGCCTGCGAATGGGCGCAGCGGGTCGCGCAGGATGTTAGCAGCCACATGGAGCACCACGGTGTCATCGATGTGGAACGGCTTGAACAGCAAAAGCGGCACCAGCAGGATGCTCAGCGCCACGAAGGCAACCCGATACACCGTTGCTTGCACGCCCCTACGCTTCGCGCCCCAGACCCCTCTTTCCTGCCAAGCGGTTGCACCAGCGATAGGACACTTGAGATTTCAGGCGAACCCCTCTCATATGTTCACAGGGCTGATTGAGGCGATGGGGCAAGTGGTCGCGTTGGAACGGTTGCCCGAAGGGGGCGCACGGCTGACCCTTCGCGCCTTCCCGATGGCGGTTGGCGAGAGCCTGGCGATTAATGGCGTCTGCCTCACAGTGCAGCAATCAGAGGGCGACCTTCTCCGCTTCGAACTGGTGGAGGAAACGCTGCGGCGCACCAACTTGGGCGACCTGAAGCCAGGCGATCGGGTCAATTTGGAGCGACCGCTGACCCCCCAAAGCCGCTTGGGAGGGCACTTCGTACAGGGGCACATCGACACCACCGCCCGCCTCGTGGCGATTCAGCGCGAAGGGAACGCCCATGTGCTGCGCCTGCAGCTGGAGGAACCGTCCTACATCCGCTATATTGCCCCCAAAGGCTCGATTGCGGTGGACGGCATCAGCCTCACCGTGGTGGAGGTTGGCGACGACTGGTTCACCGTCTGGATTATCCCGCACACATGGGAGGTGACCAACCTTTCCACGCGCCAGCTTGGTGACCGCCTAAATATCGAGGTCGATATCTTGGCACGCTATATCGAGCAGCTGCTTCGGCAGCGGGAAGGCGCGCAGCTGTGAGGGCTATGTTATACCAATCACCATTTCAAGTGCCTTCATCGTCGGCGGGGACGCCGACGCTACGAACGCCACCCTGCGTAGCGTTGGCGTCTCGCCGACGGCATCAAAGCGTCGGAAACCCTGATTGGTATTACCTACTCCACTTCCTCCAGCACCTCGCGGATCCAGCGTTCAATCCAGCCGTCGCACACCACCGCCTCGTTTGCCCGCACCGCCTCCAGCTCCGTGCGGATGAGGGTATAGTCCAGCTCGCCTTCCTCTTCCAGCTGGTCCAGCAGCTGCAGCCCAACGGCGGTAATCTGCTCCATGCGCTCCAGCCAGGGTTCGACCTCTTCCAACAGTCCCTCGTTTTTGACCGCCTGGCGCAGGCGTGTCGGTAGTGTATTCAGCCGTTGCAGCTCGGTGCGCAACGGCTCCGTGTCCCCGCTCGTCTGCCACTCCTCGATGGCTTTCACGAACGCGGGTGGATCCGCCTTCCAGTGGCGCGACCAGAGGTTCTGTCGGCAGAACTCCAGCATCACGGGCATCGCCTCTTCACCCACTAAGTGGGCAACCGAAGCTTCCCAACTGCGCTGGGGGGCGTAGCCAGTGGCGTTCCAGAGCAGGTCGGCATAAGTGCCCAACGCCACGCGCGACGCTTCCGCTTGATTCATCGGGTTGGAGACCAACGCCTCCAGATACTTCAGGGTCGCTACATCCCTTCCTGTGATGGGACCCAGCAGCAGGCGACTCGGCTCATAGTCGTTGACTGGATAGTTGTCCCACACAAAGGGCTTGCGCCGAATAGCGATCCCGAACAGCTCTGCTTCCTCAGCGGTGATTTCGCGCGAGACCACATGCTTGCCTGTCCACATGATGGAGATGCCTGGCTCGGTGCGCTCGCCCAGCTCGCCCACATAAGGCGGCTCGCCCAGATTGTGATAGAAAGTGGGGCACACGATGAGCCACGCCTCAGGATCACGCTCCTTCAGCCACCGATTCAGGCGATTGGCAAGGTCAGCATGCGCGTGAGCCAGCGAGTGATAGGTGTGCTTATCCGCTGGGTGCACCAGCTGTTCGGGGATGTCGTCCAGCAGCAGCCCAAAAGCGCGTACCCGCATCTGGCGAATGGCATCCACCTTGGCGGTCAGCCGTTCAAATTCATCGGGATCGGAGTAGACAATCGACAGACCAGGGCTGATGCAAAACACGAACTCCACGAAATGCTCACGGGCTGTTTCGATAAGATGCTGGAGCCGTTCCGCCTCCTCAGGGGGGTAAGGTTCACGCCAATGCTCGCGGTGGAACGGGTCATCCTTAGGCGCATAGAGATAGATGTTCATCTTGACTTTGCCCATGAACTCCAGCATGCGCAGTCGGGCGGAGTGCTTCCAAGGTACGCCGTAGAAGCCCTCCACGATACCGCGCCACGCCAGGTCGGGCTGGTCGACAACGCGCATCAGCGGCAGCGATTTGCCGTCCCATGCTTGCAGTAGAGTTTGGCAGGCGTAGAACGCCGCGCGGGGCGAACCCGCATGGATGCGAATGCGGGCGTTCTCCACCTCCAGTCGGTAGCCTTCAGCGGGCAGCTCAGGCGCAGGCTCTACAAACGCTGTCCAGCCGCCATAAGCCTCACCCAGCGCCGTTAGTGGACGAACCGAAGCCTCCCAACCCGGCGGGTACTTCACGGAATGACAACCGGCGAACGGAAGCCGCTCGCCGGTTATCGTCACCTCATGCGGAAGGGGTAGCCAGCGCATGGTCTGTACCTCACAAAAGGGCGCGTACTGCTGCTAACGCCGCCTCGTAGTTCGGATGCTGCGTGATCTCAGGCACATACTCCACATAGCGGATTGTGCCAGTGGGGTCGATCACGAACACCGCACGCGCTTCCACCCGCAACTCCTTGACCAGTGTACCATATGCCTGCCCAAAGGATGCCTCCCGATGATCCGACAGCACCTCGATCTTGTCGATGCTCGCCTCTCCGCAGAAGCGTTTCTGGGCAAAGGGCAGGTCCATGCTGACAGTCAGCACACGCACGCTGTTGGGGAGCTGGCTGGCTTCCTCGTTGAATCGGCGCGTTTGGGCAGCACACAAGCCCGTATCCAGCGAGGGCACCACGCTAATCAGCAACACTTTGCCGAAATAGTCTTTCAGACGGACGGTCTGCAGGTCTTGCGTCACCAGCACGGCATCGGGCGCCGTATCGCCCGGCTTTAATTCAGGTCCAACCAGCGTTAGTGGGTTTCCCTTGAAGGTCACTGCGTTTGCTCGCTCCATTTCCATCCTCCTGTGCTGTAGAGTGTACCTGAAATCCTGCACCTCTGCGCTATGCGCAGTCGCCTGTTTCCTGTCATTTTTGCGCAGGCGAGGTTCCTCGCTTCGCTCGGAATGACAGCGCTTCGCTTGGAATGACAAGGCTCCGCTCGGAATGACAGGGCGTTTTACGCAGCAGGGAACTTGGCGTTTTACGCGACCGGAAACCTGTCATTCCGAGCCGAAGGCGAGGAATCCCAGATAGGTGGCAAGTTGGGTTATTATACCAGTTGGCGTTTCAAATGGCACAAGGCAACTGAAGTCGCACGGATACAGACGAAACCCCACCCGCGCGGGTTTTTTTAGCCAGCGAAGGCTGGCTTCGTTTGTCTGGGCACAACTTTAGTCGACCAAGCTTATCATTTGAAAAACCCGATCGGTATAATGGCCTGAATAGGGGACTAACGATCGGATCCAACCCCCAGCTGGCTTTCCTGAGGGCGCTCGTTGCGGATGCCCCAGGTAATCCAGTTGCGGGCGTTGCCGGCAAAGTCGAGCATCGGTGGGTAAGAATCGGTGCCGTCTCCGTCGAGAAAAAGTCCGAGGCAGAGGGCACGCTCGCGTAGTGTGCCCCTGCCAAATGGATTGACCCGACCCAAGTTCGCACTGTTTGCCCGCACGCGGTACTGGTCATCCCCCTGAAGGTCTACAAAGATGCCGATGCCGTTGGCGTTTCCACCGCCCAGTGCCAGACTGGGCGCATCATATTGATCATCCCCACTCGCTTCATAAAGGTAGCCGATCGAAAAATCGTGCCCCGCTCCCATCGCCATATTGAAGGCAGCCAGATAGCGGTCGTTGCCCAGTCGATCTTCGAGGTAGCCAATCGCGAAGTGCGCGGCTGCGCCCTGCACATACCATGCGCCCTCGCGCGTGTCGTTGCCCTGCAGGTCGATCAGCCAGCCCGTGCCGCCCCAGTAGCCCGTGCCCTGCCCGAACACCCCGCAGCGGTAGAGGTCGTCCCCCTGCACATCGAGCAGGAGACCGATACCGCCTGCAAAGGAGTGCCCATCGCTATAGTCGGCACGGCGTCCTATGCCGCAGCCTTGAGCAAGGCTGGTGTTGCGCTCCTTCGTCTGAGCGGAGGGGAAATCGAGCGGCTGGTCATGCGCGATATACTGATCGTTGCCCACCACATCGACCAGGAACCCTGCGCCGCGCACCCCACCATAGCCCTGTCCACCCTGAAAAAGTTGATAGCGGTCTTGCCCACCCCTGTCGATAAGCAGTCCGACGCCCGCAACGCCTGCACCCTGCGCAAACGCATAGCCGTCGTAGAGGTCGTTGCCCTGCAGATCGATCAGCGCACCCACGCCGAACCGCGTCGCACCCAACCCCGCTGAGGCAGTACGATAGAGGTCATCCCCTGCTAAATCGAACACAAACGCATAGCCCAGTGCTGCGCCTCCGAACGCCATATCGCCCGCCTTTGCGCGATTGGGCTGCTCCGGGATGGGCGTTTTGAGCGACTGAGCATCCGCGCCGTACTGGTCGTTGCCCTCCAGATCAATCAACCATGAGATAGCGTTTGCCACTGAGAGAGTCGCACCACCGCCGTAGTAGGTGTCGTTGCCGCCCGTGTCGATAATGAGCAGGTAGGGCAGGCGTGGATGGGTGTCGTTGCCTCCTCCGCAGAGGCGCACGCGCCCCCACGGCGTGTCCACCGTGAACTCAAAGGGCTGGCGGAGCGCGTCGCGCGTGGCGCTATCAAGCTTCTGGAAGGCTTCCATCACCTGCTGCCCCGCGAGCAGGCAGTCGTGCCCACCCGCAAGCAGGCGCTGCATATCCACGCGCTGCAGGGCGCGCTCCAGCACCCGATTGCCCCCGTCAGGGCGACCACTCTCCAACTCGCGCTCCGCCTCCGCAATAGGCAGGGTCAACAGGCGAAACAGACCGTTCAAGTCCTCCACCTCTTTCAGGGCGGTGTCGCGCCAGCGTCGCGCATGAAGAGCAGTGTATATCAGAAATGCGGCTTGCTGCTGGACGATGGGGGGTACTTGGTTCAGTCCCTCCAATTGCTGGCGCACGGGCGTGGGAATAGGCGTGTTCGCCTCGCGGTAGACCGCCTGAATCGCCTGTGCCAGCGCGTTCGACTGCTGGCTCTGTTGGCGAAGGCTCTCCAGTGGGTCACTGAGCAGGGTGCGCCGCGTGCCCGCCCCCAGCAGATTGCCACCCAGCTCTACTGCCAGTGCAGGACGCGCAACGGCGGTTGCCAGCATGTTGCGCAACCGCTCGGCATGGTAGGGCAAACGCAACGGCTCGCGCAGGCACATGCGGAAAAAGGGGGTTGCATATTGGGTGTTGAAAAAGTACTCGAACAGGTCGGGATCGAAACGCACCTCCTCAGGGCGAAGGTTCGCCTGTGCCAGTATGGGCTGGAACAGTGCATCGCTGAGTTCACTTTTTGTCGCCGATCCGCTCTCCTGACCTCCTCCGCTCTGAGGCACCGCACCTTGCGCTTGGGTCGATGGGAATGCGAATGGAAGAAGATTCTGCGGCAGAGGGATGGAACCCATCGGCACGAGCCAAGCGATGCTAACGATACCGAGCCATAGACGCATGGTTGCTCGATTCGCGCTCAGGCACCGCCTCTCCTGTCTTATACCAATCGGGTTTTTAAAGGCACAGTATTCTGGACGGCTCAAGCCGCTCCTGTGCAGACGAAGCCGACCTCCGTCGGCTATAGCCCGCGAAGGCGGGCTTCGTTTGCAAAGGAACGGCTTGAGCCGTGGATCACTTGACGCCCCAATTGGTATTAGCCCAGAATACGGCGCAAGTAGCGCAGAGTCTCTGGGAAAGGAGGTACCCCACCATAACGCTCCACATTGCCCGGTCCCGCATTATAGGCAGCCAAGGCGAGACGCAGGTCGCCAAAGCGATCCAGCAGGTGGCGCAGGTAGCGTACACCCCCCTCGATGTTCTGGACAGGGTCGAAAGGGTTCTGCACGCCGAGCGCGCGGGCAGTAGCAGGCATCAGCTGCATCAGTCCAATTGCCCCTTTGGGCGAAACAGCGTTCGGATTGCCCCCCGATTCGGCTTCAATAATGCGCAACACCCATTTCGTTTCGATACCGTATTTCGCCGCGATGGGGGCAACGATTGGTTCCCAGCGGGCAACCTGGGGTGGGAATTCGGGATGGAGGATTTGCAGACCGGGTGGGGGCGTGCCTCCCTCAGGGAACCCGACGGGCATGACTGCTCCTTCTGCTGGTAGAGTGGGGGGGTGGGTGAAACCACGTAGCTGTTCAATCCGCGTCTGAATCTCCTGAACTCGTTGCAGGGTTCTTTGGAACGGCTCGCTGATACGCATACGCCACCACCTCATCTGTTTCGCGCTGAAGCAAACGGCTCAGCTCCTGCTGGAACTGCTCATAGGCGCGGGCACGCAGGCGGCTAAGTGCCTCGCGCTGGCGACGCGCTTCCTCATAGGCTGCCCGCGCCTGTTGCTCTTGATCCAGCAAGAGTGGGAGCAGCTCCTCCATCGCCTGCAGGCGCGTTTGGAGCGCTTGTAGTGCGCGTTCGCGCAGTAGCCACTCCTCAGGCGCAACGGGCGAACTCGCCAGTGCTTGAAACTCGCGGCGTAGCTGCTGCATAGCCTGCTCATGCTCCATGCGCCGCCGAATCGCCTCGCGTAGCGCACGCAGCGCCATCTCCTCGCGCGTCGCCCGATAGCGCAACACACCCTCCAATCGGAACCGAAAGCGTCTCATGGTCTTGGCGAATTCGCCAACACCACTGGCTACTCGCGTACAAGCTCCATCAGCTGCGCCACCGTCTGGTCGAAATCGGCGCGTTCATCGACGGCTTGCTGCAGGAATCGCTGAATGGTGTCCCTTCGTTCCAGCGCAAGATCGACCAGCGGGTTCGCGCCCTTCTGGTAGGCGCCGATCAGGATCAAATCCTCGGCGTCGCGATAGGCAGCCAAAATTTGGCGCAGCCGATTGGCGGCTTGTAGGTGCGCCTGAGAAGCGATATTCGGCATCACGCGGGAGAGGCTGGAGAGGGGATCGATAGGAGGATAGTGCCCCCGCTGAGTGAGCGCACGCGACAGCACAAGATGCCCGTCCAGAATCGCGCGGGCGGTGTCGGCAATCGGATCGTTCATATCGTCGGCGTCGACCAGCACAGTGTAGAGCGCGGTGATGCTGCCCCTTGCACTATTGCCCGCGCGTTCCAGCAGGCGGGGCATCAGCGCGAACACGGAGGGTGTGTAACCTCGCGCAGAGGGCGGCTCACCAGCGGCTAAGCCAATCTCGCGCTGTGCCATCGCCAGGCGCGTCAGCGAATCCATCATCAGCAGCACATCGCGCCCCTGATCGCGAAAATATTCGGCAATCGCAGTGGCGGTGAACGCGGCGCGCTGGCGCACAATCGCGGGCTGGTCCGAGGTCGCCACAACCAGCACCGATCGCCGCCGTCCCGCCTCGCCCAGACTGCCCTCGATAAACTCGCGCACCTCGCGCCCACGCTCGCCGATGAGGGCAATCACATTCACTTCGGCACTGGCGTGGCGTGCCATCATGCCGAGTAGAGTGCTTTTGCCAACCCCGCTGCCCGCGAAAATGCCCACACGCTGCCCGCGTGCGCAGGTGAGCAGGGCATCGATGGCACGAATGCCCATCGGCAACGGCTCACACAACGGCGGTCGTTCCAGCGCAGGGGGCGCCTCACGATAGAGCGGGTAGCGCTGCTCCAGCGCGGGCAGGGGATCGCCATCGATCGGGTTGCCCAAGCCATCCAGCACACGCCCCAGGAGCGCGTCACCCACCGCCACAGACGCCTGCTGGCGCAAAGGGATAACTTCGCTGCCCGCATAGACGCCCGACAGCTCCCCCAGCGGCATTAGTAGCAAGTTGCCCCCGCGAAAACCGACCACCTCCGCAGTCAGCAGCGGCGCATTCCGCCCACGGGTAATGGCGCATAGCTCGCCCAATCGCGCTGGTGGTCCCGTCGATTCAATGAGCAATCCTGTTGCGCCCACCACGCGTCCACTGATGCGCACCGAGTCCATTCGGCGAACTCTCTCGATAAGCCCAGACCAGTCGGGGCGATGCATCAGCCAGCCTCCGGCAGCGCACTGCGTAGCTCGCGTTCAATCTCCTCCAGCTGGGTGCCGATTCGAGCGTCGTAAATGCCCTGAGGGGTCTCAACGATGCATCCACCCTGCTCCACGCGCCGATCTTCCACAATCTCCAGCCCCTCCAGCGAATCGATTACGGCAAGCAGGCTTGGTTTCTGCTGGCGCACCAGCTCCAGGTCAAGCGGGTTGACACGGACGCGCACCTTCCCAAAGCCCTGCATCCGCCGCAGCGTGTCGCGAATGATCGCCAGCACATGCTCAGGATGCTGGCGCAGCTCATCGCGAATGACCTTGCGGGCAATCTGCAGCGTCAGCTCCAGCATTTGAGGTTCCAGCAGGCGTAGGTAGTCCTCGAACTGTGCCTGCAACTGTTGCAGGAACGCCTCTACTTGCTCGCGCAGTTGCACCATCTGTTGCTGGTATTCGGCTTCGAGGCGGGCGCGGGCTGCCTGCTCACCTGCTGCATACCCATCCTGATAGCCCTGTTGCTGCGCCTGCTGGCGAATCTGCTCGGCTTCGGCGCGCGCCCGTTGCAGAATCGCATCGGCTTGCTGGCGTATCATCGCCAGTTTGGGTGGGGTAGTCTTGCTCAGTTCGGACAGGTCGGGCAGTGCAGCAGGAGCAGGTGGCGCAGGCTTCTGGCTCGATGCCACGCCCCGCTTCAACGCCTTCACCAGTGGAACAAGGCTCATCACTCCCTATTTTCGGGCAGCACAGGCTTGGTTTAGAGGCTCTCGTTATCCCTTTCAAAGGTGACGATCCCGTCTTTAATCCTCCAACCCCAGCCTACGAAACGCACAGCAACATCATCTGCGGGTAATGCAACGCGACCTTTATATTACTGCCCCACGCGAACTTGCCGCCTGTGGCGCACATACTCGATGAACGCTGGCATCAGCGAAAGGGCGATAATCACCAGGATGGCGATGGAGAAGTTCTCCTTGACGATCGGGATGCTGCCGAAGTAGTAGCCTGCAAGGGTGCAGACAGTGACCCAAAGCAGTGCACCCAGTATGCTGAACATCAAAAAGCGCGCGTAGGTCATCGCGCCCAGCCCCGCCACAAAGGGTGCCATCGTGCGCACAATCGGCACAAAGCGGGCAATAATCAGCGTTTTGCCCCCGTATTTCTCAAAAAAGGCGTGCGTCTTGTCGATATGCTCCTTGCGGATGAGGCGAACCCGGCGGCTGTGCACAATCCGATGCCCAATCAGACGCCCAATCCAGTAGTTCACATTATCGCCCACCAGTGGGGCAACGAGCAAAGTGAGGTAGAGCGTGCGGATGTCCAGCATGCCCTTGCCCGCCAGCGCGCCCGCCGCAAACAGCAGCGAATCGCCCGGCAAAAAGGGCGTGACGACTAACCCCGTTTCCATAAACACAATCAGAAACAGGATGCCATAGGTCATCGTGTGATATTGCTTCACCACACTTTCCAGATGGCGATCGACATGCAAAAAGAAATCAAATACCTGGGCGATGGTCTCCATCGAGGGGATTTTACCCGCTTTGGGGCAAATTTTGAGCCGCGATTCCTACTCGCCCTCGCTGCCGAAGCCGAATAACACGATCAGCAGGTCGGCATCGTCGACGGCGCCGTCGCCGTTCAGGTCCTCAGGCAGATTGGTACCTGCTTGACCAAAAGCAAACAGCACCATCAATAGATCGGAATCGTCGATGCGGTTGTCGCGGTTTGCGTCGCCGTTGATGAGCGTCCAGTCTGCGGTGGCGCCTGGCGTAAGGGTTATCGTTCGCTGTCGGGAGAGCCAGCCGGGCACATAGACGCGCGCCTGCACCGCGCCGCTGAGCGCGGTGGCAACGGCGTACTGCCCGCCTGTCTGGAGAGTAGTTGCCGTCGTGTCGGTTTGTGAGCCACTCTGGAAGGTGAATTGGGCGGTCTTGCCCGCTGGGTTGGGGAGGTAGTCGCTGAGCGTGATGGTGCCTCGGAGGTAGGGGGGTGCCTGCACCCGCACGATACCGATGCCTGCGATATTCATGCTGCCCTGATTGACGGTGCTGATGGCATATGCTCCCCCATCGGGTGCACGGACCAGCAGTTCGGGCTGCTCATCCGAGGGGCTTAGCCCACCGAGCGCCACGGTGCCCAGCAGCGCCCCATCGGGACGCCACCACTGCATGAAGGGCTTCCAGCGCTCCGTGTCGGGGGTCAGTTGCCCTATCAGCAGGGCGAAGGCGTTTGCCGCCGTGCCCACGCCGCCCACTGCCCGATAGGTGCCGAACAGTGTTTGCCCACCAATCGCGGTTCCGTCGGCTGCGCCCAGTTCGATGGCAGTGAGTCGTCCACTGTTCGACTCGGCGTTCCCACCAACCAGCCAGAACGCGCCCAGCGTCGCCACAACATCGGGAACGGAGTCACCTTGTGCGCGGCTGATTGTCTGCTGCCAGAGGATTGTCCTATCGTGGCGAAGGCGCACTAACCGCAGGCGTGCCTGCTGTGCCCCTGAATCCCACTCATCACCCAGCAGGTAGAGTGAACCATCACTGGCTTGAGCATGGTGCGCCACACGGAACGGCAGCAACTGCTCCCACTGGACGACGCCCGTATCGCTGAGCAGTCGTAGCAGGGTCAGATCCCAAGTTTGCAGGATGCCGTCCGGATCAGGCGCGCGCACTATCAGCAGCGTGGCGGTCGTCGTAAGCCGTACCATGCCAATGGGTGTACGGTTCAGAAGAAGGGTCTCAGGAAACGGAAAGAGGTGCTGGGCAACGAGCGTGCCGCTGGCGTTGTAAATCAGTCGGGCGTAGCCGATGCCCCCACTGCCATAAGCCAGCAACACCTCCACCCCATCAGGACGCGCCAGTACCTGACGAATCACATCATACAGACTCAGGTTAATCTCCACAGACCAGAGCAGGGTGCCATCGGCTGACCAGCGCTGCACATAGGCATGCGAGTCGATATTTGCACGGGTCAGCGCCAGATAGATGGAGTTGTCTGGGGCAACCGCTATCGACTCGGCATAGTAAGACTGTCCCGCTTCGCTGATGGTGCGCGTCCAGAGCAGGTCGCCCTGCGGCGAATATTTCAGCAGCACGACCGCGAAATGCCCTGCGTCCATGATGTAGCGGGCAGCAATTATGAGATTGCCCGCATGGTCTGCGGTGGCTACCTGCGGCAAGCAGCCGCGTGAATTCGGCTGCAGATAGAGTCGGCTCCAGAGGATGCTCTGCGCCTGCCCACCCTCCAAGAGCAGGGTTAGCACCAGAAAAAGACCGATTGCTCGCATGCTACCTCTATTATAACCCAAGTTGCCACCTATCTGAGATTCCTCGCCTTCAGCTCGGAATGACAGGTTCCCTGCCGCGTAAAACGCCCTGTCATTCCGAGCAAAACCTTTTTATTCCGCGCGAAACCTTGTCATTCCGAGCGAAGCGAGGAATCTCGCCTGCTCAAAGGCGACAGGTAGCAACTTGGGTGTTATTATAACCCATCGTGGCGCTATCAGATCGATTCGGTGGGGACTGGGCGCACGGCTTCCGCTTCGATTTCGATCCCGCCGCGCGGGTACTGGCGCACCACCACGTGCACCCAGCGGGGCTGCAGCACCTCGTAGAGGTCGTCCGCAATCCGCGCCGCCAGTCCCTCCGCATAGCCCGCCTCCTCCCGAAATGCCCAGAGATAGAACTTCAGCGACTTCGATTCGAGGCAGAGCTTATTCGGCGCGTACTCGATAATCACCTCGCCAAAATCGGGCTGACCTGAGCGCGGACAGATGGAGGTGAACTCGCGTGCATGGAAACGCACCTGCGTGACGCCAGGTGAGGGAAACGCCTCGCGCCGCAGCACCTCCACCGCCTCCGCCAAGCTTTTCGGACGCGGCATCGGACCCGAACGCGGCAGCCAGAAATCCTCCTGCAAAATATCGCTCACGGCAAAGATTGTACCTCGCCCAAATGGTGGGTTAGCGAGGGGGATTCGGCTCTTACCTTGAGAAAGGCGTCCACATTCGCTTCGGTAAGTCGGGAAAGCTCCTCCAGCGAGCAGCTCCAGAGGTTTGCCACTACCTGAGCAATCAGGGGCAGGTAGGCGGGTTCGTTGCGTTTGCCCCGATAGGGATGGGGTGCCAAATAGGGCGCATCAGTCTCCAGCAAGAGGCGATCGCGTGGCATCGCCTGCACAATCGCGCGAAGTCCCTCGGCATTTTTGAAGGTAACAACTCCACCGATGCCGAGATAGTAGCCCAGCGCCAGCCCGCGTTCAGCATGGGCTTGTGTGCCTGAGAAGCAGTGCAGCACGCCTCGCACTTGCGGATATTCCGCCAGCACCTCCAGCAGCGGGTCATAGGCTTCACGACAGTGGATGACGACAGGCAATCCACGCTCCTGGGCTAAGGCAAGCTGGGCGTGGAACGCTTCATACTGGGCTTCACGCGGGGAGAAATCCCGATAGAAATCGAGCCCAATTTCACCGATGGCAACCACACGGGGGTGCTGGCTTAGCTGGCGCAGGCGAGCAAGCGCGTCGGGCGTGCATTGGGTCGCATCATGCGGGTGAATCCCTACAGCTGCCCAAAGGGCAGGAGACCGCTCCGCCAGTTGCACCGCGCGCTCGCTGCTGGACAGGTCATAGCCGATGATGATTAGCCGCTCTACGCCCGCTTGCTGGGCACGAAACAGCACTGCCTCCCATTCAGGCAGCAGCTGCTCGTGGTTCAAGTGGCAGTGCGTGTCGGTCCAGCGCATGGTCGGGCTTCTGGCGGAGAGGGTGGGATTCGAACCCACGATCCCCCTTTTGGGAGGATACCCGATTTCGAGTCGGGCCCGTTCAACCGCTCCGGCACCTCTCCCGATGGGGCGGTTTTGGCGCCCTCGGAGGGATTCGAACCCCCGACGCCCTCCTTAGGACGGAGGCGCTCTATCCACTGAGCTACGAGGGCGCCTTTAAAGTTTGGCGCGCCCGGAGGGACTCGAACCCCCGACCTCAAGGTCCGCAACCTTGCGCTCTATCCTCTGAGCTACGGGCGCGAGATCGTCTATAGTATACCACACCGCGTGGCAAAAGAGTCAAGAGGTTCCAAAGCGCGCCCTCGACAGCGCCTACCGCCGTGCCAGCAGCGTGGCGACGCCTGAAATCAACAGCCATACCAGCGAGATATAAAGACAGGAGAAAAAGATGGCGCCTATCTTGAGCGCAAGGATGAGATAACCCGGCGGGACACCCTGCTCCAGCCGCCTGCCCTCGGCAATCTCCTGCGCCACCAGCACCGCATCCACGATGCCATATATCCATGGCAGAATCAGCCAGCCTGTGAGAAAAATCGCAATCGCCTTCGAATAGTCGCCGTTATAGACTTGCCCCAGCCCAGGTACCAGCAGCCCAAAAACGAGGGCGGTGAGCGCACTGTGCTGGTGATGATTCGCCGCACACGCCTCACAATAGGGGCGCGTATTCACTCGCACCGTACAGACCTCACAGATGGGCTGGTCGCAGTCTGTACATCGATCAGTGGCAGGCGTATGAGGATGCAGGAAGCAGTTCATCGCCCTTCCCGTTTCGCGCGTTCGGTCAGCGGCTTCACCCATGCGCCGCAGAGGGGACAGTAGCGCCAGTCGAGCTGCAGCGAATAATTGCACTGGGGGCACTTGAGCGGGCGATCAGGTGGGATGGCACGAGCAGGGATGGAACGCGGCTGAACAGCGGGACTGCGCAGCGATTTGGCAGGGGGCGAACCTGAGGCAGACGCCTCTTTCAAGCGAGGTGGCTCTGCGGCTAAAATCCGATAGCCCTGCGAGGTGCGCTCCCAGCGTAGCCCCGTGCCTTTGCAGAGCGCCTCCAGCGCCGCCTCCACCTCCACTGCGGGCAGGTTCAAATTGAAACGCAGCTGGGGCACACCTGGCACCATCTCAATCCTGACCCCTGCCTGCGTCTCGATCTGGCGCACCACCTGTTGCAACGGCATCTGCTGTCCCACCAACCTCACCGTGCGGGCAGGACGCGACGGGTCAGGACGCGCAGGGGGCGTGCGGGGCAGAATCAGATAGACCCCATCACGCACCGAAAAGCGCGTGTCGGTCGCCTCACACAGCATCTGCAGCGCGCGCGGGAATGGCGTCTCGCGCAGCGCAAGATAGAGCGGGCGCTCCAGCGTGATATGCAGCACGAAGGGCTTGCCCGCTTGACGGAACAGCTCGGCAAACACCTCCCGCGCGTCCCTGCCCTGAGCCTCCAGCGTAATCAGCGGTTCATTTTGCACCACTTGCCTCATCGTGTCCCTCGCAGCTGCGCGCGTTTGACTAACTGACCCGATTCGTCGAAGACTTCCACGGTTCCCTCTGGCGGGGTAGCGTGGCTAAGGGGGCGTGAGGGGGCAGCCTTTTGGCGATTTGGCGATCGCTTTTTGGACTGTGCCTGCACCTTCGCCCGCTTGCGCACGCTGTAGGTGACGGCATTCGTCCGCACCCTCTGTCCCTTGCCCACACGATGGGAACTGGGAGCCTTGTGGAGCGACGGAGCTGCCGCTGAGAGATTAACCTGCACGCCAAGCCCCTTTTCAGGGGGAGGCGAGAGGGCTTGCACGCCACTCTCCGCTTTCGATGGGAACGGGGATGTTGCAGGCGAGAGGGAGCGGGTAGGAGTGGGCAGAGCAAAGTTGGAGAATCGTACCAGCCCAATACCCCCTATTAGCCCTAAGAGTGCTATCAGCAGCGATACCCCGACGAGCCAGCGCTTAGGGCGCGATGGCAGCAAATCAGGTTCAAGCGGCAAACCCTTCTGCAGCGATTCAAGCACGAACGCCGCGCGGGCAAACTCAGTGCGACAGCCGATGCACTGCGCCAGATGGCGATCTACCCATGCCCGTTCCCGCGTCGAAAGGGTGTTATCCAAGTAGCGCCAGCGCCGCTTGCGCACACGCCCACAGCGCAGACCTGCCAACCCTCGCATGATGCCTGCTTAGTGTACCTCCTTGAGACCACCCGATATCAACGCAATCCTTCCCCACGAAACAGGAGACACTGCCTCCCTGTCGAACAGGGGTGGCTGATTTTCACCTAATTATTAGCCCAAGTTGCTACCTGTTGCCTTTGAGCAGGCGAGATTCCTCGCTTCGCTCGGAATGACAACGCCGACTTTGTGAGAACGAACCTGTCATTCCGAGCCGAAGGCGAGGAATCTCAGATAGGTGGCAACTCAGGTTATTATTAAAATGCAAGGAGGTCACTATGAGCGAAGTACGATTGGGTCTGATCGGTAGCGGTGGCATGGCACGCCACCATCTGAAGGTGCTTCAGGGCGTTTCGGAAGCGAGGGTCGTGGCTGTTGCGGAGCCGAGCGAGGAGCAACGCGCGCGCACCCTCGAACGGTTCCCCCACCTGCAAGAGGTGCCCTTTTTTGACGACTACCGCCAGATGCTGGATCAGGTGGAGATGGACGGCGTGATGATTATCACGCCGCATACCCTGCACTTCCAGCAGGCGATGGACGCGCTGGACAGGGGTCTGCATGTAATGATCGAAAAGCCGATGGTCTGCACAGTAGAGCACGCCCGCACCCTGGTGCAGCGGTTCAAGGAGACGGGCAAGATCGGGTTGGTCGCCTACCAGCGCCACTACATCCCGATCTATCGGTATGTGTATGAGGGCATTCGCCGTGGTGAAATCGGTGAACCGCATTTTGTGCAGGCAATTAACTTACAAAGTTGGTATCATATCACGCGCGGCAGCTGGCGTCAAGATCCAGCACTTTCAGGCGGCGGGCAGATCAACGACACGGGCAGCCACCTGGTGGACTTTCTGCTCTGGATTGTGGATGCCCCCGCCACAAAGGTCAGCGCGTACATGCAATATTTCGATATCCCCGTCGATGTCAACTCGGCGTTGGCGTTCGAGTACGCGAACGGGGTGATCGGTAATCTCTCGATTATTGGTAGCACGACAGTCGGCTGGCACGAGGAGATTACCGTTGTCGGCAGCGAAGCGACCTATCTGATTCGCCAAGATCAGCTGGAGATTTGCGACGCGCGGGGCAACCGTTTCCGCCCAGAGAACCTGCCCCCTGGCTCACAGCCTGTGATCAACTTTGTGAACGCCATTCTGGGGCGCGAGGAGGTGCAATCGAAGCCAGAGGATGGCTTGAAGGTGATCGCGTTCACCGAGGCAGCGTGGCAATCGGCGAAGGCGGATGGTGCACCGATGCCTGTGCAGGTGTAGGGTACACTTTAGCGCGGTGGTCGCGCTAAGCGGGGAGCTGGCGGTTCCCTGTACCTGCAACCCGCCATAGCAGGGCTGAATTCCGGCTCGCGGCGTGTCCCCTGTGCGAAACGCCAGCGTGCCGCCGCGTAGATGATCGGGCACTTCGCAACGAGGAGTCGGTGAACCCCGCCAGGCCCGGAAGGGAGCAACGGTAAGTCGGCTTCCCGTGTGCCGAAGCCTCCCCGGTCGGAGCGGCGGGCATGCTGGACGCCGCGGAGGGGCATGACAACAGCCGGTGCGCGACCACCGATTATGATGCCTGGTGCGCAGGCTCCGACCCACGCGCCGAGGGTTTAGCCGCTGGATTTTAGCACCATGCCCCATGGGCCCCTATAATGCCTCAACGCTGTGTTGGGTAAAATGCAAAGGGAGACGATGCAGGAGGGAGGCTGGACAGAGCGTGAGTCAACCGTTGCCCTGCCGTGGGTGGGGCATGCGTTGCGCTGCCAGTGGCGATGGATACTTGGTGGCTTTCTGCTGGGTGTCTTGGTTGGGCTAAGTATCGTGCTATTCGCACCCAAACGCTACGATGCCCCCGCGCACATCCTGATCGATGCACCCAGCCCTATGCCGAACTTAGGCGGGCTGACTATGATCTTGGGTGGGGGCAACCCTGATGTGGAGACCCAACGCAAGGTGTTGGAATCGCGCCCTGTGTTGGAACGGGTGCGACAGCGATTGGGTTATACCGAGCCTTATCGCGAATTCAGCCGACGATTCCGCACCCAGCCGATTCGCAACTCCAGCGTGATTGAGCTGACCGCTTCCGACGAGACCGCCTCGAAAGCGGCACGCCTGACCAATACATGGGTAGAGGAGTACCTGCGCTTCGTGCGCGAACTCTACGACCAGAACCCCAGCAACCTGCTGGCAAAGCTCCTGCAAGAGATCGAAGCGCAGGAGAAGCGCCTTGCGGATATCGATCAGCGGCTGGTGCGGTTTCTACAACAACAGCGGCTGGTCGTGCCCGATAAGGAGCTGGAAAAAAGGATGGAGAAATATGCCGAGCTGGTGGCGCAGGCACGCGAGCAGCGGGGCAAAGAACTCGCACTCACCCGCCAGATTGCTGAACTGCGTGCCCAGCTGAACCAGCAACCCGCTTTCACTGACCTGCACCGCACGATCGCCATCCCACCCGAAGTGCACGAGCTGAATAAAAAGATTGCTGAGCTACAGATCCAGCGCAGCGAGTATCAGCCCGATGCGCCCGAAGCGCGGGCACTGGACATCCAAATCGTGCAGGCACAGCACGAGCGAGCGCGCTTCTTGGAAAAAGCAGTGGAAGGCGAGTTCAAGCTGCTCTCACGCCAAGAGACGATCAACCCTATCCACCAACAGTTGATGCAGGCGCTGCTCACTGCCGAGGCGGAGCGTGAAGCGGTTCGTGCAACCGTGCGCTACCTCGAAAGCGAGCAGGCGCGTCTGGAGGCGGGATTTCGCAAGGTGCCGTCGCTGATGGCAGCCTACGGCGCGCTGCGCCGCGAGCAAGAGGTGGCGCAAACGCTCTGGGCAGAGAAAATCAAAGCCTATGAGCAAGCGCGCGCCCAGCAGCTGATTGGGCGTGTGTCGCCTGTGTTGTTGCAGCCCGCTTTTGCTCCCGATTTCCCCGCCTTTCCACGCCCCGTGCTGACCACCACGCTGGCAGCGATGCTGGGCGTGATGTTGGGGATGCTCCTTGCCCTCGTGCGGGCGTGGGGCGAGCGACGCCTGCGCACGCGCTGGGATGTGGAGCGCCTGCTGGGCGTGCCCGTGCTGGCGGAACTGCAGCCCCGTGAACTGGATGGGCAACGCGCCCAGCTGCTGCTTTGGAGCCTGCGTGCCGCTGGCGGTGGCGAACAGTGGCAAACCGCGCTCGCCCTACCCCTCACCTCCACGCCCAAAACGCAACAGGTTGCCCGCGCCCTCGCTGCTATCACCGTGCAAACTCACCCGATGGATCAGAGGGCGCAGACACACCCTGACGAACCGCCTCTCCCCGCCGCCACGAACGGGGCACTGCAGGTGCGCGAGGCAACCAACAGCCTGCACGATTTGGAGGCAGCCCAGCGACTATTGCTTATTGCTCCCCAAAATGCTGAGTTAGATGAACAGACGCTTTGGATGCTGCGCCATCTCCAACCCCAGATTGTGGGCGTGATCTTGGTTCGGGAGGAAGCATCATGAGAGGCTGGACGGTGTGGATAGCCTTGGCATGCCTGCTGACCCGTCCGATTTGTCAGACGGCTCTGACGGCTTCGAATCACGAATACACGCTGGACACAGGCGATGTGCTGTCGGTCGTGGTGGTTAATCATCCGGAGTTCAGCAACGAATATGCGGTGCCACCCGATGGGCGCGTGCTGTTTCACGGGGCGGGCGAGATCTTGGTGCGCGGGCTGACCTTGCGGCAGGTCGAGGAACAGCTGCGCACCGCGCTGCGCAAACGGCTGCGCGAGCCAGTGGTCTCTGTCTCGCTCAAGCAGGCGCGCCCGATGCTGGTGTTCGTCGAGGGACAAGTAGGCAAACCGGGCGCGTACCCGATCCAGCCCGGTTGGCGCCTGTTCGAAGCCATCGCCGCTGCCGAGGGTCTCAAAATCCTGCCCGAACGCGCCGTCGCCCTGCTGCTGCGCGGCGAGCAGACCATCCCCCTCGATCTGGTCGCGCTCTACCATCGGGGCGATCCTGCTGCGAACATCCCGCTGCAGCCGGGCGATAAAATCAGCATCCAGCAACGGCTAACCATTCGCGTCTATGTGAGCGGTCAGGTGAACATGCCAGGCGTCTACGATTTGGAAGTCGGCAGCGGCGTGGTGCAGGCGATTGCCGCCGCGCAGGGCTACCATCCCGAAAACGCCAGCCTCAGCCGCGCGTTCATCGACCGCAAGGGCACGATTATCCCTGTGAATCTCTATGCCGCGCTGGTGGAAGGACGCGCGGAGCAGAATATCCCGCTGCAGGATGGCGACCTGCTCGTCGTGCCAACCAATCTCAGCCGATTCGCCATCATAGGGCAAGTGGAACGACCGGGCTACTATCTCATCCCAGAGGGCAAGCCCATGCTGCTTTCCGATGCCGTGGCGCTGGCAGGCGGCGTCACCCCGCGCGCGCTTACCTCGCGTGTCTATGTACTACGCCTCGAAAACGGCGAGCTGAAACGGCTCGAAATCCCCTACCAGCGGTTTCTGAAGCGAGGCGATCCCGCAGCGAACCCGCCCGTCCGCGAAGGGGATGTGATCTACCTCGCCGAGACCAAACGCCTCGATTATGGTGAGGTCACCTCCGCTCTCTCCACCCTCGCGGTGCTATGGGGTTCAGGGCTGCTCAGGGGGCGATGAAGCGGGCGAAGTGGCGAAATGGCGAAGTGGCGAATATATCTTAACCCAAGTTGCTACCTGTTGTTTTTGAGCAGGTGAGATTCCTCGCTTCGCTTGGAATGACAACGCTTCGCTCGGAATGACAGGGCGTTTTACGCGGCAACGAAAGGGCGTTTTACGCGGCAGGGAACTTGTCATTCCGAGCCGAAGGCGAGGAATCTCAAATAGGTGGGAAGTCGGGTTATAATACCAATTAGGGGTTTACGACGCCGTAAACTCTCAAAGCGAGTAAACTCGCCCGCAGACAAACAAAATCCCGCCTTCGCGGGGTTTTTTAGCCAGCGACGGCTGGCTTTGTTTGGATGGGAACGACTTTAGTCGACCAAGCTTACGATATTTCAAGGTCCGATTGGTACTTGCTTTAGAGGTAGCCATGGCATATCGCGACTTTCAGGACTTTCTGCTGAGGCTGGAGCAGGAGAAGGAGCTGCATCGCATCCGCTACCCGTTGGATCCGCATCTGGAGATTACGGAGGTCGCAGATCGGGTGATGAAGCGGGGCGGACCCGCGCTGCTCATCGAGCGACCGAAGGGGTATGAGATCCCTGTTGCCATCAACACGATGGGGTCACGCCGGCGGATGAGCCTCGCACTGGGTGTGGACGATTACGAGCAGATTGCCCATGAGATCGAGCAGCTCCTTCAGCCCGAAGTACCTACTACAGGCAGTGGCATTCTGGGCAAGCTGCAAGCCCTGCCGCAGCTGCTCCCGCAGCTCGGACGCCTGCTGCAGGTGGCGCGCAGCGTGCCACCCACGGTCGTCAACGAAGGCATCTGTCAAGAGGTGGTCAAAACAGGCGAGGCGGTGGATCTGTTCGAATTCCCCATTCTGCACTGTTGGCCTGGTGATGGGGGGCGCTACATCACGCTGCCGCTGGTCTTTACGCACGACCCAAACACAGGCAAGCGGAATGTGGGTATGTACCGCATTCAGGTGCTGGACAAGCGCACGACTGCGATGCACTGGCAGATCCACAAGGGGGGCGCAGCACACTTTCAGGATGCGGAGGCACGCCGCGAGCCGATTCAGGTGGCAGTCGTGCTGGGTGATGACCCTGCGCTTACCTTTAGCGCGATTGCTCCCCTGCCGCCCGCTATCGACGAGCTGATGTTCGCGGGCTTCCTGCGCAAGAAGCCTGTCGAGCTGGTTCGCGCCCGCACGGTGGACATCCTCGTGCCTGCAAACGCCGAAATCGTGATCGAAGGCTACATCCAGCCTGGCGAACGCTGCCTGGAGGGTCCCTTTGGCGACCACACGGGCTACTACAGCTTGCCCGATTACTATCCCGTGTTCCATGTCACAGCGATTACCCATCGGCAAAAGCCGGTGTACCCCGCGACGATTGTGGGCGTGCCCCCGATGGAGGACGGCTGGATGGGCAAGGCGGTCGAGCGCATCTTTCTGCCCCTGGTCCGTCTCACCCTGCCCGAAATCGTGGACATGAACCTGCCGGTGGAGGGCGTGTTTCACAATTTCTGCTTCGTGAGCATCCGCAAACGCTACCCAGGACATGCTTTCAAGGTCATGCACGCCCTCTGGGGACTGGGACAGCTGATGTTCAGCAAATTCATCGTGGTGTTCGATGAGGATGTGAATGTACACGACTTGGGCGAAGTGCTGTGGCGCTGGGGCGCAAATGTGGACCCGGAACGCGATATGTGCCTCGTTAAAGGTCCTGTCGATGTGCTGGATCACGCCAGCCCCGCAATTGGCTTCGGCAGCAAAATCGGCTTCGATGCCACCCGCAAATGGCGAGAGGAGGGCTTCACGCGCGAGTGGCCCGAAGTGATCCGCATGTCGCCCGAAGTCAAAGCCCGCATCGACGCCATCTGGGAACAACTGGGGCTTTAGCCACCCCCTGATGGCAAGTTTCGGGTATAATCCCCCGCACGGAGGTCTAATGATGACAAAGTGGCTGATTGTTGGGACGATTGCGCTGACTTTTGCGCTGGCACCATGGGCTACAGCGCAGACAAAGGCGACGAACGCGAAGGGCAACAAATCTGTTCTCACCTGCCCAGTGTCGGGCGAAACCATTGCCAACCCATCCAAAGCGCTCCGCTACGCCTACAAAGGCAAAACCTACTACTTCTGCTCCCGAAACTGCCTGAACCGCTTCAAAGCGTCGCCTGCCGCCTACCTGAATCGCAAGCCGGCAAAGGCGAGCAACGCAGTCCAGGCGTCCAGCAAGGCGTGCTGCAGCGACAAGGCGGCAAGTGGCTGCGTCGGTGAGAAGGGGGCGGCTGGCAAGAGCTGCTGTAGCGACAAGGCAGCGGGCTGCTGCGCCAACGAGAAAGGAACCCAGACGGCAAGCAAGGGCTGCTGCAGCGACAAGCCCAAGACCGTTGCCAGCAACAGCGGCAACCAAGCAAAAGGCGAGAAGGCAGAAGCCACGGATCAGCAAGCAGCTCAAAACGCAAAGCTGTT
>JBCNVA010000100.1:0-3732 GCA_039630445.1 Armatimonadota bacterium
CCGCTCACCGCGCCTGCGCGGAAGGCGGTCTCCAGCGCGCCCTTGAAAGTGGTTAATGCTTTGGCAGCCGTGCGCACATTGCCGCGCACCGCCATGTACATCCCTACATAACCTGCGCCATAAGAGGCGAACACGCCTAAAAAGAAGGCAAGCGCAATTCCAAACGCCAGTCGGAGGGCATCCTCAGGGTAGACGCGCTGATACACGGGGTAGTAGAGTGCGAACAGCCCCACCGTGATCAGCAACACGAACCAAATCATTGTTTTGAACTGCCGTTTGAGGTAAGCGTTTGCGCCTGCCTGAATCGCTGCGGCAACTTCCTGCATCTTAGGGGTACCTGCAGGCTGCTTCAGCGTCCACCACAGGAGATAGCCACCAAACGCCAGTGCAGCGAACGCCATCAGCAACACTAACCCAAGAATAGCTTGCTCGGTCGGTCCAAAGGGCGGCAGCTCCACCGCTTCACCTGCATACGCGCCCGCCACGCCCAGCAACCAGAATGCTATCGCCACCCCTGAGCGCACGCGAGGCGCGCAGCACCTGTACCTATGCCAGACCTTACACATCGTTCCTACTCCTCCCTTGTATGTTGGTTCATTCTACCTGCTTATTGTCCGCGGACGATGCCAAAATGATACCCTGCTGGAACGCTGCTGCGCGATGTACCCCGCTGCGGATTGGCAGCTAATGCGAATTGGGGTTTCAAGTGCTCCACAGGCATATAATACCGACCACCAGTTCAAGTGCTGTCATCGTCGGCGGGGACGCCGACGCTACGCAGGGTGCGGTCGTAGCGTCGGCGTCTCGCCGACGGCAGGGGGGGGTTGTAGCGTCGGCGTCTCACCGACGGCAGGGTGGGTTCGTAGTGTCGGCGTCTCGCCGACGACCTCACGGCGTTTGCGCTGCCAATTGGTAATAAGTAAAACCCTCTACCCATATCCCTTCAAACGGAGAGGATACGGGTGAGAGGGTCACCGGATAGGGTATAATGGCGAATGGTCGGGGCGTAGCGCAGCATGGTTAGCGCGCCTGCTTTGGGTGCAGGAGGTCCCCGGTTCGAATCCGGGCGCCCCGACCATTCACTATTTTTATCGCGTGCGCCGACGCAGGCGCATCAGCCCAACCAGCCCCACGCCCAGCGCCAGCACGCTCGCCGGCTCTGGCACCACCTCGTAAATATCCAAGCGGTCAAAGGTGATCGTGCCTGTGTAGCCCGTGTTCGAACCAACGCCTGTGAACCCGTTGACGACAAAGATAAACATCCGCCCGTTCCAGAAGCCCCAGCTCGCGTTCAAAAAGGTGTTCTGGAAGGTTCGGGGGTTGTCTCCGTCATCCACGAGTTCATCGCCATTTAGCTCGCTAACCGCCACGGGAGCGCCGTTGCCCACATTGTAGATAAACACCTTGTTCTGTCCGCTGACACGCTGGTTGTACAGCACAAGGCTGGAGAAACCGCTGTAGAACACCTCGTTCACGGGGATGTATGCCACAAAGGCTTGCTGCAAGGCGCCTTCGCTCCAGGTGACGATGGATGTTGCGCTTCCAAAAGAGCCGTCTGCATTGCGTGGCGCAAAGTAGACCCCCGAAGCCCCGGTTCCGCTGGCGGTATTGTAGCGGACATATACGCCCCCATCAGGTCGGAAAGCAATATCACGAATGTTGACCCCATTCGTGGGCGGTGCGCCAATCGAACCTGTAGGGGAAAGAGGGGCGCCCGTGCCGAGATCGTTACGGCGAATATTCGTGCTGCCAAACACGCCTATCCCAAGCGCGGGACCAATCGGATCGAGATCCAGCGTGTCAAAGCGACTAGCGGAAGGGCTTATTTCGCCAGGTAGCAGCAAGCCATCGCCTGATGACCATGCGCTATCGAGGGTTCCGCTGGTGGACACCCTGCGGATCCCTGTATTTGCCGATGCTCCCAACCCGCTGCCCCAGTACAGGTAGTTGTTGTAATATACCAGTCGGGTATCTCGGGAGGCTCCCTCTGCGTTGACCGTGAGGCTCCACCCTGAAGGGGTCAGTGCCCCGCTGGGAGTGGCAAGCAGCGTCCCTATAGCTCCAACCTGAACCAAGCGTACCGTTTGTGCACCTGATGTAGAGTGCCAGCTGCTGACATAAACATAGTTCCCATCGAAAGCCACATCCCCGATTGCCTCAGCACCAGCAAAGGTGGCATTCAGATTGAAGGTGCGTCGATGCACAATTGTATACTGGGAATGGGCTACTGCGATGATGCCCACCATCATCCAGCAGGCAATCAGCCATCCGAGTCCTGTTCTGATTCTCATTCCGATCAACCTCCTGTGGAATAAGTGGGGGCTTTTGGGTTCCCCATAGATATAGACTCGAAACCTGCCCAAAAGCGGACAGTGCGGACCCGCAAAAGGGCGAAATTTGGGGGCAAAACCACAGGCTTATGGGGTTATTTGCTCCAGCCCGTCCATATAGGGGCGCAACGCATGGGGAATGACCACACTGCCATCCGCCTGCTGATAGTTCTCCAAGAGCGCCGCCATCAGGCGGGCAGTCGCCACGCCCGAAGCGTTCAGCGTATGCACGAACTCGGGCTTGGCAGTCGGCTCGCGCCGAAATCGAATGTTCGCCCGACGCGCCTGAAAGTCCTCAAAGTTGCTGCACGAGGAGACCTCCAGCCACTGCTGCACACCGGGCGACCAGACTTCCAGATCGTAGCATTTGGCGGCAGCAAAGCCCAGATCCCCCGTGCAAAGTAGCATGATGCGATAGGGCAGTTCCAGTCGCTGCAGCACCGTCTCGGCATCGCGCAGCAGTCGCTCATGCTCCTCGTAGGAGGTTTCGGGCGTGGTGAACTTGACCAGCTCCACTTTGTTGAACTGATGCACACGCAGCAGCCCGCGGGTGAGCCGCCCCGCCGCGCCCGCCTCCCGACGAAAGCAGGGCGAGTAAGCCACCAGATTGATTGGCAGCTGCTCAACGCTCAGAATCTCCTCCCGATAGAGGTTCGTCACGGGCACTTCTGCCGTCGGGATTAGATAGAGCGGGTCGTCGGCACAGCGATACATCTCCTCCTCGAACTTGGGCAGTTGCCCCGTGCCCTGCATCACTTCGGGGCGCACCAGGAAGGGCGGAAAGACCTCCTGATAGCCATGCTCGCGCGTGTGCAGGTCGAGCATGAAGTTGATGAGGGCGCGTTCTAAGCGTGCACCCAGCCCTGTGTAGACATGGAAGCCGCTGCCGCTGATTTTCGCGCCGCGTTCGAAGTCGATCAGCCCCAGCCGTTCCGCGATTTCCCAGTGAGGGCGTGGTTCGAAGTCGAAGGGATGGGGCGCACCACCACGGCGCACCTCCACATTCCCGCTGGCATCTGCCCCGACAGGCGTGGTCTCATGGGGAATATTCGGAAACAGCAGCAGTTTTTGCTCGCGCTGCTCCTCCACTGCACGCCGTTCCTGCTCCAGCTGCTTGATCTGCTCGCCCAGCGCGCGCATCTGGGCAATTAGTTCACTTGCATCCTGCCCCGCCTTTTTGAGCTGTGGGATCTCTTTGGACACGCGGTTCTGCTCGGCGGTGAGCGTCTCCACCTGCGTGGTCAGCTCGCGCCAGCGGGCGTCCACCGCGAGCCACTCGTCCACCATCGATGCCTCATAACCCCGATGGCGCAACGCCTGCTTCACTCGCTCTGGCTCATTACGAATCAGCCGGTAGTCAATCATGGCGTTTCTATTGTACCAGAGGGGTCAATCGGCTATA
>JBCNVA010000101.1:0-24501 GCA_039630445.1 Armatimonadota bacterium
CATGCTTCCAGCGCAGATAGGCGATTCGGGCGTCGCGCAGGCGCATCTCAGCCTGACGCCAACCGATCTTCGCCTTGTAAATTAAATAGGGTAGGCTCACCACACAGCCTGCAATCAAGTAGACCCAAAACGGCAACAGCTCACCTACTTGCGTACCCAGCAATTTCGCTTGCTGAATCGCTTGATCATGCAGCATTTGCAAGCCTAAGCCATCGACCACGATTACCGCCGTGCCCAGCAGCAGGGCGAAGAAGGTGAACACGATAAGCATCGGCAGAGCGCGCAGGCGTGGGAAGGGACGCGCGTCGGTACTTTCGAAGGGGCGCTCGCTCGCCTGTGCCCATGAGCTGGCAAGATGGTAGTAGACGGACCCGACCAGCTTTTCGACAAAGAAGCCGATAATGGCTGCCAACCCAACCAACCACATCTGCCGTCCCTGCCGAAAGTCCTCCAGGCGCAGGAAGCCGGTAATGACGGCGATGTTGACGCCCAGAATCAAGCCTGCAAAGAATGGCGCTCCCAGCTCCATCAGCCACTGTCCAATCTGATAGAGAGTTGCCCATCGAGCTTGCCTTTCGCCGGTGGGCATCACACCATGCTGACCGCAAATCTCCTCAGGGGTGGCGAAATCGTGGGTAAGAGCCTCCTCCACTAAGTGGGGGGTGATGACAAGCGGCTCAGTCTGAACCCCACGCGCAGCTCTGTCGGGTTTAGGTATGGGCAGTCGCGCCCGCGCCATCTGCGCCATAAACTCATTCTGCTTCTGTTCCAGCTCCCGCTCGCACTGCCGGATTTCCTCCTGCAGCTGCAGGCGCACAGGTTCCAACTCATGGCGTAGCCGTTCGTACTCATATCCGGGCGACTGCACCAGCGTGCGGAACTTGGCTTCCAAATCGATCGCTTCTATTTCATAGCCTGCTTGGTGTAGATACTGCTTGTATTCCAGCATCACCTGCTCTGTCTGGGGCGCGTGCAGATTGGGATAAAAGGGCGGCTCCAGATAGGTTCGCGGGGCTGGGGGTTGCTGCCAGAAGGGCGCGGTCCGCTCAAAGAGGGCAGGGTGCTGGTTGGTCAGCGGCGGTGAAGTAGGTGCGCCGACCACGCCGTCTGATGACTCCGCAGGCGGCCCTGCAGGCATCTGCACTGCCGCTTGCTCGCTCAACGGTTCCTGCTCATTAGCCGATTGCTCGCGCTCGTCCATTATGGTTGCGCCTCCTTCTCAAGCTCGTGCAGTTTCGCCTTCAGCTCGTCCACCGCTCGATCCGCATCGTCCATTCCAAAGAGGATGAGCTTGCCCGCTGCCTCCAAGGGCTGCACTCGCTCACGAAACTTTAAGCGGAACTGCTCCTCCAGCGGACCGACCAGTACCGCGCACACATTCGGCAATCGGCTGAGTTCCTCCGCCAGACGCTGGGTCTCGCCAGGCGTATGGTCCTCGCCATCAGTGAACAGGCACAGCACCACGGTGCGATCAGGGTGCTCTTTGGCGTAATCGATCATCGCCTGCAGGGGCAGCTTCTGATAAGTGCCCCACTCCCCCAGCCGCTCGGTGATGTTGCGCTGGGCAAAAGCGTTCAGGTCTGAGGAGCGAGAAGGGGCTTTTTCCATCGATTCGTGCAGCTTTTCGGCATAGACCCAGAGGCGCGTGGGGGTTTGATAGGGCAACACCTCGTCGATAACGATATAAAACACACCGACGGCACGCTGCTTCTCCGCTTTGTGCATCGAGCCGCTGATGTCGAACGCCGCGCCAACTCGAAGGGGTAACTGGATTTCTTGGGCACGGCTGTATCGCCAGATTGCCCACCCCCCGACGGCTACCACCGCTAATACAACGGCAAAGCCAATCACAGTAAGCCAGGGATTGCCTTCGCCCACCCCACTGCTTCGAGCGTTTTGTCGAGAATGTCTCATTTGTCCAGAGACCTCCTCACAAGGGGATACGGAGAATCACTGACAACAGTTCCCCCGTACCGCTCCCTACCACCCCGATTCGGGCAGGAAGACCAAGTCAGACGCCAGCCCCTTCTGCCTGCCTAAAATAACCCAACTTGCCACTTATCCGAGATTCCTCGCCTTCGGCTCGGAATGACAGGTTTGTTTTCACCAAGCCAGCGTTGTCATTCCGAGCGAAGCCGTGTCATTCCGAGCGAAGCGAGGAATCTCACCCGCTCAAAGGCGACAGGTAGCAACCTGGGTTAAAATATACCCCTGAAGGCGTACTCCTTCCTGCAAGGGGGAGCCGGGGTGAGTGGCGAGTAGCGAGTGGCAGGTTACAGCGGTAGCGGCGCATCGATATTCCCACTGACGAGGCGGGGGCAACCCCCAAGGCTGCCCCTACCCCATCGCGGGCATCGGGTAGCGCAGTAGCGCGCTCACGCCATGTATCATGCTTCGCCCCTCTGCCGACTGAATAGGCTCCACCTGAGCACCCTGCTCCAGCGCCCGCTCAATCAGTGTGTCCACAATATCAGGCATATGCCAGATATGGTCGGTATCGGGCGGCGCATCCTCTGGCTGCAAGCCCAGTACGCCTGAAGGATAGAACACATAGCCGGGTGTGGAGTAGTCGGTGTCGTACAACAGCACGCGGACATTGCCCCACTGGACCGCTTGCAGCACGGCTTCAAGCCCTCGCGCCACTCGGTCAGGCACGCTGCCTTGCATCTCCTCGATATAGGCATGCTCCTGCTCCCGATCCAGCTCCATCAGCCGATCCAGCACACGCTCGTAAAGCCCATTAATGGGCGTCTTGTCATTCACATGGATGCGCCCGACAAAGACCCGGCGCACGTAATCGTGCAGATAGCCCGGCAGCGCACTTGCCAGGTCGTCGGGTGCGGCAATCAGCAGGCGATCGAACGGATGCGTGCGCCGAATCTCCAAAATCGTGCTGGCAATATGCTTCAGGTGTTGCTGCTGCTCATGCAGTTTGAGCATCTGCACATTGCGCTCGCCCATCCCGTGGAAGGCACGCAGCCCGCTGGGCGTGCGCACGGCATAGACACCGGGCGGCAGTACCTCGCGGTCGCGCTTGAAGCGGAACGACTCTGCCTCGCGAATGCCCTGAATATCCACCAGATAGAAGTAGGCATCGCGATGATCGAACACTGCCAGCAGATTTGTGCCGAAATCGGTCTCTACAGCCAACAGGCGGCGCACATAGGGCGTGCGGTCAACCACCAGCGTATTGCGTTCCACATAGGGTAGATGCACCGCCTCGAACAGACCCTTTGCCGAGCAAGCGAAGACCGCCATCCCGCGTACCGGCAAGGAGTTACTCCCCAGCGTGTTGGACGGCTCCTCAAAAAAGGCTTCTAACTGCTTGAAATCATTCTCCACCGACTCACGCACATCGGGTTCCATCTCCTGATCATCCAGCCAGTGCTTGAGCTGGTGGATCATCGTCTTGAGCCGAATGCGGTAGCCCGGCGGACGGTCAGCACGCTCTTGAGGCAACATCGTCAGATAGAGCGAAGTCACAAAATAGTTCTCTGGCTGAAATCCGAGCAAATCCTGGTAGATGCGTCGCATAGTCATCTCCTCCTTCAAACGAGTGGTGAGGAAACCACGCCTCCTGCCAAACCGCTGGGGCGGGGACGCTTCTCATCCCACGCCCGTCTTCGCTCGCCACTCGCTCCTTGCCTATTAAGATACCCCGCAGGAAACATCGGATGCAAAGAGAATTCCTCTCATAGAATGAGCAAGCGAGATGCCTTGAATCAGGCTTTGCCTTCTAATGAGATGGTGACACTTTCGCGGCGCGAGTTTTTGCGGGGCGCAGCGGGATTGACTGCCACTGTTGCGCTGAGTGCGTTGCCCATCGAGCTGTTTGCCCACGCTGCTGGCTCCGACACGATTAAGGTGGGCTTGATCGGCTGTGGCGGGCGGGGCACGGGCGCCGCGATGGACTGCCTGCGTGCCGACCCCGGCACAATCATCTATGCACTAGGCGATGTGTTTCAGGACCGGCTGGACGCCTGCCGCGAAGGGCTACAAGCGGAGTTTCCTGAGCGTGCCACTGTGCCGAAAGAACGCTGTTTCGTTGGGCTGGATGCCTACAAGCATGTGATCCATAGCGGGGTGGATCTCGTGTTGCACTGCACGCCGCCCGCCTTCCGCCCCATCCACTTCTTAGAGGCAGTGCAGGCATGCAAGCATGTGTTCATGGAGAAGCCTGTGGCGGTCTGCCCAGAAGGGGTGCGCATGATTTTGCGCGGCGCGGAGATCGCCGATCAGAAGCGACTGGGTGTGGTGCCCGGCACGCAGTATCGCCACCATCCGGGCTATATCGGGGTCATCGAACGGTTGCGTGAGGGGCATATTGGCACCCTTCGCGCCGCCTACGCCTACTATCTGGCAGGTAGCCCGGGCGTCCGACCGCGTCAGCCAGATTGGAGCGACCTCGAATATCAGCTGCGCAACTGGCTGTTCTACATCTGGCTCTCGGGTGATCAGCCTGTGGAGCAGTTTGTGCACAACATCGATGTGATGAACTGGGTGATGGGCAGCCCCCCAATCAAAGCGCTCGCGATGGGCGGGCGACAGGTGCGCAACGCGCCCGAATACGGTGATGTGTACGACCACTTCGCTATCGAATATGAGTATCCGGGCGGGGTCAAAGTGCTTGCCATGTGCCGCCAAATGGACAACACCACCTTCAAGGTATCCAACAAGGTGGTTGGCACGGAGGGCGAGGCGCTGCTGGAGCAGTTCACCCATTTCTATGTGCGCGGCAAAGTGAACTGGGAGCCGGGCACTGAGTGGCCCAACCCCTATGTGCTGGAGCATCGCGATCTCATTCAGAGCATTCGGCAGGGCAAGCCGATTAATGAGGCGAAGCGCATCGCCGAAAGCACGCTCACAGCTATCATGGGGCGTATGTCTGCCTACACGGGCAAAGAGGTCACCTGGGAGCAGGCGATGAACTCGAAGCTGAATCTGGTGGAGCGGGCAGCAAACGCGCGATTCGATGTTCCCATTCCTCCTGATCCAGTGCCAATGCCCGGCAAAACGCCCTTGATCTAAAGGGCGAGGCGCATGGCAGGGAAATCGGCGTGAATGCCTAAACTCAGCCATATGCTGAGACGAACATGGCTTGTCGTCTGTAGGCTGTTCCTGCTGCTATTACTCGCTATTCACTCGCTGCTGTTTGCCGCTTTCACCGTGCGCGGGGCTGACCAGCTGCCCATGACTCCACCGAAGCCCATCAAAGGGGCGCGCATGCCCGCGCTCAGCCCTGACGGCAAGCAGCTGGCGTTTGTCTATCGGGGCGACATCTGGCTTGCGCCCGCCGAAGGGGGACGCGCTACCCCCCTCACCCGCCATGTGGAGTACGATGCCTACCCGCTCTGGTCGCCCGATGGCAACTGGCTTGCCTTCGCCAGCCTACGCAACGGCAACTGGGACATTTTTGTCATGCCTGCCGCGGGCGGCGTGCCTCAGCAGCTCACCTTCCACAGCCAGCCCGAAATCCCCAGCAGCTGGAGCCGCGATGGACGCTACCTCTACTACAGCGCGTCTTACGATTCGAACAACCCGTCAGTGGTGCAGCTGGAGGTGCGCACGGGGCTGTTCAAACGCCTCGTGGAGGATTACAACTCGATCAACCATCCGCGAATCTCGCCCGACGGCAAATGGCTGGTCTATGGCAGGTATGGCTTTCCCTGGTGGCGCCCGCGCTATGTGGGTTCCGCTGCGATGCAGGTATGGCTGGTCCATCTGGACACAGGCGAGCGACGCGCCCTCACGAATGACCGCTGCCAGCACCTGTGGACGCAGTGGATGCCCGACGGCAACACGCTGCTAACCGTCACTATCGGCGAGGAGACGCCTGCCTCGCCCCGATTAGGTGAGCGGCTGCCCGCCTTCAAAGACAATCCGCGTCGCACGCCGAACCTGTGGCTGATAGACCTCCAAGGGCGCAAGCGACAACTGACGCAGTTCACAGGAGGGAGCGTCCGCCACCCCAGCGTTGCCACCCGCACAGGCGACATCGCCTTTGAATATGAGGGCGACCTCTATATCCTGCGAGCGGGTCAACGCGAGCCACAGAAGCTCACTCTCTACGCCACCCAGGACGAGACGCAGAACTCACGCCGACGCGAGATGTTCACCAGCGGCGTTTCGGAAGCGGAGCCGTCGCCCGATGGCAAGCTGTTCGCCTTTGGACTGCGCGGCGACATCTGGACGATCCAGATCGAAAAGCCCAAAGAAACGCCTGCCAAGCGCAACGCCGAGTTCGCCCGGCGACTCACCGATTGGGCAGGTGACGATTCCGATTTCGTCTGGTCCAAGGATGGCAAGACGCTCTACTTCACCTCCGACCGCCGCTACTATCAGCAACTCTACGCGCTCGAACTGGAGACGCTGAAGGTACGCCCGCTGTGGGACAAGCCTTTCGATGTGACGCGCCCGAAGCTCTCGCCCGATGGCAAACGGCTCGGCTTCTGGGTTTCAGGTGCAGAGGGCGGACTCTATGTGCTGAATCTGGAAACGGGCGAAGTCAAGCGGGTGCTGCACGAACCGGGCACGCACTGGTATGGGCTGGGTGGTGGCGACTTCGCTTGGTCACCCGATATGAAGTGGCTCTGCATCCAGCGACGGGGCAAAAACCGCGCGTGGAACCTCTGGATTATGCCTGCCGAGGGCGGTGAGCCTATCAACATCACGCGCCTGAACGCCTATCACAGCCAACCTGCCTGGTCGCCCGACGGCAAATATCTCTTTTTCCAGAGCAACCGCGACGGGAACGGACTCTACATCCTACCTCTGACTGAGGAGGTCGCCCGCACCGACGATATGGACCTCAAGTTCGAAAAGCCCAAAGAGCCTGTAGAAGTCAAAATCGACTTCGAGCGCATCGAACGGCGCATTCGGCGGCACATCACGCAGAACCCCGATGCAGACCTGACCGTCAGCAGCGACGGCAAGATCTATTTCATCTCAGAAGGCGACATCTGGCAGGTCACCTATGATGGCAAAGAGACCAAGCGGCTCACCACGGGTGGCGGACATGCCGCCCTGCGCGTATCCGATGATGGCAAGATGCTCTATTACATCCGCCATGGTGAACTCTACACGATGAACCTTGGCGCAAATAACAAGGTAGAGAAGGTCGATTTCAAGGCGGACATGGAGGTGGATCGGCAGGCAGAGCGGCGAGCAGCGTTCGTGCAGTTCTGGCGTGCCTATGAGCGGGGGTTCTATGACCCTTCCTTTCACGGGCGCGACTGGGTCGCCATTCGCCAGCGGTACGAACCCCTGCTGGAAGGTGTGGAGACACGTGAGGAGTTCGCCCTCGTGTTGCAGATGATGGTGGGCGAGCTGGAGGCGTCGCACAGCGAGGTAGGTCCCGCGCCTGGAGGAGTGCGTAGCCCCAGCACGCCCCATCTGGGCTTCACCATCGATTACAGCCATATGGGACCGGGACTGAAGGTTGCGAAAGTACCCGAAGGGGCGCCAGGCTCCTACCCTGAAACGCGCATCCATCCGGGCGAGTATGTGCTGAAAATCAACGGGGAGCCAGTGCGCCCCGACCAGCAGCTGTGGCGGCTGATCAACGACAAGGGCGACCGTACCTTCGAGTTTCTGGTGAACCGCAAGCCCATCGAGGAGGGCGCGCGGATAGTCAAATATAAGCCGTTGAGTGGTGGCGAATGGGGCGAGTTGCACTACCGCAACCGCATCGAGCGTGCCCGACGCCTCGTGGAGGAGCGTAGCGGCGGCAAAATCGGCTATGTGCATATCGCCGGCATGGGCTGGGGCAATCAGGTTCGCTTCGAGCGCGAGTTCTACGAGTACGCCCTGGACAAGAAGGCGATGATTATCGATGTGCGCTTCAACGGCGGGGGCAATATCGCCGACACACTCGTCGACTGGTTGGAACGCAAGCCGTATGCCTTCTATGTACCACGCGATGGCTATGTGGAGACGGCGCCCTATGGGGCGCTCGATATGCCGATGGTGGTGCTGATGAACGAGCATAGCTTCTCTAACGCCGAGATGTTCCCCTACTCGATGCGGGCGCGCGGGCTGGCAAAGCTTGTTGGCTGGGAAACACCCGGCTATGTCATCTGGACATGGGGGCTGGGGCTGGTGGACGGCACGAGCGCCCGCATGCCACAGCAAGGCGCGTTCCGTAAGGACGGCTCCAATATGGAGAACAACGGCGAGAAGCCCGATGTGGCGGTCTGGCTCTCGCCCGATGATTGGCTCAACGAGCGCGATCCCCAATTGGAGAAAGCTATCGAGCTGCTGATGGAGACCCTTCGGTAGGTGGCAGCTCCCCGCGCTTCGCAGGTGGGTTCGGGTATCCTCACCGTGTGATTGAGGGCGCGGTCTGGCTCAAGGCAGGGCGCGAGAAGAAAATCCGCCACCTCTACCCGTGGGTGCAGCGCGGCGAAATCGCACGGGTGGAAGGCTCTCCGACTGATGGTGGGCTGGTGCGCCTGCTGGCACACGACAGCACATGGCTGGGCATCGCCACCTACAACAGCCAGAGCCGATTCCCCGCACGCCTGCTGACCCTGCAGGAGGAAGCCATCGACACCGCCTTTTTCGCCCGACGCTTCGAGCATGCCCTGCAGCTACGCCAGCGATTGGTCACTGATACGGACGCCTATCGTGTGGTGTTCAGTGAGGCGGATGGCTTGCCTGGGCTGATTGTTGACCGCTATGCGGACTACCTGGTGGTGCAGGTGCGTACGCTGGGGATGGAACGGCTGAAACCGCTCTGGTTGCCCGCGCTGTTGGATGTGCTTGCGCCAGAGGGCATCTTGGAACGCAGCGAGATGGAATCGCGGCGTGAGGAAGGTCTACCGCCCTTTGTGGGTGTGCTACATGGGCGTGTGCCGGAGCAGATTCCTATCACCGAAAGCGGGCTGCAGTTCCTTGTGCCCACCACAGGCGGTCTCAAAACAGGTTTCTATTTGGATCAGCGTGAGAATCGGCGCCAGCTGGCACGCCAAGTTCAGCCCGGCGAGCGCGTGCTGGATCTGTTTTGCTATACGGGGGCGTTCGCGCTCTATGCCGCGCGCGTGGGGGCGTACGCGAAGGGCGTGGACATTCTGCCTGAGGCGATTGCGCTGGCGCAACAGCACGCCGAGATGAACCGACTGCAGGTGGACTGGGAGGTGGCAAACGCCTTTGAGTGGCTGCCTGCTGCTGCCGAGCGAGGCGAGCGGTGGGACTGGGTGATTTTAGACCCGCCTGCGATTGCGAAGCGGCGTGAAGAGCGCGAATCGCTGCGCTGGGCGCTTTGGAAGCTGGTCTATCACGCGCTGCCTCTTGTCAAGTCGGGCGGGCGGCTGCTGGTGTGCAGCTGTGCGTATCAGATGGATCTGTCGCTGATGGTAGACACCGTGCGTCTGGCGGCGCACGATCGCGGGCGTGCCCTCTATCTGGAAGATGTCTCCTTCCAGTCGCCCGACCATCCCTTCCTGATGCAGTTCCCCGAAAGCCTCTATCTGAAGTGCCTGTGGCTGCGCGTGGGCTAATGCCGATTTCCACGGGGGCAGGTCGCATGCTATACTTTTTCAGGAGGTGGGCTAATGCCGCTCGACTTCCGCACCGTGGATGAGGATGAGGGCTTCTCGATGAAACGGTTCCTGCGCACGATGGGCTTGGGCGTAGCCGTCTTTCTGGTCTTTCTGGCGCTGGGCTACTATGTAGTTGGTCCGCGTCTGACCTTCACGCCAGAGGGCATTCCGCGCTTGCGGTGGCGTTTGGACACGCCGAGCGCGGCGACTTCGAATCAGCCGCCCCCACCTCCCAAAGTGGAGGTCTACGAGAAGCTGCCTGCCGATGTGGTGGCTGCAACGGGCGCAGAGGCGGGTCCACGCGAGGTCGCACCCTTCGATTATGATCGCTATCTGAAGCGGCGCGCCCGAACGCGCTCCCCGCAGCCGCCCGCCACAACGGAAACGCCTCCGAACGCAGATATACCTCTGGACGAGGAGATGCTCATTGTGCCTGATGAGCCAGAGACGGCTCCTGCCGATGTGCCTGCCGACACCCCTGAGCCGCCTCCCAATCCGGAGCCACCTTCTATGCCTCAGCCCGAACCCTCCTCACCTCCAGCACCCTCTGAGGAGAGAGTGCCCCTCTATCGGGTGCAGGTGGGTGTCTACGAGCAGCGTGAGAACGCGAATGCGGTTGCCCGCCTTTTGCTTGCCAGCGGCTTCGAAGCGAGCATCGTGCCGTTTCAGGTGAATGGGCACACGCGCTATCGCGTGCAGGTGCTCGTGACGCGCGACCGGGCAAAGGCAGAACAGGTGAAGCAGCAGTTAGAGAGTAAAGGCTTCAGCTCCTATATCGCCGAGATTCGCTAACGCTTAAACACTGGGCGTGGTATAGCGCTGATAGGCGAGCGTGCGCAGCTTTTCGATAGCGCGACGCTCCAGCTGGCGGATGCGCTCGCGGGAGAGCTTGGTGGGGCAATCTGGTGGCGACTCGCTGTCCTCTAACCCTAGCCACCGACGGATAGCCCAGCACTCGCGTGGTGTCAGGTTGTTCTTCGCCAGCTCCAGCAGCTCCGTCAACCAGACCCGATAAATCGCTACTGTTTCAGGATCCTCTTCCTCTGGGTTCGGCAGCAACCCTCCCAGTGGCGCATCCTGTTCCGAATCGGCTTTGTGGTCGAGCGAGAGGTGTGCCTGGGTGTATTTCAACAAACGAATGACTTTGCCAAGCGGTATGCCCGCATGGGCGGCAATCTGTTCAGGAGTTGGTTCCGTGCCATGCTCCAGACGCAACTGCATGCGTGCCCGCTCAATCCGTCGCAGCGAATCGATGGCATGGTTGGGCAGGCGAATCAGCCCTGACTGTGTATCGGCAGCACGCCCAATCGACTGGCGAATCCAGTGGATGGCATAGGTGCTGAACCGCAGCCCACGGCTTGTGTCGAAATGGTTAATCGCCTTGATTAAGCCAATAGCTCCCTCCTGCACAAGGTCTTCAAGCGAAAGGCCGGGGCGCACATAGCGGCGCGCCACGCTCAGCACCAGACGCAGGTTGCATTCCACGAGGCGATTACGCGCCTCCTCATCGCCTGCTTTGGCTCGCCGGAGCAGATCCGCTTCCTCTTCAGCGGTCAGTAGCGGCTGGCGCAACACAGCTCCCAGCACGCCATCAAGCACGCTGCCGCGCAACCCCTGTTCCAAACCCTCATCCGAACAATTATCGGCGAGCAGCTCATCATCCAGATAATGGCTCTGTAAGGCGGACATTCCCATACCCCGCTGAGGGTAAAAGCAGCAACTTTCGTGCCATTTCACCGAACGAATCGGCGAGGTATGGAACTTATAAACCCTCTCCCCCAACAGGGGGAGAGGGTTTGGGTGAGGGGGATATGCGCTTACCAGTTGCGCAGAACGATGTCGGGACCCAGCGGCGGGCATTCGAAGGTGTCCGCCCCGCGCTTGCGCAGATGCACCCCGTACCAGAACACGATGTCCTGATTGACCACCGACTCGCCGTTCACATACTGGCTGATGTTGGCGAAGGAGCCGGCGCTGCCAATCAGCTCCTGATCGGAACCGTTGGGCTTGCCGCCCTTGTAGCGCACAATCCACACATCGCCCTCGCCCGTGGTTGGCAGCTCGTAGTAGCCGTCTTTGGGACCGGGGATAATCTCCACGGAGCGACGGGTGAGCGTGTTGGTGACACGCCAGCGGCGGTTGCGACCGGGCTGGCGGAAGCGTTTCGCCTCCAGTCGGATCAGGTTCCAGCGCGGATTCGGCTCGCGCAACGGTGCATCGGCTTCCTCCACGATGTGGTTGCTCGTTCCATCAATATCGAAATCGATGCGCCAGTAGCCGTTATGCAGACGCCCGATGCACACACAGCTACTGTCCGTGTAGCCATACAGGAATCGCGGGCGGATAATGCCGTCCCGGTGGAAGCGCCAGGCGGTGATATAGCGGTACCAGCCCGCGCTGCACTCGCTGATTAGCACCAACTCGTCCGTGGCAGGGTCCTCAAACACGCCCACGCCGCGGAAGTTGCCCGAGTCATTCGCGTCATCGCAGATGGTGATCGCGCGCGTGCCCGGATTGGCGAAGCGCAAGCCATTGCCCAGATCGGTACCCGTGCACTTGAAGCAGGTCTCACTGTAGAGCCAGTCACGATAGGGACCGCAGCCATTGCCATCATAGAACACATTCAGCACGGGCATGCCTGCGCGGCGGATGACCAGTCGCCCGCGATATTTGACATCGCGCAGCTCCACACCCGCGCCATATTGCTGACCATCGGCGGTAGTCCCAGAGGGGCGACGCACCAGCATCTCCCAGACGGGATTGCTGGCAGGCCAGGCGAGCGCCTGCCACGCCGTGCCACCCGACCCTGTGCAACTACCACCAGAGGCGGGCCCATTACAAGCAGCGGGGAAGAAGTCGCTCCCTCCCGTGCCGTAGCCCGTCACGCGCCGATCTACCATGTCGATGAAGAAGGTGCCGATCTCGCGTTCGCGCCCGCTGCCAGAACGAAAGTGCATCAACACGGCAACGGTACGATGCTCTGGAGGCTTACCACCGATTGGCACACCATCGTATCGCTCCATTTCATAGGGTGGGGCGACCTCGGTCAGCACGGGCGGCATGCCGGGCGAGCAAAAGGCTATTCCACGACGCAGTGGCTCGCCATACTTCGGGTCCGCCATCAGAATCTCCACCGCCTCACGGAACTCCTCCTCCGAGAAGAGATAAGGCTGTTCGCGCAACGGCTCCACTTTCACCCGTCGGGCGCGCGGGAAGTCCGCCACCACACGATAGCCGATGTTGTTCGTGTAGTCATAGATGATAAAGGTCGCAGTATCAGGGGGTGGTAGCGTGCCCGGTTCACGCCCCCACGGGTAGTTTAATGCGGCTTGCAGCACATTGTAGCGCACCGTCTCCAGAAAGCGCATGGAGGGGTGCGCCATCAGGTTGCGGGCGAACTCGATCGTGTCGCGCTCGGTAATCACATGGAAGATGCCTACGCGCACATTCGTACCCTTCACAGGCACCGCCTCGTGCATTGAACGCACCAGCGGCAACCCCAGCGGGTTGTCCGCTTGCAAGACCTGCACAGCATTCAGTAGCTTGACCATGTCTGTACCTCCTTAGGGTTGCGTGCGTACCCGAACCGTGTTGCTGATGGACGACACATTGCCGCCCATATCGACGGCGCGCACATAGTATTCATATTCCGTGTCGGGATGACATCCCGCATCATCAAAGGTGGTCTCGGTGCTGAAGGTGCTGGCGATGCGTCGGAATTTGCCCTCGTAAGGGGCACGCCGCCAGATTTCGTAGTAGACCACCTTTTCGTTATCGCTGGAGGCTCTCCAGCGCAGCTGAATACGGGTAGAGGAAAGGGCGTTGCCCACAAGATTCTTTGGGGGTGTAGGCGGTTGTTTGTCATGGGGGTACACCAGCGTGGCGACAGCGATAGGAGGTGCTTTGTCGGTCGCCAGCCATGCCTGATAGAGCCGTTCACCCCAGTCGTCGGTCGTATTGGTGTTGCGCAGAAACTCGATGTATTCGCGAGTCATCACCTGATAGTAGAGTGTTGCCCGCACTTTCACCGTGCCCGGCGGCAACTGATAGGTCGTGTCGTCCCAGAACTGCCCATCTCGGTAGGTTGCGCCAACAGGTGCCGCTTGGCGCTGCGCGAAGGCACTCCGTCGGAACCCCATCGGTGGGATGCGATTATCAAACAGCACCCTGTTCGCACGCATCATGTGGAAGGTTGGTCGGTTGCCTTCGCCCAGCTGGACATGGTAGATTTTCGCTTTCGGGTCTTTCACGAGGGTGGCGGTTGCGAAGTCGTAGCGTCCCGATTCACCAATTACATTGCCCTGGGCGTCCAAGAACTCCACATGAAGCCATGCGCGGCGCGATTCGGGGTCGCCTGTGGGGAACTTGTGCCCGGTGAGGTTGGTGACCCGCAAAGTAATGTTGCCATACTTCTTTGGGGAGGCAAGGCTTAGCTTAGCGGCGCAGCGCACCATCTCGATGGCGCGATAGCGCCCCACCGTGAGCGCGTCGAGCGTCCGGTCATCATACTCCCAAAAGAGGGGCAGAATCTGGGGCACCCAGTAGTTGCCGCCAGCAAAGGTGTGTCGGCGCAGATCGCTCCGCACAGGGGGTACCGGTCCCTCAGCTGCCTTGCCCACCGTGCGCGGCATGTGGCATGTCTGGCACTGCACGCCACGCTGCGGATAATCGCTCAGCAGCCATTCGCTGTAGATGCGTGTGATGGGCATATACTCATGAGGGGGCTGGTTGCGTGCATCGCTTGCCAGGCGCGGATTGCTCACATCGTGGCACATGCCGCAAAAGTGCCCGGTGGAGTGGAAAGAGGAATAGAGCCACTCGTGGTTGGCAAAGGAATCGGCGCGAGGACCCCGCTTCGCCGTGCTGTTTGAGAGAACCATCATGCCGTTACCGTAGCCGGGAACGGGGTAGTCACTAAGGCTACGCCCCTCGTCGCTGAGCGGATCCACTAGGCGGTGGCACACATCGCACTGAACACCCTGCAGGTCGTCCGGCTCGAAGTTGGAGCCGTCATAGGGTTGCGAGCGCGCCTCCAGCCATGCGGTGGGCGAGTGGCATCGCCAGCAGAACTGTCCCGCGCCGGGCGCATCCTGCTCCGCAATCGTCAGCGCCGCGCGAAACACTGGGTCGCGCGCCGCCTGCGCCATCATCGAACCCGCCCACTGAAAGTGCGGCTCATGCTCCGCTGTAAAGTGGGGGTCAACCCCGCCTGTCTCCGGGTCATACGCATAGTGGCTGTTGCCGTGGCAATACTGACAGAGTTCTGTAGATTGAAAAGCATATCCATTTACATTTGGCTGAGAACCGGGCAGATAAAATCCACTGTCTCCCAGCGCCAGTAGAAAAACCAAAGGCGCCAAGTACAAGCCTGCCCAAATCAGTCGCTTGTTGGATATCATCATTTATGCCCCTTTCTGGGTCATTGGCTCGGACAGGATGTCCAAGCCACAGGCTATTATACCCCATTTCCCCTCGAAAAAGGTATACTGCATGCCACATGGCGCAGGAGCAGATTGTGGAGGGGCTGGTGCTGCGACGCTGGAACACCCATGAGGCGGATAAATGGGTTAGCCTGCTCACGCGGGAGCAGGGCAAGTTGCGCGTGCGTGTACGGGGGGCACACAAGCTTGGGAGCAAGATGGGGATGCTCTCCGAGCCGCTCAATGTGCTGCGCACACGCCTCATCCAAGGTCGCCATCAGCGGCTCATGGTTCAGCCGCAGATGGTTGCCACCTTCCTGAAGTTGCGGGGCGATCTGGAGCGGCTCAGCGCAGCACTGGCTCTGATGGAGCTGCTGGATCGATGGCTGCCTGAGGAACACGGCGAGCCGCTGGTCTACGAAACGGCGCTTGCCGCGCTCAATGCCTTAGAATCGGGTCAGGATGTGGGGGCGGTGATGGGCTGGGCGCTTTGGCGGCTGCTTAAACTGCTGGGCTATTGCCCCACGCTGGATGTCTGCGCTCGCTGCCACTGCTCCCATTCCGACGCGGGTTGGCTGATCAACCCAGCAGAGGGTCAATTGCTATGTGCACGCTGTTCCAGTGCAGGGCGTTCGCTACCGCGCCTCTCCCAAGCACAACTCGCCCTGCTTCGGCGCTGGCTCCAGCAGGATGCCCTAGGGACGCCCGAAATGCTATCTGAAGGCACGGAACCCATCCTGCCGTTGTTGTCGCTTGCCTTGCGCTGCGCGGAACACTATCTGGAAGATTCCCCGCGCTGGCTGGAGTTTCTCACCCGCCTGAACGCCTTGCCTGTAAGCGAGTAAAGCATCCCCAGCCCCACTATCAGACCCATCCAGGTGGAAGGCTCCGGGATCACATTCCCCTTCGGCACCAAGAAGGGAATGAGCGGGATAACCACCCATAAAGCGCTGGCTGGGTAAAGAGCAGGTGCAGCGGGCACCGTAGGCGTGACCGCCATCGGCGCTATCACGGGGGGCGGCTCAGGCGCCACTTCGGGTAATAGCTCCAGCTCGCTGAGGATAGCGGGCGGGAACAGGTCAGCCGCCACTACCTCCTCCAGCGGCACCTCCACAATCTCCACCTCAGGGAGAATGGGCTGCGAGATTTCCGCCGTGATGACCGGATTAGGTCGCGAGGTAGCCAGGGGCACAGCAGCTGTTTCCACCACAGGACGCGGTGTAATGTCTACAACGGCGGTCAGCGGATTACCACATTCCACCACCAGCAAAGGCTTGTTATTGCTTTTCAACACGAATACCGCTGTACCTCGTGGAAGCCATCGCCGCTTGACCAGCAATCGTCCATCAGGTGGCGCATAGTAAACGAGAAACTCCTGAGTGCGCTCCAGTTTGGTCAGCCGTAGATTTTTCTCGAAAAAATCCGCAAGCAGATAAGCGGGTTGCCCGAAATGACGCGCGTAGCGCTGCGCCACTACAGGCTCGCTGCGAATCTGCTGCACCAGCTCCTTCACGCTGTTTACTGGACGCACTAAGAAACTGTTGGGCGGCATCGGCGAAAATGGGTTCGCATGCGCCCAAGCAACCGCCAACAGGGCAAAAACCATCAGCATAGAGCGCATCGTGCTCCTCCTCTCGGCGTTTTTCCACAAAATCCGCTCGGACAAGCAGCCCGAGCGCGGGCGAGAAATTCAAAACAGATATTGGGACGCCCCCAGTTCGCCCAGGGTTCCCGTCCATATTATAACCCAAGTTGCTACCTATCTGAGATTCCTCGCCTTCGGCTCGGAATGACAGGTTCGTTTTCACCAAGCCCGCGTTGTCATTCCGAGCGAAGCCCTGTCATTCCGAGTGAAGCCGTGTCATTCCGCGCAAAGCCGTGTCATTCCGAGTGAAGCGAGGAATCTCGCCTGCTCAAAAACAACAGGCAGCAACTCGGGTTATTATACCATGCTTTGTCTGTGAATAGTGTGATGATTGACTCGTTGCTTTGTTCACTCCATACCGCTGCCAAGCTCCAGAGCGGGTTGCAATCCCGTTCGGGGTGGTTCTAACCCTAAGTGCTTCCACGCGGTGGGCGTAGCTAAGCGTCCGCGCGGAGTGCGCTGCAGGAAGCCCAGCTGCATCAGATACGGCTCGTACATATCTTCAATGGTGCCGGCGTCTTCCTGGATGGCGGCGGCAAGCGTGTCCAGTCCAACTGGACCGCCGTTGAACTTTTCGACGAGCGTGCGCAGAATCCTGTGATCCATCTCATCCAGCCCCAGCTCGTCCACGCCGAGTCGCTGCAGCGCGTCGCGAGCAATCTCCAGGGTGATTCTACCCTCACCCAGCACCTGTGCGAAGTCGCGAATGCGCCGCAAAAGGCGATTGGCGATGCGGGGCGTGCCGCGCGAGCGGGTGGCAATCTCCTGAACAGCAGCTTCCTCTATCGCCACCTGTAGGATTCGGGCGGAACGGCGCACAATCTGTGCCAGCTCTTCCGTGGTGTAGAACTGGAAATAGTGCACAATCCCGAATCGGTCACGCAGGGGCGAAGTGAGCAGCCCGGCACGGGTGGTCGCCCCGACTACCGTGAAGGGAGGCAGATCGAGCCGCAACGAGCGCGCCCCCGCTCCCTTGCCCAGCACAATATCGATCTGGAAATCCTCCATCGCTGGGTATAGCACTTCCTCCACAGGACGGCTGAGGCGATGGATCTCATCAATAAACAGCACCTGCCCTGGCTCCATGCTGGTCAGGATCGCCGCCAGATCGCCCGGGCGTTCGATGGCAGGACCAGAGGTGATATGGATGGGCACGCCCATTTCGTTCGCGATAATCGTCGCGATGGTCGTCTTGCCCAATCCCGGCGGCCCAAAAAGCAGCACATGGTCTAACGGCTCGCCGCGCCCGCGCGCTGCCTGAATGAAAATCGCGAGGTTCTCCTTCAGCTGGGGCTGACCGATGAACTCGCTCAGACGGCGGGGACGCAAAGTCGCTTCGCTCTCCACCTCATCCCGATGGCGAGCGGGGTCTACCAGACGCGCCTGCATGCCGATCTCTACCATCTCGCGGCTCAATTGTACCCTATTCGATGCACCATGCCCAATCGGATAGGGTACAATCCAAGTGATGAAGGCGACACGACCAGCATCGAGTGAAGTGGGTACTGTGCCTTCGCCGTCCGCCACGCGCGATCCGGCGGTGTTCGCCACCGTAGAAGAGGCGATCGAGATCATTCGCAACGGTGGCATGCTCATCGTGGTGGATGACGAGGATCGCGAGAATGAGGGCGATTTTGTGATGGCAGCGGAGAAGGTCACGCCCGAAGCGGTGAACTTCATGCTGCTGCATGGGCGGGGCTTACTCTGCCTGCCCACTGAGGGCTGGCGACTGGATGAGCTGAATATCCCGATGATGGCTCAGGTGAACGCACCCTTCGGCACGCCGATGGCGGAGGCGATCGACGCCCGCGAGGGTATCACCACAGGCATCTCGGCTTTCGACCGCGCCCATACCATCCGCCTGTTCGTCAGTCCAGACGCGAAGCCCAGCGATTTCGTGCGCCCTGGGCATGTGTTCCCGCTGCGTGCTGCGCCCGGCGGCGTGCTGAAGCGAGCGGGGCATACCGAAGCCGCCGTCGACCTGGCGAAGCTCGCTGGGCTGTTTCCCGCTGGCGTTATCTGTGAGATTCTCAACGAAGACGGCTCGATGGCGCGTCTGCCCCAGCTCATTGAGATTGCCCGCAAGCATCGGCTGAAAATCCTCACGATTGCAGACCTCATCGCCTATCGGCGTCGCCACGAGAAGCTGATTCGTAAAGTCGTTCCGCCCATTCACTTCCCCACGCGCTACGGCACTTTCTATCTGCATGCCTATGAGAGTGAGGTGGATCCGAACCCCTACCTCGCGCTGGTGATGGGCAAGGTGGATGATGGTGAGCCAGTGCTGGTGCGTGTGCATTCCAGTTGCGTCACTGGGGAGCTGCTCGGTTCCCTGCGTTGCGACTGTGGCTCGCAACTGCAACTGGCGCTCCAAAAGATTAGTGAGGAAGGGCGTGGTGTGCTGGTCTACATCGTGCAGGAGGGGCGCGGGATCGGACTGATCAACAAGCTGCGTGCCTATCACCTGCAGGATCAGGGGCTGGACACCGTGGAGGCGAATCGGGCGCTCGGTTTCAAGCCTGACCTACGCGACTACGGAATCGGTGCCCAGATTCTGGTGGACTTGGGCGTGCGCCGCCTGCGCCTGATGACCAACAACCCGACCAAAATCGCTGGGCTGGAAGGCTATGGGCTGCAGGTGGTGGAGCATGTGCCCCTGATCGCCCCACCGACCGAATATAACCAGCGCTACCTACGGGCTAAAGCCGAAAAGCTGGGGCATCTGCTCGACCTGGAGCAGGAGTAGGTAGGGCTTCGCCCAGCTGCCGCGCCGAAACGGCGCAGCAAGTCAGAGGTATAATAGCCACTGTATGGCTCTCTGGCAATGGCGTAAATCCGAGCCTGCGATCCCAGTGAATGATGAATCGCTCTGGCATCAGGCGTTGACCCATCGATCCTACACAGAGGGCGACTTAGCTGCCAGCAACGAGCGTCTGGAATTTCTGGGCGATGCGGTGCTGGGGCTGGTCATCGCGGAGTACCTCTTTCAGCAGTTTGCTGACTGGGATCAGGGTCAGCTCTCCAAAGCGCGGGCGAGCCTGGTGCAGGAGCGTGTGCTGTGTGAGGCGGCGCGCCGTGCCGGCTTGCCACCCTTGCTGCGGCTCAGCCCAGCAGAGGAAGCGGCTGGGGGGCGTGAACGCCCCTCCATTCTGAGCGACGCCTTCGAAGCGGTCATCGCAGCGATCTATCTGGATCGCGGCTACAAAGCGGCGCGCACCTTCATTCTGCAACACCTTCAGCCCGAGTTGGAAAGCCTCACACGGGGCAAAACGCCTGTACAGGACTACAAATCGCTCTTGCAGGAGCGCACGCAGGCGTGGTGGCGCATTACCCCCGTGTATGAGGTGGTGGAGGAGCATGGCGTGCCCCACCATAAGACCTTCGTCGTGGAGGTGCGCCTGCGCGAGCTAACAGTCGGGCGCGGCGTCGGCTCCAGCAAAAAGCAGGCGGAGCAACGCGCCGCCGCCGAAGCCCTCATCTACACAGAACAGAACAGGAGGCAACTCGATGAAACCCTACGCTGAGATTGGAGTGTTTGGCGGTTCCGGTTTCTACGCCTTTCTGGACAAAGTGGAAGAGGTGAAGGTCGATACGCCCTACGGTGCGCCCAGCGACCTGATCGCGATTGGCGAGGTAGCAGGACGGCGAGTCGCTTTCTTGCCCCGCCACGGACGCAAGCACAGTATCCCGCCTCACAAAATCAACTATCGGGCGAACCTTTGGGCGATGAAAGAGTTGGGTGTTACCCGCATCATCAGCCCCTGCGCAGCGGGCAGCCTGCAACCCCATGTGAAGCCGGGCGACTTCGTGGTTGCTGATCAGTATGTCGACCGCACGCACGGCAGGGCGGACACCTTCTATGAGGGTCCAACCGTCTACCATGTGTCGCCTGCCGATCCTTATTGCCCCGTGCTGCGCCAAATCGCGATCGAGGAGATCAAGGCACACGGCATCCCTGTCCACGAGCGCGGCACCATCGTGGTCATCAACGGTCCCCGCTTCTCCACCAAAGCCGAGAGCAAGTGGTTCACCTCGATGGGCTGGGAAGTGATCAACATGACCCAGTATCCCGAGGCGTACCTGGCACGCGAACTGGCGATGTGTGTGGTGAACATCTCGCTGATTACCGACTATGATAGCGGGCTGGTAGCGGAGGGCGAGGTGGCGCCCGTCACCGCCGAGGAGGTGATGCGCGTGTTCCATCAGAACGCTGAGCGCATTCGGCAAGTGATTTTTGGCATGATTGCCAAGATCCCGACGGAGCGCGCCTGCCCGTGCCCCCATGTGCTGGACTATGCCCGCGTGACGGTGTGATCCTGCTACAACTCTGAGAGGAGGTGAGATGGGATGCGCATGCGCGAGCGGGAGCTGCGTCAGCGGCGCCATCGGCGGCTGAAACGGCTCAAGGCGCGTCGACGCGCCGCCCTCAAAGCCGCCCAAAGCCAGGCTGCGAAACGGAGCGCAAGTAGCGAGTAAGACCCCCCTTAAACAAGCCGACGCTCCACCACTGCTACTGGGTCGAAATGGCGTAGGCGCCAGCCGATTGTGCCTAATGCAAAGAGCAGCACCATCAGGGGCACGGGCAGCGTGTAGCGATAGGCAATCGGGTCGAGCGGCTCTAAATAGAGTCCGCGCGGTTCCATCATCGCCCATTTTGCCCAGCTCAGCGCGCCCAGCGCCAACACCACACCCAGTCCCCAGCCCAGCAGCACCACAATCGCCGTCTCCCACGATACCCGCGCGAGCAGGCTCCGCCGCGTGTAGCCAATCGCCTGCAGCAACCCAAACTCTGCTAACCGTTGCTGAAAATAGATGTTCGCCAGCAGCCCCGTCATCGTGGCGAGCATCAGCGACACCAGCACCACCACGACCCCCGTGATGAAATAGAGGTTCCTGAAGGCGCGATGAGTCTCCTGTTGTAGTTCGGCATAGGTCCAGACACGCGCCTGCTTACCCCGCAGATTCTCGCGCAGCCACCGATCCAGCTTCGGCTGCTGACGCACATCGCGTGCAAGCACCAGCAGGTTGCGCAGGGGCGGGAAAAAGTGGGTGCGCGTGAACTCCTCGGAGGTCACCGCGAGCCATGTGTCGCCCTTGAGGATACCCACCACGCGCACAGGCACGGGTGCGTACTGGTCCTGGGTGAATGGCGACAGCACCACATCGCCCAGTCGCAGCTTTTTGTTGCGCATCAGCGGCTCGGAAAGGGCAACTTCGGGCGCGCCCGGTGCTGGATAGCGTCCTGCTCCCAGCTCCAGCCCACATCGAGCCACCAGCCGCTCCATCTTGTCGGCAGGCAACCCGAAAACCACGAAAGGCATCTTGCCCACGATGGTCTCCGCGTTCATAAAGCAGACCACCGTCTCGTAAACCTCACCCACACCAGGGGCACGCATCACCAACGCACGCAACTCCGGCTTCAGCACCTCGCCCCCACGAGGCGTCACCGCGGCGAAGTAGCGGTTATAGTCATAGATTTTGAGGATGGTGCGGTCGATGGAGTTCAGCAGGGCAACCACGCTGGCAATCGTCAGCACCGCCAGCGCCAGCACCAGCGTCAGGGGCAAGCTTCGCCCCGGATTGCGCCACAAAAACAGCAGCGGAGATAACGGATGATGCCGCATAGAGTTCCACATAGTTGCTTGTTGGCAGAATGCGATACCTCCAGCCTCTGTGCCTTGTGAGAGATGATAACTCTGCCTCGCCGCTTGCGGTCTGTTCACCCGTCAACAAGAGTATACCCCTCCTAATGCTGGTAGGGGCAGCGGATAGTGCAGCGAAGCAGCGGCTCCCCTGCAGGTACACCAGGCGACCGACTGCCCGTCCAAAACAGGTCGCAATAGGCGGTTTTAAGGGTGTTGAGGTCGCGTGCCGTGATCTGCAGTGGAGTATTCGGTGTGAAGGTGGCATACATCATATCGGCAGGGTTGCTGCTATGCCCATTAATGCCCAGTGCATGCCCAAACTCGTGCGCCGCGATGCTCTGGATATCGACAGCACTTCGTCCTTTTGTGGTGATTTGCATTTCTGCTCTCACTAAGCGACCATTGGTATAAAATGAGAAGTTTGTTTGACCTGCCAAAGGGGGTGGTAAGGAGGGCACGAAGCGCACCACGATTTGGGCGTCCTTCTCTTCGTTGACCACCTGATAGCGCACTTTCAACTCAGTTGCATCAACCCACTGATCGAACCCCTTTAGGGTAAGGCTCTGGCGCAAAGGGGTGTAGTGTTCATCCTTCACGAAATAGACCCTTACTGGAAAACCGCTCCAGCGCAACAATCGATCCAGCTGGGGCACATAGTTCGGTACAAAAGTTTGGTCCGTACAGATGGCTTGCTGACCTGACTGCTGCACCCCGCCACAACCACTCAGGATAAGGGCAAGCGCACCCAGTAGTCCGTGCAGCCATCGCCTATGCATCAGGTACCTCCCATTTCGATTTTGGGCAAATGGCTGGTATAATAGAGATGTATACCCGACAGGAGGCAAAGGCATGAAATCGGGCATCCATCCGAAATATGTGATCGCGACGGTTCACTGCGCGTGTGGCAACACCTTCCAGACGCTTTCGACCAAAGAGGAGATTCGCCTGGAGGTGTGCGCAGCGTGTCATCCTGTGTTCACAGGTGAAGGTACACAGCGCGTGGTGGATACTGAAGGGCGTGTGGAGCGCTTCCTGCGCAAATATCAGAACTACGCGAAGCAGCGATGAGCCAGACTCAGAAACCCTATTGGCGGTACGGGGGGCAGGCGGTCATCGAAGGGGTGATGATGCGCAGCCCCCGCTATTTTGCGATTGCCTGCCGTGCCCCCGACGGCTCACTCGTCGTGCATACCGAACCACTGACCAACACGCTCATCGGCAAGTTGCAGTTCCTGAATCGCCCGCTGCTGCGCGGGTTCCTGATGCTGCTGGATGCCATTATTTTAGGTATCAAGGCGCTGCATTTTTCCAGCCAGGTGCAGCTGCAAGGAGACCCCGATCAGAAGCCCATCCCCCGCTCGGTGCAGGACATCGCCATCGGCGCGTCGGCGGCGATCGGATTAGGCTTAGGCATTCTGCTCTTTTTCGTGCTGCCTACGCTGCTGACTGACTGGTTCAAGCGCGAGGGCTGGGGCAGTTTTGAACAGAATCTGGTAGATGGTATCCTGCGTATCCTCATCTTTCTAAGTTATGTGGCGCTGATTGGCTTGATGCCCGACATCTATCGGGTGTTCCAGTATCACGGCGCGGAGCATAAGGCGATTAACGCACTGGAGGAGGGCTTCCCCGTCACAATAGAGCATGCACGGGCGCAGACGCGCCTGCATCCCCGTTGTGGCACTAGCTTCGTGCTGCTGGTGCTGGTGGTGAGCCTTTTTGTGTTCGCGCTGCTGGGGCGTCCACCCGCCTATATTCGCATCCCGATGCACCTTGCGCTGCTGCCAGTAATTGCCAGCGCGGTGTATGAGGTGATTCGGCTGGCGGGGATGTTTCGGAGCGGCTGGCTAACGCGCGTGCTGCTGGCGCCCGGCTTGTGGAGCCAGTACCTGACCACGCGCGAGCCGACAGATGACCAGATTGAGGTAGCGGTCGCCGCGTTGCGCGCGGTCATGGCGCACGAAGGCGAGCTGGCGGTAGACACAGAACCCGTGACTATGTCCCTCACAAGAACCGCTGAAACCATTCCACCGTCTGCTGGATAAGGCTTTGCTCTGGCTCCGAAAAAAATCGTGGGACTCTTGCGAGTCCCACAAAGAGGGAGGTTGGGTAACAAGGCTGTGCGGTCTGCTCTTGCCACAGTTGAGTGGCATGCGTATTATAATCCAGTTTGCCCGTTGATGGGACTGAAAAAAATACCAGATTTTGGGCATAATCCCCATCGAGGTTGCAGAAGCCGTTCACTCTATGCTGGC
>JBCNVA010000102.1:0-5833 GCA_039630445.1 Armatimonadota bacterium
GATAGGGCATGGGCGGGGCGTCCGTGGAGAAAGCCTCTCTGCATGGAGCGACGGCGCGTGCCATTTTGTTAGCGCTGTGCCTAATGCCCCTGAATGCTCTCTGGGTCGTCTCGCTGGAGGTGGTGCGCTATAGCGGGCAGCCAACCACGATCTCCATTTTTTATCATGTGGTGTTCTGGTTGGCGGCGCTGGTGCTGCTGAATCGCGCGCTGGCACGGTTGCGTCCCCGCTGGGCGTTGGCACCAGGTGAACTGCTGACCATCTACACGATGCTCTGCCTCGCTTCCGCACTGGCGGGGCACGACTGGCTGGAGGTGCTGATCCCGATCTTGACACACGGAACCCACTTTGCGGACGAGGCGAACCGCTGGTCGACGCGCCTGCTACCCCATTTCCCTGACTGGCTGATTGTGCGTGACCGTGAGGCAGCGCACGCTTTCTATGCAGGTTCCAGCAGCCTGTACGAGCCGCGCTTCCTGCTGGCATGGGCAACGCCTGTGCTGTTCTGGAGCGCGTTTCTGAGCGTGCTGACTGGCGTGATGCTGCTGATTAACCTGCTGTTCCGTTATCAGTGGACGCAGGCGGAGCGGCTGAGCTTCCCGCTGGTGCAGATCCCGCTGGAGATGGTGGGCAGTGCGCTTTATCGGGAGCGGCTGTTCTGGGCGGGTTGCCTCCTGGCAGGCGGGATCGATTTCTGGAACGGCTTGCGGATGTTTGTGCCCTCTTTGCCTGCTCTCCCTGTGAAGGCGACGGACTATGGTCACCTATTTCAGAACCCGCCGTGGAACGCGATTGGCTGGCTCCCTGTGGGCTTTTTCCCCTTCGCAATTGGGATTGGCTACCTACTGCCCGTCGATTTGCTCTTTTCGTGCTGGTTCTTTTTCTGGTACTGGAAGCTAATGCTGGTGGTATCCAGCTATATGGGCTGGAGCGCGACACCGCGTTTCCCCTACACCACCGAGCAGGCGTTTGGAGGCTATATGGCGATCGCGGTGCTGGTGTTGCTGCAGGGCGGGGCTATTTGGCGTCGGGTGCGGGCGTCGCTAGCATCAGGGGAAAGGGGACCGGGCGAGCCGCTGCCTTACCGAACGGTGCTGGGACTGCTTGTGGTGGGGTTGGGGCTGATCTGGCTACTCTGCTCGCTCATGGGCATGCGGGCGTGGGTGATTGCGCTCTTTTTGCTCATCTATTTGGCGCTGTCGCTGGCGATTACGCGCATGCGTGCTGAGCTGGGTCCGCCTGCACACGATTTGCACTTCAGTGGTCCCGATCATCTGCTGCCCGCGCTGTTGACGCCCCAGCAGATGAATAAAAGTGAACTGGCAGCGTTCACCACCTTCTATGGGTTCAATCGCGCCTATCGGGCGCACCCGATGCCGTTCCAGATGGAGGGGCTGAAAATGGCGGAGCGCGGCGGGTTCCTATCGGCACGCTATGTGGGTGCGCTCTGGCTGGCATGCGTGGCGGGGGTTCTCGTCGGCTTCTGGGCGAATCTGCACCTGCTCTATCACTACGGGGCGGGCGCGCGGGTGGAGCCGCCCTTCGTGCCCCTGATTTTCGGGGGTGAGGCGTGGAACCGACTGGACAGCTGGACGAACAACCCAACACAGGTTAGCGCGAGCCTGCCAGCGATTGGTGTAGGGTTCGGCACCGCGCTGACACTGGGGTTCATCCGCCAGCGATGGACAGGCTTTTTGTTGCACCCCGTGGGCTATGCAGTCTCCAGCAGCTGGTCGATGGCGATTTTGTGGGTGCCGATGCTGATTGCTTGGGTCATCAAGAGCGCTATTTTGCGCATTGGCGGGCTGAGCGCGTATCGGCGTGGCGTGCCCTTCTTTCTTGGGCTGATCGTGGGCGAATGCGTCATCGGCAGCCTCTGGTCGCTGATTGGACTGGCGTTCGAGCTGCCGATTTATCCGTTTTATCCCTACTAAGCGGATAACCTTTCACCGAGGAGAGGAAAGCGGCTCAAAAGGCATATTCCCGCAACTCATATTTCCCTGGTTGCAGGCGTACCAGCACGCAGAGGCGGTCGGAATCGCCGTCGTAAAATACATAGAACGGTTCCTGCTCCAGCTCTGCCTGCAGCAGTGCCTCCTCGACAGGCATCGGCTTCAGGCTCACCCTCCGAACACGCACCAGCTCTGGATTGGTCTCGGTTTCGGCAGATTCGGGCACTTCCACGCCGCCTTCGGTGGGCAATTCACCGCGCTCTTCGCGGGTCAGCCGATTGACGCCTCGCTGTAGTCGTTCCTTGTAGCGCGCCAGCTGATGTTCCAGCCCCTGCACCGCCGAATCCACAGCCACGCGCAGTTCTGCAGCGCGCTCCTCATAGTGGAATCGATGTCCGTCCGCGCTTTCCAGATGGATGGCGATGATGTGTTGCCCACGCTGCATCTGGTGCGTGACCTCAATCCACAGAATGCGATGGAAAAAGCGCGTGAGTTTCTGCAGCTTGCGCTCGATGTACGCTTTGGCATCCGCAGGGAGTTCATTATGCGGGCTGCGGATGGTAATCTCGCCAATCTCCGCCTCTTTGCGCTTTCGCTTTGCCATGGTGAGTCCTCCTACTATCAGGGATTGGAGAGTGGCATAGGACGCTGGAGGGTAGCCACCGCATAGCAGGCTATCGCGCGCTGTTCCCCAATCGCGTCCATGCCTTCATTCGTGGTCGCCTTCAGGCTGATCTGGTCGGGTTGAATACCGAGCGTGTCGGCGACGCGGGCACGCATCGCGGGGATATGGGGTGCCAGTTTGGGTGCTTCTGCCAGGATGGTCGCGTCGATGTGGGCAATCTGCCAGCCCTGCACGGTAAGCATCGCATGCACCTGCCGCAGCAGCTCAAGGCTGCTGACATCTTGCCAGCGTGGGTCGGTGTTCGGGAAGTGCTGCCCGATGTCGCCCAGCGCCGCCGCGCCCAGCAGCGCGTCGCAGATGGCATGCAGCACCACATCGGCATCCGAGTGCCCCTTTAATCCCTGCGCGTGTTCGATCTCCAGCCCTCCCAGAACGAGTCTTCGCCCCTCCACGAGGGGATGTATATCATACCCGATTCCGACGCGGGTTTGAATGGCAGATCCCGTCAGATACCGCAGCATCTGATAGTCCTCAGGGGTGGTCACCTTGAGGTTGAGGGGGTCGCCGGGCACGGTATGAACGGGATAGCCTGCCCATTCGAGCAGGCTGGCATCATCGGTAGCGTTCTCGTAGCCCGCCTCAACCACACGCTGATGTGCCGCACGCAACCACTCCGCGCGAAACACCTGGGGCGTCTGGACACGATAGAGCCTCTCGCGGGGGACTGTCTGCTCGACCTGCGCGTCGGGAGCAAGACGCTTGAGCGTATCGTAAACAGGCAGCACGGGGATCGCCGCACCATGCTGATGCGCACAGGCGAACAGGCGATCGAGCAGGGCGTGCGAGAGGAGCGGACGCGCCGCGTCATGGACAGCGATCCATTCGGCATCGGGCGGCACGAGGCTCAGCCCGTTACGCACGCTCTGCTGACGGGTCGCGCCACCGACCCCCCGCACCTGGACTGGCTTCTCCAGCGAAGGAGAGGCGCGTACCAGCTCGCCCTCAAAGCGTGATTCGGCGTTCGGCGCAACAACAAGCGTCACCCCCGACACTTCGGGATGGGTCAATAGCCGCCACACGGCGTGCCACCAGAGCGGTTTGCCCCCTAAAGGCTGCCAGAGTTTGTCCTCGCTACCGTATCGGACGCCGCTTCCGGCTGCCAGGATAAGCGCGTGTACTGTATTCACTGCTGCTCTCCGCCGATTCCTCCCATGCCTTTGGCTCTGCAAAGAGCATCTTGCCGCGTGCCGACTGCAGCACACTGGTGACGACCACATCGACGGCTTGATTGATGTAGGCGCGCCCGCCTTCCACCACGACCATCGTGCCGTCCTCCAGATAGGCGATGCCTTGCTCTGGCTCCTGCCCCTCGCGAATGGGGGTCACAGTCAGCTCCTCACCAGGCAGCACATGGATGCGCACCGCTTCTGCCAGCTCGTTGATATTCAGCACGCGCACGCCCTGCAGCTCCGCCACACGGTTCAGGTTGTAATCGTTGGTGATGATGTCCGCCCGCAAGGCTTTGGCGAGGCGCACCAGCCGTCCGTCCACACCATCGTTCGCAGGCGGGGCAAGCCGATCGTGCGTGCGCACCTCCAGATCCGCTTCCTGTTGGAGCTGTTTCAGCACATCCAGCCCGCGCCGACCCCGCGCCCGACGCAGCGGGTCCTCCGAATCGGCGATATGCTGCAACTCATCCAGCACGAAGCCGGGCACATAGAGCCGTCCCTCCAGAAAGCCCGATCGCCAGATGTCCCGAATGCGCCCGTCGATAATCACGCTGGTATCCAGTACCTTGATACCCCGCGAACGGCGCGCCATCTGCGCCGTGATGGGCAGGTACTCCTTCATGCTCAGAAAACTGACCACGCTGAGATAGACCAGCACCACGAATGCCAGCAGCGTGAGCACCCAACCGAGGCGGTTGCCACCTATCGCAAACAGCAACGGATAGAGCGCGAAGGTAATAATCGCTGCAGAAAGCACGCCCAGCCCAATCGCCAGCTTCTCATCTGGCTCCGCCTCCTCCAGATGTTGCGCCACCCGCGACAGCAAATTGAAACCATGGTTGCCCACCAGAATGCCCAGCAGCAGTCCTGCCGTTGTGAAACCGATGCGGGTCCAAAAGGGCGAGAGCGTCACATCTTCGCCCCAGCGTTGGCTCACCGCACGGAGAAAGGGGTCGGTCACCAGGAAGCCTACAGTGGCGAACAGCAGCATCCCCACCGCTATGAACAGCCAGTACATCAGGCGATGAATCGTCATGTTGAGCCTCCATAATAGATTATACGCTCCCGACCCCAAAAAGTGGCGACTAATCCCACCGGTGATAGGCAGGATGCTCTGGCGGCACCGCCACAAACACACCGCGACAGGTGGCACAGACCTGCCCCTTGGCAATCAGCTCGCCTTCCACCACTACCCGATTGCCTTTCACCTCTACAGGGCGCGCGACAAGGCGCACAGGTGCATCGGTAGGCGTAGGGCGCAGCAGGCGAATCTGATACTCTGCCGTGACGGTCGCGGGCGGACGCTCCAGCCCCTGCATCTGCATCAGGTGATACGCCGCTGCCCAGTTGCAGTGACAATCGAGCAGCGTGCCGATGACCCCGCCGTTGAGTGCGCCCGGAAACGCCTCATGATGCGGCTCCGGTTGCCACTCGGCAACCACCTCGTCATTCTCCACAAAGCTCCGAAGCTGCAGCCCTTTTGGATTGGCGGGACCACAGCCGTAGCAGGTGCTGTTGGGCGCGTAGGTCTCCTGCAAGCTCTTTTTCGCGTTCACAACCCCCCTTTTCGCCCTTTCCAGCAGGAATCCTGCGGCTCAGATAGTAGACATTTGTCTACTATCTGTCCTTGAGTAATGGAGGTCGTGGCGATGGAACAGCGAGAGCCGATGGATCGGGACTTTGTGATTGCGTCGGAGCGCAACAGCGAATATCCGTTCACGCGCGAGGATTCGTTTGAGCGCAAATTGCGCCGCCACCGTCGCCGCCACACGGAGCTGGGCGAGCATGTGGCTGTGCCAGACACTGCAGTGGACTATTTCGAGCGGGTCGAGATTGAGGCGATGCTGGAACGCGCCGAGCTGACTCCGCGTCAGCGCTATGTGTGCGAGCAGTACCTGCGTGGCTGGACCCTGCAAGAGATTGGCAAGAAGCTCCGAATCTCGAAGCAGGCGGTGGCAAAGACTCTTAAGTTCGCCGTCACCAAGCTCAAACGCGCTTGGGAAACGAACCCCTATCGCGGGCTGGCG
>JBCNVA010000103.1:0-5047 GCA_039630445.1 Armatimonadota bacterium
AGCCGCTTGTTGCATCCCGTGCGTGACGATGACGATTGTATACTCTGACTTGAGTTCGGTAAGCAGCTCCTCGATATAGAAGGTGGCGGTCGGATCGAGGGCAGAGGTCGGCTCGTCCATCAAGATCACTTCGGGGTTAACCGCCAGCACGCGGGCGATGCAGAGCCGCTGCTGCTGCCCGCCGGAGAGCGCCAGCCCGGATTGGCGTAGCTTATCTTTGACCTCGTTCCAGAGCGCGGCGCGTTTCAAGCTCTGTTCCACAATCTCATCCAAGATGCGCCGATCCCGAATGCCATGCATGCGCGGTCCGTAGGCGACATTATCGTAGATACTCATCGGGAAGGGGTTCGGCTTCTGGAACACCATACCCACTCGCTTGCGCAAATCTACCACATCCACATCGGGATCGTAGATGTTTTTGCCGTCCAGGATGACCTCGCCCGTCACACGCGCCCCCTCGATGAGGTCGTTCATGCGGTTCAGGCAGCGTAGGAAGGTACTCTTGCCGCAGCCAGAGGGACCGATTAGCGCGGTGATACTGTTCGTCTTGATTTCAATGTTCACATCTTTGAGGGCATGGAAGTTGCCATAGTAGACATTTAGCCCGCGCGTCACAATCCGCGCTGGCGGCTCTGGCTTTGCCTCACGCTCTGGATGCAACAGCTCTACACTGATAGGATCCACTGACCAGTCCCTTCGGGAGTCTACCTACCCTGTGTGTTAAGAAATTGTTAAGGACGGCGCGCTGCGGTCATAATTAAGGCAGGGGTAGGTGAAAGCGTGTCGGATAGTGAGACTCCTCTTTATGATGGGCTTGTGCTGGGTGCAGGTCTGGCAGGCTTGGTTGCGGCGTATCAACTGCAGCGTGCAGGCTGTCGATGCCTCTTAGTGGAGGCGCGTCATCGGGTGGGCGGGCGCGTTGCCACCACTTATGACTGGGCGGAGCAGCAGTATGCCGAACTGGGACCTGAATTTATCGATTCGAACCATGAGCGTGTGCTGGGTTATGCGCAGCAGTTTGGCATCCCTATTCGGCGGCGTCTGGGGTTCTGGGGCATCAGCCCCATACGGAGGAGTACCCGTGCTTCGTGGGGGGCGTGGAACCGCTTCTGGGAGGCGGCGCTGGAGCAGGCGCAGCTCGTCTCCACCAAATCGCGCGTCCCAACGCGCTTCCTGCAGCGATTACAGCCGCTTACCCCTCTGGATCGGATAAGCATGCGTGATTTTGCCGAGCAGTTAGGCATCTGGCAGGAGGCGGCGCCACACCTCATTCGCTATTGCCGTAATCTGGAAGCCGCGGAGCCAGAGGAGGTTTCGATGCTGAGCGTGGTTGCTCAGGAAGCCTTCTACGGCGCCGAGGTAGAGCACGGGGTCTATCGGCTGGAAGGGGGCACGCAGCGACTGGCGGAGGCGCTGGCGACGGCGTTCCAGCAGGCAGGCGGCGTGCTGTGGCTGGAGACAGTGGTAGAGTCCGTCGAGCAGCGCAGAGAGGAGATTAGGGTGCATGTGCGTCGGCAGGGACGCGCCCAGACGCTGCGGGCACGCTACACAGTGGTCGCCTTGCCGTTCCCCATCGTGCGCCAGCTGGAATTTCGCCCACCTCTGAGCGCAGAGCGACGAGATGCCCTCGCCCAGCTGGGTGTCGGGCAGGTGGTCAAAACTCTACTCCAGTTCCGCACACGGTTCTGGCGCCACACAAAGCCGCGCAACGGACCCAACACACCCGACCTGTCGGACATTTCCGCTATCTGGGAGGAGACCGACATCGTGCCAGGCGAGGCAGGCATCCTGTCGTTCTGGACAGGAGGTGAGCCAGCACGACGGTGGGCTTTACTGAGCGAGTCGGAGCGCATCGAGCGCTGCCTGCAAACGCTGGAATGGCTCTACCCCAACTGTCGCTCTCAATTTGTGCGTGGGGTCAGCATTCACTGGGGACAGGAGCCGTTCTCACTGCTGGGCTACCCCTTCCAGCCGCCAGGTTTGCTCACAGGCGGATTCGGTACCCTGTTCAAACCTGAGGGTAGACTTTACTTTGCGGGCGACTATTTGAGCTTCTTTGTGGGCTATATGGAGGGCGCATTGGAGAGTGGGGAAAGGGTTGCTCGGGCGATCCTCAAGCGGCTCAAGAGGTACACTTCTACGCGCGATGGAAGGCAGAACCCCACGCGAGAGTGAGGTTGTGTTGACTCAGGTCATGAACCCCGAACATGCGAACCCGCTGGGCAATGTACATGGCGGGTGGATTATGAAACTGATTGACGAGGCAGGTGGGATTGTTGCCTCGCGCCATGCGCGCCGCCCTGCCGTGACGGTCGTCATCGACTCGGTGAGCTTTCAGGCGCCCGTGCATGTGGGCAATCTGGTGCATGTGCGGGCGTGCATCACGCGAGCGTGGCGTACTTCGATGGAGATCGAGGCGGTAGTGGAGGCGGAGAACCTGCTCACGGGCGAGCGACGCTTGACCTCGCAAGCCTATCTGGTGTATGTTGCGCTGGATGAAACGGGGCGTCCAACCCCTGTGCCTCCTGTTATTCCCGAAACGGACGAGGAGCGCAGAAAGTGGGAGCAGGCAGACCAGCGCCGTGCCGAGCGACTCGCCCGCGCTAAATTCTAACAAGCATACAGGGGAACGAAAATGTTATCCATTAGCACGCTGAGGCAACTTGTGCGTGATGAGATTGTGCAGCGGCGCGAGGAGGGCGCGGACACTCAGGGCTTTTCCGAGCGCTGGGAGCAGGCAGAGACGGCGGAAGCACTCTGGCAGCTTTATGAGGCACTGCAGGCGTTGCCCGTCCGTGCCGATTTCCCCTATCAAGAGCCAATTGAGTGGGAAGCAATCCGCGCGGCGTGCAGCATGGCGGTCGACGAGCTGCCATGTGCGCTGAGCGAGGCGGAACTGCTGGATCGGCTGCACGGGGCGTGGCTGGGGCGCGTCGCAGGTTGCATGCTGGGCAAGCCCGTGGAGGGCTGGGACCATGCGCGAATTCGACGCTATCTGGAAGGCGCTGACGCCTACCCCCTGAGCGATTATTTCCCGTCTGAAAGCCGCACACCCCCTGAAGGCGTGCCACAACCCTATACCTACTGCACAAAAGGGTATATCCGAGGCGGCGAGCGCGACGACGACACCGACTACACGCTGCTGGGGCTACTCATCACCGAGCGCTACGGCAGGGATTTCAGCACGCAGCAGGTCGGCACGATGTGGCTGCAACTACTGCCTGCGCATCTGACCTACACTGCTGAGCGACGCGCCTACATCAATCTGCTGAACGAGCGCGCGCTTCATGAGGTGCCCCTCTACCTCAACCCCTATCGGGAGTGGATTGGGGCGCGCATCCGTGCCGATTTCTGGGGGTATCTCTCGCCAGGCAAGCCTACCCAAGCAGCAGAACTCGCCTTTCGAGATGCCTCGCTTTCCCATGTCAAAAACGGGGTCTACAGTGCGATGTTCGTTGCGGCGATGATTGCTGCTGCCTTCGCTACCCAAGATATCGAAGTGATTATTCGAGCGGGTCTGGCGCAGATCCCCGCGCAAAGCCGCGAAGTCACCATGATTCGCGATTGCCTACGCTGGCGTGCCGAATGTCAAAGCTGGCAGGAGGCGTTTGAGCGGCTACTCAGCAGCCCGTGGGGACAGTATCACTGGGTACATGCGATTCCCAACGATGCGATTCTGCTGAACGCGCTGCTGTGGGGCTGGGCGGATTTCGAACAGGTGATTAGCATCGCCGTAATGCAGGGGATGGATACCGACTGCAACGGGGCGACGGCGGGGAGTATTTGGGGTGCAGCGTTTGGTGCACGCGCCCTACCTTCGAAATGGACGGAACCACTGCAAGATCGTCTGCGCAGCGCCCTTTCAGGACATTCCGAAAATCGCATCAGCGAACTGGCGGTGCGCACCTTGCGCCTAATATAGGGCGCTGCATCCTTTAGAACGGTTGCCCGATCCGCTCACGCAGGTCATCGATGGGTACGCCGCCACGCCAGCTAAGCACGCCCACGACGCGCCCCTCCTGACCGTAGGTGATGATCCCAGCCGCCTCAGGCAGATCGCCCTCAAGGCGCATCTCCAGTCGGCTGTCAATCAGCCCCACTGCCTCGTAGCGAATGTCGAACAGCTCGCTGTAGAACATCGGCAGATGCTCGTAAGGCTGTGCCTCCCCTGCCATCGCCTGCCCGGCATAGAAGCCGCTCGCGATGGCATGGTCCTCATGTTCCACGCGCGTTTCAAAGCCCAGTCGGGGATAGGGAAAGAGGGCGACATCGCCCGCGGCGTACACATCGGGATGCGCCGTCTGCAAGAAGTGATCGACCCGAATGCCGTCCGGCGTGTCCAGCCCTGCCTCGCGTGCCAGCTCATCGCGTGGCAGCACCCCCAGCCCTGCCGTTAGCGCATCGAACGCCGGCGTACGCCCATCGGAAAGATGCACGCGCCAACCGTTGTCCCGTTCCACTCGCTGCACCAGCACGCCTGAAATGACCTCCACCCCCCGCTCGTGATAGAAGGCATTCAGCCAGTCGCTAAGGTCAGCGGGGAACAGCCGCGCACAGATGCCCGATTCGGGAAAGAGCATCGTCACGCGCTTGCTGTTCATCGCGAGCGCGGCTGCCAGCTCCGATCCAATGTAGCCACCGCCGATGATCCCGATATGCTCGGCATGCGTGACCACTTCACGCAGCGCGAGATAGTCGCTCAGGGTGCGGAAGTAGAGAATGCCATCGGGCGCATCGGGCAAGGTGCGTGGGGTGCAGCCTGTTGCCAGCAGCAGTTTTTCGAAGCGCCACTCGCTGCCGTGGGCATCCAGCACGCGCTTTGCCGACAGGTCAAGGGAGACCACCCGTGTGTTTGTGTGGATTTCCACGCCCGCATCGGCAGTTGGCAGCCATACCTCCTCTATGGGCACACCGCGCAATAGCGACTTGCTCAGCATCGGGCGACGATAGGTCGGATGAGGCTCCTCCGTCAGCAGGGCGATGGGGCTGTCACTATCCACCGCACGAATGCCCATCACAGCGGCATCTGCCGCTAAACCGCCACCTA
>JBCNVA010000104.1:0-2008 GCA_039630445.1 Armatimonadota bacterium
ATCGAAGTGGTCGCCCCAGCAGGCGAGTTCCAGCCCATCGTAGCCGAACTCTTTCGCCTTTTGCGCCATCGTCTCAAGGGGCAGGTCTGCCCACTGCCCCGTGAACAGCGTAACCGGTCTTGCCATCGTCACCAACCTCCAGGAGCGATTCCTTCGATAGACACCAGACGATTCCTGCCCGCGTTGTTGCGTATCTGTGCGGACAGCAGCGTGGATTCATACAAGGCGCGAGGGCAGCACCAACACTGGCTACCTATCGCTTAGATGCCTGAATGCTTTCCTCCATAACAGGATGCTCTCGCGTACTGGTAGGCGTCCATATCGTCCCATCTGCTGGGAGCTGTTGCCTTTATAGCGGGCAATCCAAATGGCTTCCACAGCAAATCCCTCGCGCTCCGCCATTTCTGACAGAATCAGGTCAACGGGCAGTACCTCCCCATCAAATCGCACATTATCAACGACCATAGCCACCCGTGCGCCTGGTGCCAAAATCCGTGCCCACTCCCGGATCACCATCTCCATATCGACGAAGTAGCCCGCAATCATGGCAGGAATCCGAGGATTGTTGAGCCGATTCTGACGCTGCTGCAGCGAGTGGAGAACCTCAAGCACAGCGGGATGAGAAGGACGCTCATCGGGGCGCACCTTCGCCTCAATATGCGAGCGCAGGATACTAAACCGTAACGCCTTCAGTTCCTCAAAGTTACGGACGAACGCAAAGCATAGTTCCAGCGAGTAAGAGCGCGTATAGTCATAACGATTGACATAGGGTGGCGAGGTGATGAGAGCGGTAGGGGGACGATTCTGGGGGATAGGAGGCAGCTGGCGTGCGTCCCCATGCATAATGATAGGTTGCCGCCAATATCGATGCCACCCTAATTTACGGACAAGCACGATGTCGCGCTCGGCTTGCTGCACCTTCTGCCACAGTGCCTCCGTGGGATGCTCAACAAGCTTTTCGCGACGCAGGCGCAAAAATTGCCCATCTTTCGAAGTATAGCTACATGCCTCTAAAATGGCAAGCAGAAGCAGGGTCATTACTTCGCGCAAAGGGGAATCCAGAGTCTCGATAGCAGATTTCCATTTGCGAAGTAAGAGAAGTATGTCAGGTTCAAAGGCGACCTTCATGATAGCTACATCATCCGCAACGGGAGCAGGTGGCTGACGCTCCACTGTAGCCCCTAATCGCTCAAATGTGTCGCGCAGCTGACCGGGTTCTATCTGCAGAAACAGGGGTAGGGTGCTGGCAGCAAAAACGGCAACGGGCAGTTTGTCCACTCCCCAACTGGGGATCCCCTGCAACCCGGCGGTGAAGACAGTGGTGCCCATCCCGCAGAAGGGATCCAAAATAAAATCCGCCTCAGAAAGTGAGAAGTTTTTGACCATCTCCTGCACGAAGGACGAGGCAAATGCCTCTTTGTAGCGATAGAGCCGAAACAGGGGCATCCGCTTGTTGCCTGTGTAGGATACGCTCTCTGCCAGCTCAAAGCGCTCATGAAGCAAGGGAGCGTATTTCCGCTCCAGCGCTTCACGAAATGTGGTGGTCGTCCCATCCTTGTGGGCGGTCTCCATGTTCGCCCATAAGCTCAGTTGATGCCCCATCAGGAGAGATTGTACCTTTTCTTGCTCAAGTAGTGAGGGTTTCTGCTCCCTGTGGAGGGGTGTGTACTCTCGATGTGCTTTCAGAGGTATCCTCCTATACATTATGCAGACGGTTGGGTTGGGTGTGATTGGTTGTGGTGGGTTCGGGCTGTTTGCGCTGCAGCACTTCACGCAGGTGGAGGGCGTGCGCCTGATCGCGATGGCGGGCACGCACCGCCCCCAAGCCATCGCCTGCGCCCGACGATTCGGCATCCCCGACCCCATTGAGGTGGAACAGCTCGTGCAGATGCCCGAAATCGATATAGTTTATATCGCCACGCCGCCCTTTTTGCACTACCCGCAAGCCAAACTCGCCCTCGAAGCGGGTAAGCATGTAATTGTAGAGAAGCCGCTCGCCACCCAGCTC
>JBCNVA010000105.1:0-11798 GCA_039630445.1 Armatimonadota bacterium
AGTTCGCGAGGTATACTCTCTGTAGTATGGAGTGGGCTTACGAGGCACAACTTGCGCCGTTTCTGAATCGGATCGTGCATGGCGACTGTCGCGAGGTGCTAAAGCAGCTGCCTGATGAGAGCATCGACCTCATCATCACCTCGCCCCCTTATGCTGACCAGCGCAAGGATGTGTACGGCGGCATTCATCCCGATCACTATGTGGAGTGGTTCCTGCCGATTGCTGCCGAGCTAAAGCGCGTGCTGAAGCCCACAGGATCGTTCATTCTGAACATCAAGGAGCGTGTTGTGAACGGCGAACGCCATACTTATGTGCTGGAACTCATCATCGAGATGCGCAAACAGGGATGGTTGTGGACCGAGGAATACATCTGGCACAAAAAGAACTGCTATCCGGGCAAATGGCCCAACCGTTTCCGCGATGCATGGGAACGGTTGTTGCATTTCACAAAGCAAAAGCGGTTTAAAATGTTTCAAGAGGCGGTCATGGTGCCGATGGGCGACTGGCGGTATGAGCGACTTAGGAAGTTAGGTGAGAATGACCTGTACCGCTTCAACTCGCGAGCAGGCAGTGGCTTCGGTAAGCGCGTAGCAAACTGGATTGGGCGCGAATATGCCTATCCGACCAATGTACTACACATGGCAACCGAGTGCTACAACCGCTATCATGCAGCCACTTTCCCAGTGGAGTTGCCCGCATGGTTCATCAAGCTGTTCACTGAGCCGGGTGATGTGGTGCTGGATCCCTTTATAGGGTCAGGCACGACCGCAGTCGCTTGCGTGCGCCTTGACCGCCGATATATCGGCATCGAGATTAAAGAGGAGTATGTGCGCCTGGCGGAGGAACGAATTGCGAAGGAGCAGGTAGAGCCTAATCTCTATACTTTTGCGGAGGGTAAAGTGTCTTATGAACCCAGATGAACTGGAAGCCCTTATCCAAAACTGCTTGGATGAGTTTTATCGCAGACGGATTGAGAATCTTTCCAAGTTGAGTCTGAAAGAGGTTCTCAAACGCAAAAACCCTTACCTAATGCGTGCCATCGGACTCCGTACGGCAGCTGAGTTAGTCGAGCATCTCCTGCAAATACACACCCAGGCTTCTGATGAAACCATTTTCGGCGATGCCTTTGTTGAACCAATTGTACTGGCGGTGAGCATGGGGAAAAAGTCAAGCGCCAAAGGCATAGACATCGAAATCGAGGCAGAAACCTACAAAGCAATCGCTGTAAAATCGGGACCGAATGTTTTTAATTCCAGCCAGACCGCGCGTATGAACGACGAATTTCAAGAATTGCAAAACCGCCTCCGCCAGTACCTCAAGCAGCTGGGGAAGCAATTTGACCCTATTCTTGGCTGTTCCTACGGTAAACGAGTGAGCAATCCTACAACCAAGCGGCGATACCGCATCGTTTCTGGTCAGGCATTCTGGAAAGAAATTACAGGTGATCCTGATTTTTATCTCAAATTAATCCGCCTTATGCGAGATTACCCAGAAAAGCAGCGTGAACGCTATCAGCAGGAGTGGAGCAAGGCAGTCAATCGTTTTACTCGTGATCTACTAACTGAATTTGCAGATGAGAGCGGCTCGTTAGACTGGGAGAAAATTGTGAGTTTTAATTCAGGCACAGAATAAATCTTATGATAACTCAAGTTGCTACCTGTTGCCCTTGAGTAGGCGAGATTCCTCGCTTCGCTCGGAATGACAAGGCTTTTTACGCGGCAGGGAGCTTGTCATTCCGAGCCGAAGGCGAGGAATCTCGGACAGGTAGCAACTTGGGTTAGGATATATACGCAGGTTAAGCCATGGGTGTAATTATTGGTTTAGAAGGTGGCGGAACTAAGACCGGGTGCGCGGTTTTGAGCGAGCAGGGCACTTTGCTTGCCTATGCGGAGGGTGGACCTGCCAATCTGAACTTTGTCAGTGAGGCGGTGCAGCGCGAATCGTTTGAGACCGCGCTGGAAGGTGCGCTGCAGGGCATTCACGAGCCGGTGCTGGCGCTGGGCTACACTGTCGCTGGCTCCCGTGCCAACTGGGAATGGGTGCTGCAACGACTGGGCAACCCTGTAGCGGTGGCTGTGGAGGAGCCGCGCATGGCGTTCGTCAGCACAGGGCAGGTTTACGCACACGGCGTGGCGGTCGTCGCGGGCACAGGCTCCATTATCGCTGCGTTTGTGGAGGATCAGCTGGCGCGTGTCGTGGGGGGTTGGGGTTCCCTGCTGGGGGACGAAGGCAGCGCATATGATGTGGCGATTTATGCGTTGCGCGCTGCTGTCCGTGCCTGGGATGGACGCGACCCTCAGACAAAGCTTGTAGAGGCTGCCATGGATTACTTCAAGGTGAACCGTCTGGATGAGCTGATCCCTCTCTTTTATCAGCAGGGTGTACCGCGTCATCAGGTGGCGGGTTTTGCGCAAAAGGTGATTCAGGTCGCCGAGCGTGGCGACCGCAAGGCGCAAGCCGTCGTCATCACCAGCGCGTTTATTCTGGCGCATGATGCGATTGCCTGCGCGCGTGGGCTGTTTGAGCCAGAGCAGGCGTTTTGGGTGGCGATTACGGGTGGCATGTTTCGTGGCAACACTCTGTTCCGCAAAATCTTTGAGGAACGCTTCCTGGAGGAGTTCCCCCGCGCGAACCTGTGCACACCCGTAATGCAGCCCGCTGTTGCGGTGGCAAAAATCGCCTGGCTACGCACGATAGGCAACACGGAACAGGGGAGATAGTGTTAATCCTCATATTATAACCCAAGTTGCTACCTGTTGTATTTGAGTGGGCGAGATTCCTCGCTTCGCTCGGAACGACAGGGCTGCACGCGGAATGACACGGCTTTGCGCGGAGTGACAAGGCTGGCTTAGTGAAAACGAACCTGTCATTCCGAGCCGAAGGCGAGGAATCTCAGATAGGTAGCTTAGGTTATTATACCAATCAGGTTTCAGACTTTGTAAACTCTCAAGGCGAGTAAACTCGCCCGTAGACGAACGAAACCCCTACCTGCGCGGGTTTTTAGCCAGCGAAAGCTGGCTTCGTTTGGACGGGAACGACTTTAGTCGACCAAGTTTACGGTTCCTCCGGCGAGGGCAACCAGACGAAATCGGCAAGCGAGGCGCGGATCTCCATCGGCTGGTTGCTCACGGGCAAGCAGACGAGCGTCGCCACGGGCAGCTGGGTGCGCTGGCGCAGGCGCAAAGCGATCCCTACATCGTACATCACATGCCCGTTCCCCGCCAGAATCACGAGAATCAGGCGTGGGGAGGGCACGGTACGCTCCAGATAGCGCAGTGCACTGTCTGCCATTGCCGTGTCCCACAGCACCTGCGCCTGATAGAAACGCTCGTGGGTGGGGTCAGCGTGCCCCGCATGCCCACCATGCTCCATTCCCGGATGTCCCTGCATCAGCGTATCAAACAGCCGACGATGCTCGGTTTGGCTCAGATCGAGCTGTGCAATACCCATCCGCTCCGATTCGGGCAGCGACGCCCAGCCCTTGAGGGCGACCTGGCGAACCGTCGCGCGCGGGATGTTCAACGCAACCAGACGCAACCGATGACGAAACACCACCTCAAAGATGGGGCGATAGAGTGCGAAATCAAAACCCCACTGACGCTGCCAGTCGCTCTGCTCGATAAACTCCGCCTCACTCAAGCGGTTCAGCGTCCAGAGGTTCAGCGGATACTGCTTGGTGCGGTCAAACATCTCCATGCCGACGATCACGGAACGCCCTGCCTTTACCAGCGCGTCAATAACGGCTGCTTGAAACTGGTGATGACGCGCTTCGGTATGCTCCTCGCCGATAAGCAAAAAGGTGTACGGCTCCACCGCCTGCGTCAGCTGCTTCAGTGTGAGTTTGCGCCCATGCCGCGTCTCGATAAGATGACCGGGGTGAATGCGCAGGCGTCGGGTGCGCCGCGCAGGGTCACCAATCTCCAGATTATAGGGTGATGGCTCCATTTGCCGAATCATAGGGGTCTGATTCGCCCTATCAGGCATGCTTCCTACAGGAAAAGGGTGATCTGGGGCGAATCCGCATGCTATAATAACCCAGGTTGCTACCTGTTGTATTTGAGTGGGCGAGGTTCCTCGCTTCGCTCGGAATGACAACGCTTCGCTCGGAATGACGGGGCTTTCGCATGGAATGACAGGGCTTCGCGCGGAATGCAAACGCTGACTTGGTGGCAACGAACCTGTCATTCCGAGCCGAAGGCGAGGAATCTCCAAAGGGTAGCAAGTTGGGTCATAATAAATCTGAGGAGTGAGCGCTATGCAAAAAGGCGTCGATGCGATAGCGATTGGCGTGATTGCGCTGGGCATCGTGGTGCTCATTGTGCTGTTTGTGCTCAGCAATAACATGATGCCAGAGCCGTTGCCTGCGGTGCAGATGCCCGATCTGGCAAGCGTCCGAGCCAGCATCGAGAACCCGATGGCAGCACCGCCTGCGGCTGGAGCGACTCCCGGCGGGCTTGGTGGACCTGGTGGAGGCGGTTTTGGTCCCTCGGCTCCACCCAGTGGGATAGGCGGTCCTGCCCCCTCAATGCCTGAAGAGACAGGTGGAGGCGGTGGTGGACGACGCGGACTGCGCATGGGCGGACGCGGCGGTGAAGAGGAAATGTAGCCCCAAAACGGCAGAACATCGGCAGAGATGCGTCGTCTAAAAGCAGTGCAAGGGTCGTCCTGCTCTCAACCGGGGAGCATCTCTGCCAGGGGCTCGCACCGCGAGCCCTATTTTTTTTGCCCGATTGGTATAATGAAGTGCATGGCTGCTTTCAAGATAGGGATTAATCGGTGGACACTGCCTGGTGAATGGGATGTGCGCACCTGCCTGCGGGCAGCGCGCGAATCGGGCTTCGATGCGATTGAGTTCAACATGGAGATGCAGGGCGTTCTCAGCCCGCAGACGAGCGACGCCGATGCCCGTGCCGTTCGTCAGATGGCGGATGAGATGGGTATCGAGCTGGCTGCGCTCTCCACAGGGGTCTACTGGGGCACTCCCTTCACGCATCCCGACGCAGCGGTACGCGAGCAAGCGATCGAACTCTGTCGGCAGCAGCTGCGACTGGCGAGCGCCATGGGCGTGGATGCGATTCTGGTCGTGCCCGGCGTGGTGACGCCTGAAGTGCCCTACGATGTCGCCTATGCCCGTGCGCAGGATGCACTCAAACGGCTCGCGCCCGAAGCGGAGCGGCGACGAGTCGCTATTGCCGTAGAGAATGTGTGGAACCGCTTCCTGCTCAGCCCGCTGGAGATGGCACGCTTCATCGATGAGATCAGCAGCGAGTGGGTGGGCGTCTATTTCGATGCGGGTAATGTGCTGGTGTTCGGCTACCCACAGCACTGGATTCGGATCTTGGGCAAGCGCATCAAGCGCGTGCATGTGAAGGACTTCCGCACTGACATCGGCAACATTCAGGGCTTTGCGAACCCCCTTCAGGGCGACCTGCCCTGGATGGAGGTGCGCGCCGCCCTCGAATCGATCGGCTATTCGGGCTACATTACGGCAGAGGTCGGCGGCTACCGCGCCTTCCCGGAGCTGGGACTGCGCCATATTGCCGACGCGCTGCGCGTGGTGTTCAAGTGAAGCGTGCCATGCGGCGTCGCCGTTCCAGATGCTGCTGATACATCTCGCGAAAGAGTTCGAAGCGCACCGCATGGTACTCGACGGTGGCGGGGTTCGGTTCGATGGTGCGCTCTGGCTGACTCATGGCGTGCATCGCGGTCGGCATATCGGGATACGCGCCAGCGGCGACCGCGCCCAGAATCGCCCCACCCAGCAACACCGCCTCTGGCTCGCGGTTGATTACCACGCGACAGCCTGTGGCGTCGGCATGCTCCTGCAGCCAGTAGCGGTTCTTAACGCTGCCACCTGTCGCGTAAATCGCCTCAATTTGATAGCCCGCCTCTGAAAGCGCGCGCAACACATCCCGAATGTTGTACGCCAGCGCCTGCAGCGTAGCGTAGTAAAGCAGCGCGAGCGCTTCGGGGCTGGTATCCAAGGTCAAGCCGTCCACAATCCCGCGCGAATGGGGATCGCCGTAGGGACTGCGGTTGCCATAATGGTCAGGATAGACATGCAGCTGGCGGGTAAGCAAGGCGGGGAAGGGTAGCCCTTCGCTCATTTTATCGATTAGGCGGTTGGCAACCTCGTAGACGCTGATGCCCTCCGCCTGCGCCTGTGCCTCCAGCGCCGCATATTGCACATGGTGCTGCAGCGTGTAATCGATCAGTGCGCCTGCGGCTGATTGACCGCCCTCATTCATCCACATATTGGGCAGCACTGCGCCGTAGTAGGGTCCCCACACGCCGGGCACGAAGCGTGGCTCGCGCGAAAGCGCCATCAGGCAGGAGGAGGTGCCACCAATCAGCGCCAGCGCGCGTTCCAGCTGTGCCAAGTCGGGGCGTGCCTGCCCGCTCCACACCGCGCCGAGCAAGCCGACTGTGCCTGCATGCGCATCGATAATGCCGACCGCGACCTGCGTGCGCTCGGTCAAGCCAAGATGGCGCGCCGCCTCAGGCGTAAGCGTGCCTGCTGATTCGCCCAGCGGGCGGATGCTCTCGCCCGCGCGTCCCCCCTCCAAAATCGATTCGATGCCTATCGCGTGCAGGTAGCCCTCGTCCCAGCGCGACTCGTGCGCCAGATAGGTCCATTTGCAAACCTTCGTGCAGACGCTGCGGAGGTTGTTGCCCGTGCTGCGGTACACCAGAAAGTCGGCAAGGTCAAAAAACTTGCCCGCCTGCTCGAACACAGCGGGCATATGGCGCTTGAGCCAGAGCAGTTTCGGCGTTTCCATTTCGGGCGAGATGACGCCGCCCACATAGCGCAGTACCTCATAGCCGCCTGCGTTGATCTCCTCCGCTTCGCGCGTGGCGCGGTGGTCCATCCACATGATCACATTCCAGCGTGGGTCGCCCGTCGGGGAGATGCTCAGCGGCTGATCGGTGCGATCCAGCACGACGAGCGAGCAGGTCGCGTCGAAGCCGATGCCGATTACCGCTTCTGGCGCCACGCCCGCCTCCTGCACGATGCTTCGCACCACCACGCCCACCGCCCGCCAGATGTCCTCCGAGGATTGCTCTGCATAATCGGGCTTCGGACGGTGAATCTGGATCGGTTCTGTGGCAATTGCCTGACGGTTGCCCTGCAGGTCAAACAGCCCTGCACGCACACTCGCTGTGCCCACATCCACGCCAATCACATAGCCATCCATCCGCTGATAACCCTCCTCGCTGGGGGATTTCGACACGGATGGCAGCCTTTCCTGTGAGGCTGTTCAGAAGTGTCCTGCGCTATAACGGTGGGCGGATGGGCAGAAAGGTCAACGCAAGGCGCAGCAGGCTCTTGAAGCGTAGGGGATAGAGCCGTAGCGACTGCAGATAGGCTCGTCGCGCCTGGGCACGCTTGCCTAACAGGGCGTACTCTGTGCCCAGGCAGGCGTAGGAGTGCGCCAGTGCCAGGCGCATGGCGCGCGGGTCATTCGCCCGCTGCCAGAGCCGCGCCTCGTTCGCATGGATGGTCTGCTCCCGCACGCGCACATCGTCCTCATACACGCGCCGATGCTGAAACGAAGCGTTCGCCCCATGCACCCGATAGAAAGTGAGCGGCTCGTCGATAAAGGCGATATCGTACTCCAAGGCGATACGAAACCACATCTCCCAATCGCCTGAGCCGAATAGATCCTCGCGGAAACCACCCAATCGCTCAAAACATTCGCGGCGCACCAGCACGGAGGAGGCGATAATCTTATTGCAGCGCACCAGCGCCTCGATAATGTTGCCCGAGGGCGTGCGGGGCCACTCGAAGCCTAACGGGTTGCCCGCCAGCTCCTTGCCCTCCGCATCGATGAAGCATCCGTCGGTATGCACCAGCCCCACCTGCGGCTGCGCTTCCAGCACGGCGACCTGTTTTTCCAGCTTGGTAGGCGCCCACAGATCGTCCGAGTTCAGAATTGCCAAGTAGCGCCCGCGCGATTCGGCAACGCAGCGATTTAGCGTAGGGTAGGTGCCGCGGTTCGATTGGGTAAACAGGCGGATGCGCTCGCCATAGGTGCGCAGCAGCTCCACCGAGCCGTCCGTGCTGCCATCGTCCACCACCACTACCTCATAATCGGTGAAGGTCTGATCGAACACGCTCTGCAGGGCAGCGGGCAGGAAGCGCGCATGGTTATAACTGGGTATCAGCACGCTGACCGTCGGACGGTGCATCGCCCCGATTTTACCCCATCGTGCAGGCGTTGGGAACTCTCTCACACCCGATGAGGTATACTATAGCAGGTATCAAGAGACCTGACAACATGACACTAAAGATGGAGGGACAGCGATGCGATTTGACAAGCTGACTATCAAGGCGCAGGAAGCGGTGCAGGAGGCGGTGCGTCTGGCTGAGCAATATCGCCACCCAGCGGTTGACAGTGAGCATCTGATGCTGGCGCTGTTGCAGCAGGAGGGGGGCGTTGTGCCCGCTATCTTGCAAAAGCTGGGTGTTGTGCCCGCCGTCATTCGCAACGGCATCGAAGCGGAGCTAAAGCGGCGTCCGCAAACCTCGGGCGCCTCAGCCATCGGGGCACAGATCACCCAGCGGCTGAAAGCTGCCTTCGATACAGCCTTTGACGAGGCGATGCGCCTCAAAGATGAGTATGTTAGCACCGAGCATCTGCTGCTGGGGCTGGCGACCGACACGGCGGGCGAAACGGGGCGCATCCTGCGGGCGAACGGCGTCACGCGCGACGCGATCCTCCGAGCGCTCCACGACATCCGCGGCGGGCAGCGCATCACTGACCAGAACCCCGAGGAGAAGTATCAAGCCCTCGAAAAGTACGGGCGCGACCTGACCCTGCTGGCGCGTCAGGGTAAGCTGGACCCCGTAATCGGGCGTGATGAGGAGATTCGGCGTGTGATCCATGTGCTGTCCCGCCGCACCAAGAACAATCCCGTGCTGATCGGCGAGCCGGGCGTTGGCAAAACCGCCATCGTGGAGGGGCTGGCACAGCGCATCGTGGCGGGGGATGTGCCCGAAACGCTCAAGGACAAGCGCATCGTGCAGCTGGATCTGGGCGCGCTGATTGCGGGCGCGAAGTATCGTGGCGAATTTGAGGAGCGTCTGAAAGCCGTGCTGCGCGAGGTCACCCGCGCCGAGGGGCGCATCATCCTCTTCATCGACGAGCTGCATACCTTGGTGGGTGCAGGCGCAGCAGAGGGCGCCATCGACGCTGCCAACATGCTCAAACCCCTGCTGGCGCGCGGCGAACTGCGCACCATCGGTGCCACCACCCTCGATGAGTACCGCAAGCATATCGAGAAAGACCCCGCGCTGGAGCGACGCTTCCAGCCCGTCTATGTCGCGGAGCCGAGCGTAGAGGACACGATTGCCATTCTGCGTGGGCTGAAGGAGCGCTACGAAGTGCATCACGGCGTGCGCATCAGCGACAGCGCGATTATCGCCGCCGCCAAGCTGTCGAACCGCTACATCACCGACCGATTCCTGCCCGACAAGGCGATCGACCTCATCGATGAAGCCGCTGCCAAACTGCGCATGGAGATCGACTCCATGCCCACCGAGATCGATGAGATCGAGCGCAAGATTCGCCAGCTGGAGATCGAGCGTGAGGCGCTACGCCGTGAGGAGACCCCTGAGGCGCGCGAGCAGCTTGCTCGACTGGAGCGCGAGCTTGCCGCGCTGAACGAGGAAAAGAGCCGACTGGTTGCCCAGTGGCAGCGCGAGAAGGAACTCATCACGCGCATCCGCGACCTCAAGGCGCGCATCGAGGAGGTTAAGTTCCAGGAGCAGCAGGCGGAGCGTGCAGGCGACTTCGCAAAAGCCGCTGAGCTGCGCTATGGCGTGTTGCTCGAGCTGCAAAAGCAGCTTCAGGCAGAGCAGGAGCGGCTCGCCGAGGTGCAAAAGGGGATGCAGCTGCTCAAAGAGGAAGTGGATGCCGACGACATCGCCGAAGTGGTCGCCAAGTGGACAGGCATCCCCGTGCAGCGCCTTAAGGAGAGCGAGAGCGAGAAGCTGCTGCATATCGAGGAGCGACTCAAACAGCGCGTGGTCGGTCAGGACGAGGCGATCACAGCCGTCGCGAACGCCATCCGTCGGTCGCGCGCTGGGCTATCGGATCCCAACCGCCCGATTGGCTCCTTCATCTTTCTGGGTCCGACAGGCGTCGGCAAGACCGAGCTGGCAAAAGCCCTCGCCGAGTTCCTCTTTGACGACGAGCGCAACCTCGTGCGCATCGATATGAGCGAGTATATGGAGCGGCACAGTGTGTCGCGCCTAATCGGGGCGCCTCCGGGCTATGTCGGCTACGAGGAGGGTGGGCAACTCACTGAAGCCATTCGCCGACGCCCCTACAGCGTCATCCTGTTCGACGAGGTGGAGAAAGCCCATCCTGAGGTGTTCAATGTGCTGCTGCAGCTGCTCGACGATGGACGCCTCACCGATGGGCAGGGACACACCGTCGACTTCCGCAACACGCTGGTGATTATGACCAGCAACATCGGCTCGGTGCTGTTCCAGGAGATGAACGAGTTCAATCGGGACGAGATTCAGGAGCAGATCCTGCAGGCGTTGCGCGCGCACTTCCGCCCTGAGTTCTTGAACCGTATCGACGAGATTATCATCTTCAATCCGCTGGACATTCTGCAAATCAAGCGCATCGTGGACTTGCAGCTCAAGCAGATCCAGAAGCGTCTGGACGAGCGCAAGATCACGCTGGTGCTCACGGAGGAGGCGAAGCAGGAGCTGGCAATCCGTGGGTTCGACCCGCAGTTGGGGGCGCGCCCGCTGCGCCGCACCATCGAGCGCGAGGTTCTGAACCCGCTGGCGCAACGGTTGCTCGCCCGCGAGTTTATGGATGGCGACACGGTGCGCGTAGACTATCGCGATGGGCAGTTCGTGTTCGAGCGGGTTGTCGGTGAGCTACTGCGCACCGCGTCTGAATAGATGTCATATTTAGTGCCGCATAAAGCGCCTCTATTATTCCGAGCGGAGCGCTGTCATTCCGAGCGAAGCGAGGAATCTCGCCTACTCAAAATAACAGGTAGCAAGTTGGGTTATAACAACCCAAGCTGCCACCTATCTGAGATTCCTCGCCTTCGGCTCGGAATGACAGGTTCGTTTTCGCTACGGCGTTTGAAACCCTAATTCGTACAGCACGCACAGCCATTAGTGTCGGAATTGGGATCCCCTTTCCTGCTGGGCAACCTCGTTCAGTAAGGTAAGTATCTGTTGGAAATCATCAGGCAGCGGAGCGGTTAGCCGAATCGGCTCGCCCGTGACGGGGTGGTGGAACGCCAGCGCATAGGCGTGGAGCAGTTGCGCAGGGAGGGCATCCAGCGCAGCTTGTAATCGGGCACGCTCTCCAGGTGGGTAGAGCGAGGGTGGTAGTGACCGTCTGCCCCCATAGACCGGATCGCCCACTACAGGGTGCCCAATCGCGCTGGCGTGCACGCGTACTTGGTGCGTGCGTCCTGTGTCCAGCTTCGCTTCCAGCAGCGCAAAGCCCAGCCAGCGCTGGCGCACGGTGAAATGAGTGCAGGCTGGGCGTGCCTTTGCCGTGCTACTCGAATGCGGCTTCGCCGACAACTCTTTGAAAACAGTCATGCGCTTGCGGTCTACAGGATGACGTCCGATAGGCAGATCAACGGTCCGCTGTTCCCAGGGCGGTTCACCCCATACCAGCGCGAGGTAGCGTCGCTCGATCGCGCGGCGTTGCAACGCCGCCACAAGGCGCGCGTGGGCGAGATCAGTTTTGGCAACCAGCAGCAACCCGGTGGTGTCTTTGTCCAGGCGATGCACGATGCCCGGTCGGAACGGT
>JBCNVA010000106.1:0-8371 GCA_039630445.1 Armatimonadota bacterium
CGCATGGGCGAATCGCAGGTCAGCACCGAGCATCTGCTGCTGGGTCTCATCCGCGAAACCGATAGCGTCGCCGCCCGCATTCTCGACCGCTTGGGCATTAGCCTGCAGCGTATTCGTGCCGAGATCGAGCGGTATGCTCCCCGCGGCGACGCGCGCCCGGGGCAGGAGATGCAGCTGACGGCGCGTGCGACGCGCGTAATCGACTTAGCATATGATGAGGCAAGACAGCTAAATAATAACTATATAGGTACGGAGCATCTGTTGCTGGGCTTGATTCGGGAGGGTGAGGGGCTGGCAGCTCGTGTACTGCACAAGCTGGGCGTCGACTTAGAGCGGGCACGCCGCGAAGTGATGCAGCTTCAAGACCATGAGGGGCACTCTGCCCCTGCGCCTCGTTCCCAGCGCTCGCGCACGCCGACCCTTGACGAGTTCGGGCGTGATTTGACCGAGCTGGCTCGGCAGGGTAAGCTGGACCCCGTCATCGGGCGCCACACCGAAGTGGAGCGCGTGATGCAGATTTTGGCACGGCGCACCAAGAACAACCCCGTGCTGGTCGGTCCGCCGGGCGTTGGCAAGACTGCCATCGTGGAGGGGCTAGCGCAGCGCATCGTGCACGGGGATGTGCCCGACGCGCTCAAGGGCAAGCGCATCGTCGCGCTCGACCTCGCCGGGTTGGTCGCTGGCACCAAGTATCGTGGCGAGTTTGAGGAGCGCATGAAGCGCGTGCTGGAGGAGGTGCGCAAGGCGCAGGGCGAGGTTGTGCTGTTTGTGGACGAGCTGCACACGCTGGTGGGTGCTGGCGCCGCTGAGGGTGCCATCGACGCCTCCAACATTATGAAACCTGCTCTCGCCCGTGGCGAACTCCAGTGCATCGGCGCCACCACGATGGACGAGTACCGCAAATACATCGAGCGCGACGCCGCGCTGGAGCGACGCTTCCAGCCCGTCCAGGTGCGCGAACCGTCGCAGGAGGAAGCAATCGAGATTCTCAAGGGGCTGCGCGACCGCTACGAATCGCACCACCGCGTCATCATCACCGATAGCGCGATTGAGGCGGCGGTGCGCCTTTCCACCCGCTACATCAACGACCGCTTCCTGCCCGACAAGGCGATTGACCTGATTGATGAAGCAGCCTCGCGCGTGCGCCTGCAGCAATCGCTGCCACCGCTGGAGCTGCGCCGCGCAAAGGGCAAGCTCGAAATGCTCGACAAAGACATCCAGAGCCTCAAACAGCAGGGTAAGTATGAACAGGCAGCGGAGTTGGAGGCGCGACGGCGTGAACTGATTGCCGAAATTGACCGCATGGAGGAGGAGTGGGAAGCCCAGCGCCACGAGATGACTACTCTCGTCACCGAACACGATGTCGCTCAGATTGTGCAGAGCTGGACAGGCATTCCCGTCTCGCGTCTGGTGGAGGGCGAGACGCAGAAGCTGCTGCGCATCGAAGAGGAGCTGCACAAGCGCGTGATCGGTCAGCACGAAGCGGTCTCGGCGGTCGCTCGTGCCCTGCGACGCGCCCGCTCCGGGCTGAAAGACCCGAAGCGTCCGATGGGAACCTTCATCTTCCTGGGACCCACAGGCGTCGGTAAGACCGAGCTGGCACGCGCCCTCGCCGCCTACCTGTTCGATAATGAGAACAACCTCATCCGCATCGATATGAGCGAGTATATGGAGCGGTTCAATGTGTCGCGCCTGATCGGTGCGCCACCGGGCTATGTCGGCTATGAGGAGGGCGGCGTGCTAACTGAGGCAGTGCGACGCCAGCCTTACAGCGTGGTGCTGCTCGACGAGATCGAAAAGGCGCACCCCGATGTGTTCAACCTGCTGCTGCAAGTGATGGAGGACGGACGCCTGACCGACTCGCAGGGGCACACCGTCGACTTCCGCAATACGATTATCATCATGACCAGCAATGTGGGCGTGCGCTCCATCATGGAGGAAGATGGGCTTGGTTTCCGCAAGAGCCGCACCTCGCCTGAAGATCCGCGCGCCTACGAGGCGATGAAGAACCGCATCCTCGACGAGATGAAGAAGCTGTTCCGTCCTGAGTTCCTCAACCGTGTGGATGAGATTATTGTATTCCATCCGCTGACGCGCGCCGAGATTCTGCAGATCGTTGACCTGATGGTGGGGCGCGTGCAGGAGCAGTTGCAGGCGCACCACATGCAGCTCGTTCTAGAGCCAGCGGTTAAGGAGCTGCTGGCGGAGAAAGGTTACGATCCGAACTTCGGGGCGCGCCCGCTACGGCGCGTGGTGCAACAGATGATCGAGGATCCGCTCTCCGAGCAGCTGCTGCTGGGGCGGTTCGAAGAGGGCGACACGATTATCGCGCGGCTGAACGAGGCGGGCGAGATCGTGTTTGTCAAGGGCGAAGCACCTCTGCCCGGCGACGAGAGCGACCTGAGCGCACCCGCAATCGCGCACTGACAATATTTAGGGATAAGGGGAGATATTCGCTCCCCTTATCCTGCTGCCTGATCCTCGGCAAAGGGATAGGGTGGTAGGGTCACGCGCAGTGGCTTATCGACGCGGTAGCCCAGCGCATAGTCGGCTTGAAGCAGGGTATGAACCTCGGAAGTGCCCTCGTAGATGGTTGCGCCCTTGCTGTTGCGGTAGAAGCGTTCCACAGGATACTCGTCGATGAAGCCGTAGGCGCCAAAAATCTGCACTGCTGCGTTCGCTGCGCGCTGTGCCGCCTCCGTCGCGTACCACTTCGCCAGCGAAGTCTCGCGCGTGTTGCGCAGCCCCTGATTTTTCATCCAGCCAACCTTTTGATAGAGCAGCACGCTGATTTCGTAGTCTGCTGCCATCTGTGCGATCTTTTGCTTGATCAGTTGATGTTCGGCAATCGGTCTACCAAAGGTTTTGCGCTCTTTGGCGTACCGCACCGATTCATCGAGGCAGGCGCGGATTAGCCCAGCAGCACCTGCTGCCACAGTGTAGCGCCCCTGATCCAGCGCGAACATGGCGATTTTGAAGCCCTCGCCCTCCTCACTGAGCCGATTTTCGACGGGCACCGCTACATTCTCGAACACTACGCCACCCGTGTTGCCCGCGCGCACGCCCAGTTTGCCGTGCAGCGTGTAGGGCTTGACCCCTTCGCGCTCGCGCTCCACGATAAACGCACTGAGACCCGAATGGTCGCGCCGTGCCTTTTTCTCCAGATCAGTCCAAGCAACAACCAAGTATTGATCAGCGACCTCCGCCAGCGAAATCCAAATTTTCTCACCGTTGAGGATATAGTAGTCGCCCTCGCGTCGGGCAGTACTTTGCATTCCCACCACATCGCTGCCAGCGTTCGGCTCGGTTAGGCAGAACGCACCCAGTCGCTGACCTGTTGCCTGCGGGCGCAGGAACCGCTCCTTTTGCGCCTCCGTGCCCCACGAAAGAATGGTCAGCCCTGTCAAACCGACATGCACCGACATAATCACGCGCAGGAAAGTGTCCCCATACTCCAGTTCCTCGCAGGCGATGCCGAGGCTGATGTAGTCCAACCCAGCGCCACCCCATCGGCGCGGGATGCAGATGCCCAACAGTCCCAGCTCCGCCATCTGGGTGTAGACCTTCGGATCTGCACCGTGCCGATCCCAGTCCCGAATGTGAGGCTTCACCTCGTTCTCCACGAAGCGGCGCACCATCTCGCGCACCATCCGATGCTCCTCAGTCCACGCGAAATCCATCCTCATCGACCTCCTCCATAGTGTACCCCCTTCGCCTACGGCGAGGAATGCAGATGATAGGGTATGCTTTTCCCTAAGCAGCGAGCCATCAGGGAGTATCGCCCCTCAGCATCCTTGTGTAATACCAATTGGGGCGTCAAGTGATACACGGCTAAAGCCGTTCCTCGGCAAACGAAGCCCGCCTACGCGGGCTACAGCCGACGGAGGTCGGCTTCGTCTGCACAGGAGCGGCTTGAGCTGTCCAGAATGCTGTGCCGTTTGAAAACCCGATTGGTATAAGGTGATCGCTGGAGAGAGGGATGTCAAAAGCTATTCCCTTTGATAGCTTGAACCTATATGCAGTGCTGAGCGAGTGTCGCGGCTTGATCGGTGGGCGGCTGCAGGAGATTCGCCAGCCTGAGCCGCTCACTATCGTGTTGCACCTCTACGCGCAGCGTCAGGAGCATCGGCTGTTGGTTTCTGCCGATCCCCAGTTCGCTCGAATGCATCTCCTCTCGCGGAAGCTGCCGAACGCGCCGACTCCACCGCCCTTCTGCCAAAGCTTGCGCAAATATATAGAAGGCGCGTTCCTGCGCCAAATCGCCCAGGTCGGGTTCGACCGCATCGTGCAGCTGGAGTTCGAGACGCCCGACGGCATCTACGCGCTGATTGTGGAGCTGATGGGCAAGCATTCGAACATCTTTCTGGTGAATCCAGCGGGGTTAATCCAGAGTGCGCTGAAGTGGGTTTCGCCGCGCCAGAGTCAGCAGCGTCCCATCCGCGCGGGCGAACGGTATCGTCTGCCCCCTACGCGTGTGGAAGGGCTGTGTAACCCCCTCCTTTTGAGCGAATCGGAGTGGCGTGCGTTGTGGGCGCAACGGCAAGTGAACCCAGAGCGCGACTGGGGCGACTATCTGGAGGGGCTGAGCCGTTTCACCGCGACGGAACTGGAGCTGATCGCCCAGCAGGAGGGCATCGAAGGGCTGCTGGAATGGGCGCAACGGCTGCACACCGCTCGTTGGGAACCTGTGCTGGTGCGTGAGCCGTCAGGCGGGGGCATCGTGACGCCTTCCTCGCAGGCAGGTCGCGCCTTGGGCGCCTATCCGATGCCCTGCCGTCAGTTGCCTCGCGAGTGGCAGCACCCGCGCAGCAGCCTCAATGTGGCGTGGGAGCAAGCCTTCACCGAGCGTATCGAGCAGGCGGAAGCCGATTCGCTGCGCAACACTCTGCGCCCTGCACTGCAACGGGCGCTGCAAGCGCGGGAGCGCGCGCTCGCCGACATCCAGCGCGCCCTGCAGGAGAGCCACCAAGCCGACCGCTATCAGCTGTTTGGTGAACTTATCTTGGCATTCGGGCATGGATTGTTCCCTGGCAGCACGCGCCTACTCGCCCCAGACTACACCCAGCCCGACATGCCCACCCTCGAAATCCCTCTGGACCCCACCCGAAGCCTTGCGGAGAACGCCCAGCGCTATTTTGAGAAGGCGCGTCGCGCGCGGGAAGGGCTGAGCGGACTCCAAGCCCGCCAGGCACGCTTTGAGGCGGAGCGCGATGCAATCCAAAACGCCCTACTGCAATTAGAAGCAGCCAATGATCAGCTTGATAAGCTCCGTGCTTTGCTGGAGACTGCGCGTGCCAACGGCTGGCTGCGCGAAACTGCCCAAGAGCCGCGCACCTCTCGCGCCGAGAAAGATCCCTTCGAAGGGCACAAGATTCAAGTCCATCTCAGCCCCGACGGCTATCAGGTGCTGGTGGGTGAGAACGCCCAAGCGAACGACTTCCTGCTAACGCGCATCGCTCGCCCGAATGATTGGTGGCTCCATGTGCGCACAGGCGTGGGGGCGCATGTGATTATTCGCACGGAGGGGCACCCCGAGCGTGTCCCGCGGCGCACGCTGGAGTTCGCGGCACGCCTTGCTGCCCAGCACAGCGCAGATCGCCATGCCAGCGTAGTGGAGGTAGACTACACACTGCGCAAATATGTGCGCAAGCCGCGCCATGCACCGCCTGGCTTCGCCCTCTACACGCACGAAAAGACGATCCCCGTGCGCCCTACGGAATAATACCAATTGGCGAAGTAAACGCCTTGATGCCGTCGGCGAGACGCCGCCGCGACGAACACGCCCCGCGTAGTGTCGGCGTCTCACCGACGCTACGAACACGCCCCGCGTAGCGTCGGCGTCCCCGCCGACGATGACAGCACTGGAAATAGAGATTGGTATAAACGGAGGCTGACCTTTGCTCGCCATGAGCATAGTCAGGGTATACTCCCTCTGTCTATGCGTGCTGCATGCCGGAGGTGGCTGACTAAGGCGATTGGGCTGCTGCTCGTTGCGACTGTGCTTGCCCAATCGAAGTCGCCCGAAACGATTCAGAAGCGTATCACGCCGCATGTCGTGCTGTTTCAAGAGATTTCCACCGACCCGCCGCTTGCCGTTCAGGGTTTGCGCATCACGCCCTCCCGCGCGGTACGCATCGTAACGGTGTTAGGCAACGATGTGGTGCTGGCTGAGAACGGAACGCGCGGGCGGGAGCCAGTCAGTCGTGCGGCGTGGCGCCATCGAGCGCTGGCAGCACTGAACGCCGACTTCTTTCCCTACACGGGTGACCCGCTGGGGTTGTGCATCGTGCGGGGTGAACTGGTCAGCGAGCCGTTTCCGAACCGTCCCGCTATTGGCTGGGGTGTAGGCGGCAAAGTGGTGATTGGCGCGCCGCTGCTGGACGCTGTCGTTATTCGCGCCGATGGTGCAGAGACTCCCCTTACGGGCATCAACCGCCCCGCAAGGGCAGAGAGTGATTTAGTGCTCTATACCAACTTCTTTGGGACAATGGCTCAATCGGAGGCATCTGGAGTGGCGGTGGTGCTGGATGCGCTACCGCGCCCCCTGCGTGTTGGCGCAATGGTGCAAGCCGTCGTGCGCGAGGTCTTGCCCAACGCCAGCCGTGTTCCCATTCCCCCTACAGGAGGCGTGCTTCTGGGCACAGGCAACGCGGGAGCATTTCTGCAGGCGCTGCAACCTGGTCAAGCCGTGCAGATACGCCTTGACCTGAAAGGGGATGGAGCCTCTGCATGGCGCGAGGTGACGGAGGCGATTGCAGGCGGTCCGTGGCTGGTGCGCAATGGCAAGCCTGTAGCGCCCGAGGAGTATGAGCAGGCAGGGTTCAATCGTGGCTTCTGGGAGCGACGCCACCCGCGCACTGCGGTTGGGCGCACTGCCAAAGGCGAACTCCTCTGGCTGGTGGTGGACGGGCGTCAGGCGCACAGCCAAGGTGTCAGCCTACCAGAGCTGGCGCAACTCATGCTTCGGTATGGTGCGGTGGATGCCATCAATCTGGATGGGGGTGGTTCCAGCACGCTGGTCGTGCGCGACCTGCTGCTCAACAGCCCCTCGGATGGCAGCGAGCGCCCCGTGGCGAACCTCTGGCTACTGTTTGATGACAGCCTGCGTCCCGCCTTGCCGCGAGCCACCTATCGCATCGAACCGCCTGCGGCGACCTTGAAAGTGGGCGAACAGGTACGGTTCCGTATCTGGCGCGATAGCGAGCCTGTGTCCACTTGGGATGCCCTCTGGGGCTGCAACACGGGGCTGGGCTTTATCGATCAGTGGGGACGCTTCACCGCGCTGCGCCCAGGACAAGGCACTATCAGCGTCTATATCGACCATCAGTGGCTCCATGCGCCGCTGGTGGTGGAAGCGCCGCCTGTGCCAGCGGAGCCGAATAAAAATGGAGGCGCCGGTGGGAATCGAACCCACGAATAGAGGCTTTGCAGGCCTCCCCCTTAGCCACTTGGGTACGGCGCCTCGATTGTCGCCCTTATTATACCCCATCTCCTGCCTCTGTGTCAAGGGGTCAGGAGGATGGTCGGAAAATCGCCTCTAGCTCTGATGGCTGAAGCTGTTCCCGAGCAAACCAAGCCGACCTGCGTCGGCTGTTTTAGCCCGCGAAGGCGGGCTTCGTTTGACAAGGAACGGCTTTAGCCGTCAACTCACCCACCGATTTATCGAACACTCTCACCCCCCCTTGACAAAGGGGGGGAGCTGCATGGTATATATTAAGGCGGTTAGCAGGTTCCCCCTGCGGTCCCTTTTTCGGGACATTTCCGAGCGCAAAAAGGGCAAAAGAGGGCGTAAAAAGGCGCCCACCCCTTGACAAAAGCGTCTGGGACATGGTATAATGTCCCTTGCTGACTCATCCAGCGGCGAGGGTCAGCAATCTCAAGTGCACCTTGAAAACCGGGCAGGTAAGACGCTTTGCGAGCCGTCCAGGATCTCAGAAAACGGGTGCGTTTTCTGATGGAGAGTTTGATCCTGGCTCAGGGCGAACGCTGGCGGCGTGCCTTAGACATGCAAGTCGAGCGAGGATGTCTCCTTCGGGAGGCATCCTAAGCGGCGAACGGCGGAGTAACACGTGGGTAACCTGCCCCGAAGACTGGGATAACCCGGGGAAACCCGGGCTAATACCGGATGTGGATGCGACGGCTTCGGCTGTCGTATCTAAAGGCGCGAGCCGCTTCGGGATGGGCCCGCGGCCTATCAGGTCGTTGGTGAGGTAACGGCTCACCAAGCCTACGACGGGTAGCCGGTCTGAGAGGACGGCCGGCCCGAGGGGCACTGAGACACGGGCCCCACTCCTACGGGAGGCAGCAGTCGGGAATCTTGGGCAATGGGCGCAAGCCTGACCCAGCGACGCCGCGTGGAGGACGAAGCCCT
>JBCNVA010000107.1:0-14476 GCA_039630445.1 Armatimonadota bacterium
CGAGCGGACCACCACTCGCTCTGCGCATGATCGACACGATGCACGCGCAAGCCGGGAGGACTCGGGCGCAGAGCTAACTCCTCAAGGGTTTTGTACACCAGGTCATGTCGATCACGCGGAATCCGCTTATCCAGCGCATCAAAAAAAGTTTTCGCAAGACCTACCTCATAGTGTCCCATCTAATAATCCCCCTTGATTGCTGGCTACTCTGCCAATAGCTCTGGTGAGAACTTTTGAATATGTTCCGCCGCGCGTTGAGACATTTTGTCTACAAGCCTAATCCACTCGTCACTCTGCGCCTTTGTGTGACGAACCACGACAGTACCAATCCGTTGCGCCAGCTCCTTTGCCTCCCAGTAAAGGGGTTTCAGATGTTCGGATTGCACCTTGTATTCGCCCGTCCATTGCTTGGCGATCAGTTCACTATCGGTGTAGATGTCCAAATAGGAGATTCCGAGCCGAACCGCTTCATGCAGGCAGCGAAGCAGGGCATAGTACTCAGCGAAATTGTTTGTTTGCTTGCCGATAGGCTCGCAAAGGCTAAGCAGCAAGCGCCCCTCCGCGTCGAAAAGCAGCACTGCCAGCCCCGCGTAGCCCGGATTGGACAGCGATGCGCCATCGACATACGCGACTGCCTTCATCGCTACTCCTCCAGCGGCAAGCAGATTGCATGGTAGATGTTACTCTGTGTAAAGGGATTTTCCTGCTTTCTGAGGGCGAACAGCAAAGGCTCTCCACAGCAGGAAAATGCAGCCAAAAGGAGGAACTTTTCATGGCGTAGGTGCGTAGCCTTAAACAGTTAGCACCTGCAAATCGTAGCAAGTGCCTCCACGAAAGGAGGCGGAGGACGATGGTAGGGGTTAGCGTAGAGCTATCTGTTCGCTGTGGAACGGGGAGCCATCCCGTAGAAGTGCGGCTTGCGCCCTGGGGGGAGTTGTCCGTTGTGCAAAATCCTTGCGACTTGATAGGGATCTTTTCCCAAATGACCGACTCCGCCTGCAAGCAACACATTGCAAACATCCAAAAGTTAGTGGAGCAGGAAGCGTTGCCGATGCTCGAGCGCGTCCTGCTTCAGGGTCAGGTGCGGTTAGAGAATGGACCCTACTTGATGGAGCGGCAGATGCTCTGGCAGGCTCTACTGGATGAGCGTGACCATCTGCTCCACCAGGCGCGCGAAATGGCTGCCCACTCGCTAAACCCCCAGCTTCGGCTTAGTGAATGGCTCATAGCAGCAGGTGGCTCCAACGAGGCGGTGGCAGACTGGTGCGATCAGGTTGCTCTGGGGCGTTGGGAACCTGCAGATCAACTCTGGTGCCTCTATCGAGCGATTAGGGGCGACCGATACTTGTGGAAATTTCTCTGGGATGCACTGCCAGCCATTGTGGGACGCTTGCAGGATGTTGAATCGCTGGTTACGGTTGCGCTGAGTTTAGGTGAAACGGGTAGTGACCGCGCATGGCATACCCTGGAGCCATTGCTGTGTCATAGTGCGCCTGCTGTGCGATCAGCGGCGGCGACGGCTGTGGGCGCCTTGCAGGAAACGCGCGCTCGGGAACCTCTGAGACGCATGGTGCAGCGCGAGGTAGAGCAAGCGGTACGGGCTGAAGCGGTTCGCGCACTGGGAGCCGTCGGTAATCGGGATGATGCTGCGCTGATTGTCGATGTAGCTTTTCGCCATCCTGTTTATCGGGACGCAGCGCGGGATGCACTGGTAACTCTCAGGCTAGAGGCACTGCCCGAATTAGAAGTCGCTTTAGAAAACGAGATTGATGACTCGCTGCGTGAATGGGCGGTTTCTGTGCTGGAACAGATAGGAACGGTTGACTGTGTGCCCTTGCTCCGTCGCGCTGTGGAACGTGACGAGAAGAGCAAAGTACGCCTGGCTGCGATCCAGGCACTTCGCCGTTTAGGTTTTGCTGAGGGTATCCCAGCACTAATACACGCACTGGGCGATCCGAGCGAGCATATTCGCACCGTTTGTGTAGAGGCGCTTGTCGAGTTGGGTGAGGCAGCTGTAGAGCCGCTCGTCGAAGCGCTGTGTGACCCATTCTGGGACTATGCACGCCGGTTTCTGGCGCAGTGGGCAGCAGCGCGTGCATTAGGACGCATCGGTGGTGAGAAAGTGACCAGTGCGCTCCAGCAAGCGCTACTAAGCGACAGCATCTATAACCCGACAAACCGCTGGGCTGTACTGACCGCGCTGCGCTATACAAATGCCCCCGATTTAGCCTCCCTGTTCGCAGATCAGCTTGGGAATGCGCCCTGGGCAATTCAGCATGAGGCGGCACTTTACCTACGCGAGTATCCAAGAGTTGAGTCACTCCATGCCCTTATTGAAGGGCTGAAAGAACAGGAATTAATGGTTCCCATGTTGTGTCGGCAAGCCATTGCAAAGCTGGGTGTGGATGCCATCCCGCAGCTAAAGCAAGCTTTGGAGGAGGAGAAAAACTTCAATCTGCGTCTCAACATCGCGCGTGTGCTTGGGGACATCGGACATCCGGCTGGACTCTCAATCCTGCGGGAACTTGAATCGGACCCCGACGAGCGTGTCCGCGCAGCGGCAGCCGATTCGATTCAGCGTATTGAGCGAGGTTTAGGGAGGTCATCATGACACTTTGTTCGGAAATCTACCAACTGCGCAGAGCAGGCAATCTAAAAGAAGCCTACGCCAAAGCCAAGCAAGCGCTTCAAGATCCAGCTAACCAAAATCGCTGGATCCAAGAAGCGTTCGGATGGGTGCTTTATGACCTGCTCAAGTGCAAACTTGGTGATGTGAGTAAGGCCGGAAAGGGTGCGAGCAATCTGACCGAGGAAACTCTCTCCAAGATTGATAACTGGTTCAAAGAATATTGCCAGTTAGACTTAGTAAAGCGCCCCTCACTCCTGCACTCCTGTATGCTGCGTTTAGCGTGCAAAGCGCAAAAGATAAAATGGCGCGGCTTTTTGGACTTTGTAATGTGGTGGGACCTGCAAAACTTACGCCCTGAGGATCGCCAGCCAAGACAATTGGCAGATCGAAAAACCTGTATTAGCTTGGAACTGATGGTGCTTTATGCCATCGGGCGCGCTATAAACAAACTACCGATGCAAGACACTCGACTCATTTGGGGCTTTAATGTCTTGCAAGATGCCCTTTCCCGCTACCCTGAGGATCCATGGATTAACCGCTCGCTGGCACAGATATTCCACAAACAGGGGGATTCGCAAAGGGCGCTGCAACATATAAAGGTTACTGCTCGCGTCAAACGCCGTGATTGGTGGATATGGGGTGAGTTGGGCGAGCTACTCGAAATGATCGAACCAAAGCCAGCCCTGATGTGCTACTACCATGCCTGCACCTTGCAACAACAAGATCGGTTGCTGGTCAACATACACCTGCGAATGGCTCTACTTCTGGAGCGGTTGGGACGCTACAGTGACGCTGCTTATTACGCTCGTGTTGCCTATGAGACACGCCAGCGAGAGGGTTGCAGCATCCCTCCAGAGATTCATCGAATACAACGAACAGACTGGTATCAGCAACACTGTAATGCGCCTCGTCCTTCAGTACCTAATACTAAGCTCTTTGCGCACCTGTTTCTGAAGGGTATCCGTGAGGAGGATTTTGAGTGTCGATATGGGGTCATTGACCGCCACAATCCAGAGAAACGGATCACCTATATCCTTTTCTCGCCTGAGGAGAGGCTACCCATACAGCACCGACGGTTCAAGCATCTTAAAAATATGCAAGTAGGTGACATCGTGGAGGTTTGCCTGTATAAAGAGGGCAAGCGTTATCAAGTCGTTGCTGTTCAACTTGCTCCGCTAACGGAGATCGAGGGTTTCGTGCAGACGATTGAAGGGGTTTTCCAGCAGCGTGTAAGTCAGAATTTCGGCTTTATACGCGGTGTTGATGGCTTGAGTGTGTTTGTACCACCGCCACTAGCGCAGGGATTAAAAAGGGGTAGCCGGGTACGAGCAGTCGCATGCCTCAAACCCAACCCCAAACGCAACGAGAACGGCTGGCGTGCGCTGCGGGTTGAGCAAATAGAATGAGGGGATCTTGCTCAAGGCGCGGAGTGTTCGCTGTAAGCAAAATAAGCAGCCCTGCAAAAGAGTATCTCCCTTGATGTGGGCTTCAGGTACACTTATTGGTAGATGAGCAAGGTGATTCCGCTGGCGAGTGTGCAATTGCCCCATACCTATCGCCGTCGCAAGACGCGCGAGGTCAAGGTGGGCGAGATAGGCATCGGCGGTGACAACCCTGTTCGGGTGCAGACGATGATCACCGCCGAAACGATGAACACGCCCGCCGCCGTGGAGCAGATTATCCAGCTCTACGAGGCAGGTGCCGAGATCGTTCGCGTCACTGCGCCCAACTTGCGTGAGGCGCAAAACCTTGGTGAAATCAAAGCTGAACTCAAACGGCGCGGCTACGGGCGTATCCCGCTCGTCGCCGATGTGCACCATCAGGGCATGGACATCGCTCTCGAATGCACCAAGCATGTGGAGAAAATCCGCATCAATCCAGGGCTGTTTGTGTTCCGCAAACCCAACCCGAACCGCGTGGAGTACAGCCAGAGCGAGATCGAGCAGGAACTGGAAGCTATCGAGCAGGCGCTGCTGCCTGTTATTCGCGCTTGCAAGGAGCGAGGCGTCGCCATGCGCATCGGGGTCAACCACGGCAGCCTCTCGGAGCGCATCAAGGTGATGTACGGTGACTCGCCTACAGGGATGGTGGAATCGGCACTGGAGTACATTCGCATCTGCGAGGCGCATGGGTTCCGAGATATTGTGGTCTCGCTGAAGGCAAGCCGTGTGCCTGTCATGCTCTCGGCGAACCGCTTGATGGTGGAGCGGATGAAGCAGCTCGGTATGGATTATCCGCTTCATCTGGGCGTGACCGAAGCAGGCGATGGGATGTATGCCCGTATCAAAAGCGCGATTGGCATCGGCACGCTGCTGGCAGAGGGGATCGGCGACACAATCCGCGTCTCGCTGGCAGAAGATCCGATCAACGAGATCGAAGTGTGCTACGACATCCTGCAGGCGCTTGGACTGCGCAAGACCAAAGTGGAGTATATCGCCTGTCCCTCGTGCGGGCGTACCAAGTTCGACCTGCCCACCGTGCTGAACCAGGTGCGCGAGGCGACGAAGCACCTGGTGGGGCTGGACATCGCCGTGATGGGCTGCTTGCATCCTGACTCGCCTGTGATGACGCGCGAAGGGCTGTGCCCGATTCGCACGGTTCAGGCGGGCGACCTCGTGTTGACCGATCGAGGGGATTTTCAGCCCGTTGTCCAGACCGAAACGCACGATTTTGAAGGCGAACTGATTGAGTTGCGCTGCGCGGGGATGCCCTCTGTGCTGTTGACGCCGAATCACCCTGTGCTCGCGCTGGAACACCCATCGCGCCCGAAGCATGACCGTCCACGCTTCACAAACATCGCTGCGTGTGCAGGGCGGGGCGACGAGGCGCGCTGGCACGCCGCCGAAAATTTGCAAACGGGCATGGTCGTGCTGTACCCCATTTTGCAGGGTGAGCAAACACAAACCTATGTTCCCGAATATCCTGATATGCCTGTGAACGAGGCGTTTCTCACAGTCGCTGCGTGCTACCTTGCCGAAGGCAGTATCGGCGGCAAGACGGGCAAGCCACACCAGGCGTTCTTCACTTTCGGTGTGCAAGAGACACGCCTTGCTCAGTGGCTTACCGATGCGCTGAGCGCGTTAGGTGCAACACCCTCGCACCGCACAAGGCGTAATACGCAGGAAATCATACTGCATTCCACCGAGTGGGCGGAACGGCTTGCTACTTTATTCGGGCGACGCGCTGAGAACAAGCGCATGCCCGACTGGATGCTGACCCTACCGCGCGAACAGCAGGCGCGACTGCTAAGCGTTCTATGGCGATGTGACGGTTATGTGGGCGTTATCAAAGGCTACCCGCGCGCGCAGTATGTCACTGTCTCGCCTATGCTCGCGTTTCAGGTGCATCAGATACTGCTGCGACTGGGCGTCGCAGCAGGGCTGACTGTTCGCAAGCCACATAATCGCCAACCCATCTATACCGTCTCCATCACAGGTGCAGACGCCCTGCGCCGATTTATAGCGCTGATGGACTACAAAATCGATCTGCCCGAATCGCGCCAGCGCACAGGGCGTCTTGGGATAGACAATTGCTACCTGTACCTGCCCGTGCGCCAGACGCGGCGCGTCCCTTATCGAGGCGTAGTGTACAACCTTGAAGTGGCGAAGGCGCACACCTACGCATGTGGGCTTGCCATTACGCACAACTGCATCGTCAACGGTCCGGGCGAGATGGCGGACGCCGATTACGGCTATGTGGGGCGTGGATCGGGCAAAATCGCACTCTATCGCAAGGGACAACTGGTCAAGAACGACATCCCTGCCGAGCGCGGCGTGGAGGAGCTGATCGCGCTGCTGAAAGCCGATGGCGTCTGGCGTGATCCTGAACCACCCTCCTCAACCTCATCAGACGGCTAAGGTAGTTCACCCCGCTAAGGATTGGTGCGCAGGAGAGTTGCCTTCTGCGTGGAATTGCTCCCCATGCGGAAGGAGTAGGGAATGCTGGCGAAGGTCGATAGCGCGGCGCTGCACGGCATCGATGCCTTCACGGTACAGGTCGAAGTCGACATGCAGCCGGGGATGCCCCAGTGGACGCTGGTTGGGCTACCCGATACCGCCGTTCAGGAGTCGCGTGAGCGCGTGCGCACCGCCATTCGCAATGTGGGGCTGGAGTTCCCCCTGCGGAGGCTCACTATCAACCTCGCACCTGCCGATGTGCGCAAAGAGGGTCCCGCCTACGACCTGCCGATTGCCGTTGGCATTCTGGCGGTGTCAGAACAGATCCCGCTGGATCGGCTGGACGAGACGCTGATTGTGGGCGAGTTGTCGCTGGATGGGAGCGTGCGCCCTGTGAACGGCGTGCTCTCCATCGCGTTGCATGCCCGCGAATCGGGCAAGCGACGGCTGATCGTGCCTGCCGCGAACGCACTGGAGGCTGCCGTCGTGCGCGAGGTGGAAGTGATCGGTGTAGAAAATCTGTTAGAGGTTGTGAGCTACTTTCACGATCCGCGCAGCAAGCCGCCAACGCGCGTCGATGTGAACGCGCTGCTGAATGCCCAGCCAGACTATGATGTGGACTTTGCCGAGATTCGGGGTCAAGAGCAGGCGAAGCGAGCGCTGGAGATTGCCGCCGCAGGCGGGCACAATGTGCTGCTGATCGGTCCGCCCGGTTCAGGCAAGACGATGCTGGCGCGTCGCCTGCCCACCATCCTACCGCCGATGACGCTGGAGGAGGCGTTGCAGACCACGCGCCTCTACAGCGCGGTGGGGCTGCTGCCGCCTAAAACAGGGCTGATGACCACTCGCCCCTTCCGCTCGCCTCATCACACCACCTCTTATGCCGCGCTGGTGGGCGGTGGCACCATCCCGCGCCCAGGCGAGATTTCGCTGGCGCATAATGGTGTGCTTTTCTTAGACGAGCTGCCTGAGTTCAAGCGGGATGTGCTGGAGGCGATGCGCCAGCCCTTGGAGGACGGCGTGGTGTCCGTGTCGCGCGTGCAGGCGGCGGTACAGTTCCCCGCGCGCACGATGATGGTCGCCGCGATGAACCCATGTCCATGCGGTTTTCACGGCGATCCCTCCCATACTTGCAGTTGCTCCCCCACGATGATTCGCAAATATCTCCAGCGTATCTCGGGTCCCCTGCTGGATCGCATCGATATCCACTTGGAGGTGCCACGCTTGCGTCAGGAGGAGTTGCTCAGCCTGCAGCCGGGGGAGCCGTCGGCGGTGATTCGGGAGCGCGTGGTGCGTGCCCGCTTACGCCAGCTGGAGCGTCTCCAGCCCTATGGACTGGTGTGCAACGCCCAGATGAGCAGCAAGCTGGTGCGCCACTTCTGCCCAATCAGCGACGAGATACGCGCCTACCTGCGCACAGCCGTCCAGCGACTGGGACTGAGCGCACGCGCCTTCGACCGCATCCTCAAAATCGCCCGCACGATTGCCGATTTGGAGGGCGAGGCGCAGATCCAGCTGCCCCATATTGCCGAAGCGGTGCAATATCGCAGCATCGACCGCCGATTCTGGGGCACTGACTGACAACATATAATAATCCAACTTGCTACCTGTCACTTTTGAGCAGGCGAGGTTCCTCGCTTCGCTCGGAATGACAAGGCTGGCTTTGTGAAAACGAACCTCTCATTCCGAGCCGAAGGCGAGGAATCCCAGATAGGTAGCAACTTGTTAGACGCTCACAAGCTCCTCAGCGGGTGTTTCTGAGGATTGGACAGTGGTTAACACAGAGCCAGCGAACAGTTTATAGAGAACATTCATAGTGGTCTGTTCCACTTGTTCCGTCGTAATCGCCATCTGTTCAGCGACCTGTTCAGGGGTCAGACCCTCCGCGAAGCATCGGATCACACTCCGCTCACGCTCACTCAGTTTGTAGTGCGTCTCCATAGCGTACCTCCTTTGGTTGTTTCCGAGGGGATTATACCTGCTCGATGGCAGCAGAGTCAAGAGTTTTCGCGTGTAGACGCAAAACCAGCAGGAATACTGGGGCGTCGGGCGCGGGAGCCGTTGCGGGGCAAGGGAGTGACGACCGTCTCGTAGCCGTTGCCCTTGCGTCGGATGTAGCCGCGGGCTTCCAGCTCCTGCAGGTAGTTATAAAGCGTCTGGCGCGAGCAGCCCAGTTCCGCCGCGAGCTGGGCGCGGGTCAGCGTCGGGCGCTCATACAGCAGATAGAGCAGCTGCTCCAGCGCGGCTTCCTTGCCACCAGGCAGATGATTGCGCTCGTTGGATGGTGTAAGGGCGACCACGGCTGCCCGCGCAGGCTCCGCCTGCGGCTCGTGGCTGGCTGCGCGCTCCTCACGGGTTTCGGTCTGCCCTTCGCCACTGGTAATCTGAAGTGCGTAATTGCGATCCTCACCGATGATTTCAATCAGCGCGAACATAATAATCGGCAGCGTGACGGAGAGCAGGAACGGGCGCAGGAACACGACAGCCCTGTCGAACGCACTTGCCGTCGCCAGCGGCTGCTGATGCATAATGCCGTACAGGTAGTTGGCATACGCGCTGATGAAGGTGACTAGGATCAGCACCGCCCAGAGGGGGGCTGTTGAGCGGTTCTGCCGCTTGCGCAGCTGGATGCCGTAGGCAAGCCCCAAGATGCCCAGATCGATGCCGAGCGCCTGCACATAGCCCCAAACCAGATTACCTCCCTCCAGCGTGCTGAAGGTGTACGCCACATGATGCACGCTGCCCGCCAGCACAAAGAGCGTGACCAGCACCAGCAGCGCAGTGGACAACGGCATATCTTTCAGCTGATATCGCATCGCTTACAACCTCCGTGTCGTTTTGCGAATAACGGCTCATCCAGGGGCGATGCCCCTACCCATCGGGTTAGACACTCTAATTCCAGCCCCTTTTCAAGAATCCTGCCTGCTTCACCGCCTTAGGGGAAAGTGTACCCCAGAAAATGTCTTAGCGAAAGCTTTGGGGCAGACAAGGAGCGCTTCCCGAATCCATCTTTCCATCTTGAGACCGAATGGGGTATAATATGGTTTGGTGCTGCTGCATAAGCAGCGCACAAGGCGATGGAGTTCCGCCTGTCCCCTCAGGGGCAAACCGCCGCTAATGGCTGATGACTCCTGCACCTTTTCCGTAGCGCAAAACGACAGGCTTTCACGCTTTTTGCTAACAGGAGGACAGGTGTGATGGAGAACATCTGGTGGACTTCATGTGTGTGGATCACGCTGGCGCTGATTGCCTCGCTGCTTTCGATGCGCTTGGCGATCAGCGTGGCGTTGATGGAGATTATTGTTGGGACAATTGCAGGCAACCTATTTCATCTTCAGCCAAGCGAGTGGATTAACTTTCTGGCGAGCTTGGGCGGTGTCTTGCTCACCTTTCTGGCAGGGGCAGAAATTGACCCCGATTCACTGCGCCAGCACTGGCGGGCAGCGCTTGCGATAGGCTTTGCCTCGTTCCTTGCCCCTTTTCTTGCGGCGATGGGCTATGCCTACTATGTAGCAGGCTGGTCTGCTGATGCAGCAAAAATCGCAGGCATCGCGCTCTCCACTACCTCGGTAGCGGTGGTCTACGCAGTGATGATCGAAACAGGGCTGAACCGTGCCTCACTGGGCAAACTCATCTTAGCTGCATGTTTTGTCACCGATTTGGGCACGGTGATTGCACTGGGGCTACTGTTCGCCCATTTCAACCTGTGGATGTTGCTCTTTGTGGCGGCGCTGGGCATTGTACTACCGCTGGCTCCGAGGCTGACGCGCTGGTTCTTTCGGAATGTAGGAATCCATACCAGCGAGCCGCAAATCAAATTCATTCTGATCCTTGTGCTACTGCTGGGTGCGCTGGCGGTTCAGGCAAATAGTGAGGCGGTGCTGCCTGCCTACCTGCTGGGATTGGTGCTGGCAGCCACGATGACACGCGACTGGGACTTCATGCATCGCATTCGCACGATGACCTTCACACTCCTTACTCCATTCTATTTCCTGAAAGCAGGAGCATTTGTCTCTATACCCGCGATGGGGCGGGCAGCAGGGCTGGTTCTCATTCTGCTCCTAGTGAAGGTTGCTGCAAAAATCATCGGTTGCTACCCACTATGTCGCTGGTGGTGCCTGCCTCCGCGTGAGGCGACTTACACCACTTTGTTAATGAGTACCGGCCTGACCTTCGGCACTATCTCCGCGCTTTTCGGTTTAACGCACGGTTACATTAACCAAAGCCAGTATACCGTGCTGGTGGCTGCTGTCATCGGGAGTGCGCTGATCCCTACACTAATCGCTCAGGGCTTTTTCAAGCCCACCGTAACAAGGGAGCCAGCTCATCACAAGGCTTCGGAGATCGTTACCCACTAGACAGGAGGTGACCTATGTATCGATGTATTCTAGTTGGCTTCGACGGTTCGGACGGTGCCCGCAAAGCGCTGGACGCGGGCATTGCACTGGCGCGCGTGCTGAATGCAGAGCTGCATGTGATTATGGTGGAGGAAGACCTGCCGAAATATGCTGCCACCATCGGTGAATATGAGGAGGTCAAGCACCAGCGGGACGCCTACTTTGCTCAATTAAAGCAGGAAGCGCACCAGATGGCACAGCAGGCAGGAGTACTCGCGCAGACCCACATCGTGGCAGGACACGAAGTGTGGGCGATAGTGGAGTTCATCCAGCACCATGGGGTGGACCTGCTGGTCATCGGTCACCAAGGGCACTCCACCCTGCATGAGCGCGTGTTCGGCAGCACGGCATCGGCACTCGTCAACCACGCTCCCTGTCATGTGCTGGTAGTGAAGTAATCTTATCAAGCAGGATGCTGGCGCATTTCGACGGTTGGGGCTGTCTGGGGCTGGGCTGCCAGCGCGCCCGCCGCAAAAATCACCAGCATCACCCAGAGGATGTCGGTCACGGCAAGATGCACCAGCTGCATCCACACTGGGGCTTTGAGCCACACATTCAACGCGCCCAGCAGCAGCTGCCCCACATAGAGCAGGTTAAATGCCACTGCCAGGCGCAGCGTCAGGCGCGTCGGACGCTGGAGGGCAATCGCCGTCAGCACCGTAATCATATAGACGCTAATTAGGATCGCCATCCAGGGGTGGTAGATACGCAACGCCAACAGCGTCTGCCCAATCACGGGCGATCGCTCAATCGCGCCCAGCTGCAGCAGGGTGTCGCCCAGCGCGGTGACGGCACCGCTCATGCCAAGCACGATCATTAGCAGCAACGCGCCCAGCACGCCCAAGCCTGTCCAACCCTGCCCGCGCAGGCGAAAGCGCACTCCACCCGACGCCCAGTACGCCGTCAGCGTGAACGCGCCCAGCAACAGCAGCGTGTTCGCCAGATGCAACGCCATGACCACCGCCCGCTCGTAGGACACATTGTGCGCCACCCACTCATAGCGCACCAAAATCATGCCAATCAGCGCCTCAAGGATGATGAAAAGGAGGCTCAGCAGCGCGCCGAAGCGAATAATGTGCCCGCGCGGATAGGCGCGAAACGCCCAGATGACCATCGCCAGCACCAGCAACCCTGCCAGACCGCTGGTGAGTCGATGGGTGAACTCAATCAGGGTTTCCACAGCAGGCGCACGGGGGATCACCTCGCCGTTGCAAAGGGGCCAGTGGCTACCGCAGCCAGCGCCGCTGCCCGTCGCCCGAACAAACGCGCCCCACAAAATCACCAGCACATTGTAGCCCAGCACCAGCCAGCAAAACTTCGCAAAGCGGGTCATGGCATGGTCTATGATACCCTCCAAAACAAGGCTCCATGCAGGGATCTCGCCACGCCCCCCGAAAGCCTACTAAGGGGAATCTCATGAGGCGGCATAGCGGTCTTTTGGTACTGCTCAATTTGTGTCTGCTTGGCTGGGCACAAACGCCTCCAAGCAAAGCCATCGATCCAGAGGTGGATACACGCCTGAGCAAGCGTGTTTCGATGCGGATGGCAGCGGAACCGCTGCGCAAAGTGGTGGCAGAGCTGCAGCGTCATACAGGGATCCGCCTCTCGGTTGCGCCCGAAATCGCCGAGTATCGCGCTTGCTTGCTGGTCAAGGAGCGTCCCCTGCACGAGGTGATGCAGAAACTCCAGCAAGCGTTTGGGTTTCACTGGAAGGTGGAGGGCGATTCGCCCGAATCCTATCGCTACCAGTTCTATCAGCCCGCTGCGGAGCGCGCGGCAGAACGGCGACTCTTTGAGCAAATCCGCTGGGGAAATGTCGAGCGACTGCGCCGCTATATCGAAAAGCATCGTCAGGCGTTCAAAGCGGGCAAACTCACCGACCTGGTGCGGAAAGAGCGTGAAGCCCATCAGCGCCTGCGGACGATGCCACCACCCACCACTCCTCCGACCGAGGATCAACTGCGCACCCAACAAGAGAGCAATCCCTTCAGCGTTTCCCCCATCGGAGTAGAGCAAGTGACACTGGCATATATGCTTCTGCAGCTGGGTGAACAGGGCTTCAAGCGTCTGAAGGAAGGTCTGCCGATTGTCGGCTCCAGCAAAGATCCCCAAACACGCCGACTTATCCCCCCTGACCTGCCTCAAGCGATGGCTCTCCAAGAACGCGAGCGGCTCAAAGCCATTCAGGAACTCAATCCAGACTCGCCCTATCTTGCGGAAATCCACCAGTCTTCGCGGCAGCGTATAGAGCGGATGGAGCAGGCTGCCGAAGTTTCCGTATGGTTTCAGCTGGATCCAGAAACTTTGAGTGGGGAATTCCAGATTACCTTGCGGGATAAGCAGGGGCAAGTCATCACAACCTCCACGGATACCATTGGCTTTCATTTCAGCGGTCTCTATGATGAACAAGCAATCCTTTACACGGTTCGCTCAGACAATCCGATGCCTCCCTTGCCTGATCATCCCGCTTTTACAAAGGAACTGGCGCCGTTCAAACCAGAACAGGGACGGTGGTGGCACTGGCAAGCCCTTCGCCTTCTGCGCGCCGCCGAGGAGTCAGAGGTGTTGCTGGTTGCTGAATTCTATCCGCTTTCGCATATTTTCCCTATCGAGGCAGCCCCATTTTTCAACACATGGGCAGATCTCCTTCGATGGTGGTATCTCCAGCTGTATGATTGGCGGTACGATTCGGGATGGCTCATTTTTTCCCACGCCCAGCGTGCGCTCGCGCGTGGGACCGATGTCCCGGAAGCGCTGTTGGAGGCATGGATCCGCCAGCCGAGCTATGATTTAGAGACCTATGCCCGGATGGCACAGCTAACCGGCGAGCAAATCTCCGCCCTCCATAGTTGGGTGATGACATGCGAGTTGTATGTACCCGACACGAGGATGTACCCTTATTTGCGGACGCTTTCCTACTACCTGCAAAATCTGCGGGATCAGATGCCGCTCCGCGAGGCGATGCGCTTTTATGCGACACTACCTACCAACCTCAAGCAGCAGCTTCAGCCAGGACGAACTGTTTCCCTGAAAAATCTTTCCCGTCAGAGCCTTGAACATCTCCAACGAGTCGTCCTCAGTGCGCGGCGCACGGGTCAGTCGGGTGAATACGAAGGGGTTATTGATGAGTCCGATGTCTCCATACCGACCCGTCTGCGCATTCAGCGGAAAGCGAGTCCCTACCAAGATCCTATATCATTTGTTCCGGGCTGGGTAACGGGTGGCGTGGAAACCAGTGAGTGGTTGCAAGCGCAACCTGAGGAGGTGAGAAACCGATACACTCTTTATCAACAGACCGAGTGGGTGACCCTTATCTTTGAAGGCGACGCGGTGAAGCCGATGCGCTTCTCCTTCCCCGTCTATCGCTATGTCGATCGGGAAAAGGAAAAGCCGCGCGGTAAGGTTTCACCTGATGAGTAGCAGTGAGCGTGTTGGGTATAATCTGCCCCAATTATGGGTGTGGCGGTGGTGTTCCCAGGGCAGGGTTCGCAGCGTCCAGGGATGGGACGCGAGCTGTATGAGCGTAGCCCCGCAGCGCGGCGCGTGTTCGAAAT
>JBCNVA010000108.1:0-29883 GCA_039630445.1 Armatimonadota bacterium
CCACCCCCCTTGACTTTTATGACTCGGATAGGGTATTATAGAGCGCGAAGGATCGACCGGTGCGCGAGGGAGTGCGCAAACAGGAAACCTTCGGACTGGCTGCTTGCGTCCCCTCCCACGGCGTATCCTTCCAATCTAAAAACTCATGGAGGAGGGATGCTTCAGATGAAGCGATGGTTTATTGCAGTGGCTGGGCTGAGCCTGATGACGAACCTTGCGCTCGCCCAGATGGACGATGTACCTCCCGGTCACTGGGCTTACCAGGCGATCGAGGAGCTGGTGCAGGCAGGCATTATTGAAGGCTACCCGGATGGGACCTTCCGCCCTAACCGCACCTTGACCCGTGCAGAGTTTGCGCAGGCAATCGCCCGCGCCTACCGCAACATCGACGAGCGTATTCGCACGCTGAACAGCCGCGTTGAAGAGATTGCACGCCAAGTTGGCGTACGCCCCGGTGAAACCCCTCAGCCTGCGAATGTGGAAGAGCTGCGCCGACAGGTGCAGGAGCTGCAGCAGGCGGTGAACGAGCTGAGGCAGCTGCGCTCCGCTGTGGAGACGCTGCAGCGCCTGGGACAAACCTTCCAGCAGGAGCTGGCGAGCCTCGGCGTGGATGTCGACACGCTGAAGAAGGACTTCGCCGCGCTCCAGAGCCGCGTGGAGGCGCTGGAGAAGAAGCGCGAGCGTATCACCCTCAGCGGCGATGTGACCTTCGGCGGCTACGCCACCCATAGTATTGACGGCCTCAACGCGCTGACCTGGAACGCTGTGCCCATCAACCCGACAGGCGAGTTCCTGCAGAGCATCGATGTGCTGCACGAGCTGGGGCTGACCCTCAGCGGGCAGATCAACGAGCAGGTCTCCGCTTCGGCAACCTTCATTCTGGGCAACTACCTGCGCTATGTGCGCAACGCCCCTGCCCCGCAGAGTGATCTCGTGATCTGGGAAGCCTATGTGAAGACGCCCATCGACCTGTTCGGCACAACCATCGATGTCACCCTTGGGCGATTCCCCGCCGCGTTTACGCCGTTCACCCTGTACCGCCCCACCTATGACTTCTACCTGAACTTCCCGCGCTACAATGACCACCAGTACCGCGTGGACGGCGGTGCGCTGGGCTTCAACTTCGGCACCGTGCGCCTGAACCTGTGGGCAGCCAAGACCAACGGCTATACCTCGGTTGCTGGTACCGCGCCAGCGATTCGCTTCGGCAACCATAGGGGTGTCGTGGCTGGCTCCGACCAGTTCGCAGGCGCACGGGTGGAGTTCGACGCCCTTCGCGGCGAGGAGACCAATCTGACCATCGGTGCGACCTACTTTGCCACAGGAACAGGGACTGTCACCCTACCCGCGTTGTTCTTCCCTGCTAACACTACAAATCGCAATATCGATCGCATCGATGTGTTCGGTGGTGACATCAAGGCGAAGTGGCGCAATTTCACCCTCTCAGCGGAGTATGCCCAGAGTAACGCTCTGCGCGACGATGATACCGTGGTCGACGAGGAGAACTGGGCACTGAACGCGAGCCTCAGCTACGACTTCAGCGAGAACCTGAGCATAAGCGCAGGTTACCTGGAAGTGCGCCCGCGCTTCATCGCCCCTGGCTACTGGGGTCGCGTCGGGCACTTCGTCAATCCATCGGACCTGCGCGGTCCCTACGCGAGCATCAGCTACAAGTTCTCCGAAGACCTCAGCTTCCGTGCCCAGGGTATGTTCCTTGAGGGCACGGGACGGTTGCCTGCTGGTGCAGGCGGCTACCAGACCGCGGATGACCTGGTGCATGTAGTGGCGGGCATCGACTACAAGCTAACCGACCGCTGGAACCTCTCGTTCAGCTACGAGGGTGCATTCTGGCGACCACGCAGTCCTGCCTTCGGCTCGCCGACCACGAACCCAGTGTGGAACTACTTCACCCTTGGCGTCGGCTATGATCTGGGTGAGAACACCAGCCTGAATGTGCTCTACCAGATTATCGACGCCGACTCGAAGGGTGTGGCGGCGCTAGGCGCGCCCAACCCACGCGAGAACCGCGGTGGTGTGGCTGCCGCTACGCTTAGCATCAAGTTCTAACTAGTCCCCTCGGGAGGCAGGCTTCCACCTGCCTCCCTCACTCCGTATTGTACTAATCCAAGTTGCTACCTACTTGAGATTCCTCGCCTGCGGCTCGGAATGACGGTGTCTGTCCGTTACCCCAAGCGAAGCAAAGGGTCTCGCCTTCGGCTCGGAATGACAAGCGTTCTGTCTGTCACCCCGAACGCAGTGAGGGGTCTCAGATTCCTCGCCTTCGGCTCGGAATGACAAGCGCCTTGTCGCACGAAAAGTCCTGTCATTCCGAGCGGAGCAAGGAATCTCACCTCTCGGTTGTCAGGTAGCTGAATAACCCTCCCCTTACGCGATGACCCCGAACATCACCACGAAGCGAGCGTCTATAAAAAGGGTGATCCACTATCGACACGGGTATCCTTAGGCGTGGTTCCGCACGCTCCGCAACGGGGGAAGTGCGGGAGCCAGCAGGGAGGAGCGAACCGTTGGACACACCGTCGTGGGCAGAGGCAACCCTGATTGCACGGGCACAGGCGCAGGACGACACCGCCTTCGACCAGATTGTGCGCCTGTATGCCGACCGCATCTACAACTATGTGCGTCGCATGGTCGGCAACCCACAGGACGCTGAAGACATTACGCAGGAGGTGTTCCTCCGCGCCTATCAAGGTCTGAGCCAGTTCGATGGACGCGCCAGCTTCAGCACCTGGCTGTTTCGAATAGCGACTAACCTGTGCATCGATCATAAGCGTCGGCAGAGCCGCCGCGTGCAGACCATACCCTATCATCACGACGAAACCGACGAGGAGGAAGGCGACTGGGAATTCCCCGATACTGCCCAGCCCAGCGCCATAGAGCAACTGTTGACGAAAGAACTGCAAGAGGTGGTGGAGCGAGCCATCGACGCGCTCTCGCCGAAGTTGAAAACGGTTCTACTGCTGTATGATGTGGAAGGTTTAAGCTATGAGCAGATTGCGGAGGCGCTGGGCATCCCGATGGGCACGGTCAAATCGCGCCTGTTCGCTGCGCGTGAACAGATTCGCAAGCAAGTGGAGATTTATATGCGAGGTGGAACTGAATGAACTGCAGGCGTTTGAATCGGCTCCTATGGAGCTATGTGGATGGGACACTCAGTGCAGCGGAGCGTCAAGCCTGTGAAGCGCACCTGACGCGCTGCGCCCGGTGTCGCCAGCGATTGCAGGCGGCACAGCTGACTCGCACATCGCTGCAGACCTTGCCGCGGTATGGGGCCCCTAACCGCCTGCTGGAGCGGCTGCAGGCTGAAATCGCTGCCCAGCGTGTGGGTGAGCCAGGAACGCGCGGGGCAACGATTCGCCAGTCTCCGCTTGCCATTCGCTGGGGGTGGCGCTGGGCGCTCGCACCTGCACTGGGCGTACTCGTCGCCTTGCTCTGGTGGTGGAGCCAGCCCCCAATCCAGCTGGCGGAGGGTGAGCGTCCCCCCGAGCCGCCGGTGCAGCAAACGGCACAGGAGTATGCCGACACCTGCATCGATCTGCATCAGCAGCTGGAGATGGCGGAGTGGGCGGGCACGCCCGCCGCAAGCTATCTCATCACTACGGGTGCTACGCGATGAGACTCTTGACCCTGATCGGCGTTGGTATGGCGTTGCTGCCGATGGGCAGGGCGCAGGAGCGTCCCGTCGAATGGCTGCAACGCGCCGTGCGCGCCGAGCAGACGCTTGTTGTCAGCGGCGAGCGCGTCACCGAGATTCGGCGGGGCGCGCACATCGAGCGCATCGTGGAGCGGTTCTGGCGGCAGGATGGGCGCACCGTGCGCATCGAGGTGATAGCGCCTCCTGCACGCAGCGGCGAAATCCTGCTGCTGCGGGGCGAGAAGTGGGTGCTGTACCGACCCGGCGCAAAAGAAGCTGTCCCACTGCATGCACCGTTGCACCAGCACGAGATGGTGCTGAAACGCCTGCTAAGTGCGGTGCAGCGTCAGGCGATGCGCATCGAACTCAGACCCCCCGAATCGGTGCTGAATCGCCCCTGCGTCGTGCTGTTTTTGCAGATGACCGAGCCGTCTGAGCCGATGCGCCCCGATGCCCCGCCGCCTTTCGAGCGCGGCAGGCGTCGCCACGAGCCGATTCAGAGTATCACGCTATGGATCGATCGCGCCACGGGGCTGGTGCTGCGCCGCGAAGTGCAGTTCCGCCACCGCGATGCACGGCTGCGCATGGAGATAACCCGTGTGGAGTTCCCGCAGAAGCTGCCCCTAGAACTGTTCCAGCTGCCGGAGGGAGTCACCGTTCGCCCGCCTAAGGAGGGTCATTTTGAAAGCCCGGAGGAGGCACAGAAAGTGGCGGGGTTCCCTCTTCGCCTGCCGAATTACCTGCCTGAGGGGACTCAGCGCGAGAGCATCTTCGTGCGGCGGATACGCGAGCGTGCGCTGGTCGCCATTCGCTACCGCTGCCCGCAGGGCGATTTCACCCTTTTTCAGATGCGGGCGCCTAATGCCGACTTCCGACTCCATATGCTGCCTAAACATCGCCCCCTGAACGCCCACTTCTGGCAGGCGGGCGACTACTGGTTCGGGCTGGTGGGCACGCTACCCAAAGACGAAATGGAACGAATCGCTCGCTCCATCCCGCAATAAGGGGTTTGGGAACTTGACACGGTGAAAATGGGGTATAATAATCAAGCTTGCTACCTGTCATTTTTGAGCAGGTGAGATTCCTCGCTTCGCTCGGAATGACAAGGCTTCGCTCGGAATGACGGGGCTCTGTTCGGAATGACAACGCTTCGCTCGGAATGACAACACCAACCTTGTGAAAACCAACCTGTCATTCCGAGCCGAAGGCGAGGAATCTGAGACCCCTTACTGCGTCCGGGGTGACAGACAGAACGCTTGTCATTCCGAGCCGCAGGCGGGGAATCTCAGATAGGTGGCAAGTTGGGTTATAATAAGACCGCGCAGGCATCTCTGGGAAGCCCTCAGAGGACTTGACACGGTGAAAAATGGGGTATAATAAGACCGTGCGGGCATTCAGGGGGTTTTCCCAAACCGCCTGCCGAAAGGAGGACTGTATGATGATGAACCGATGGTTGATGGCTTGTACGGCTGGCGCCATTTTGTGCGCCTCTTTCGCGTTTGCAGATGGTCAGAAGAACGCTCAGTTGCAGCTTTATACCGGTCCGATTCAGTACGCACAACCCTTGCAAGCGTGCAAGGTTCGCCTCGTTGATGGACAGATCATCCAAGTAGGTCCGTGGATTGACCTTCCCCAGTTCTCTCCAGCAGGTGGTCTCCCGCCTTCGCCCTGTGCGGCAGGTGGCGACCTCGCCTTCGACAATTTCGAGTTCGTGGATGGAACCCTCACTCCTGGCGAGAACACCAAGTACGGTGCTGCTTGCGGATACGGCGGCGGTCGCTGGTGGTTCGGTGCGAGCTACCGCAACCCCTTCTGGGTGAACGACATGACGCTGGTGCCGGGCACAGCGGGTCGTAAAGCGAATGCGCTGACGCCTTGCTGGGCAAACACGAACCCCGGCGGTGTCAACTTCATCATGGCGATCTTCACGGCGGATGATTTCGACGCCACCTGTCAGGGTCCTGCCGCGGGTACTATCTATGATGGCGTTGCCTATAACTTCGGCAATCTCCCCACCGGCGCCTGGTACTCCCTTATCTGCTTGACTGATCCCACTCTGTTCCACCAGATGCCGAGTGACGGTCAAGGGGCGTATATTGGCATCTACCTCTCCAGCCTGAATCCTCCAACGCTCTATCCTGGGGCATGCCAGCCGCTGTTGTGGGGCACGAAGCCGAACAACCCGAGCCAGCAAGGACCCATCCAGTGGGACGACGACGCCCCGACCGATGGCACGCTCACCGCGCCCACCGAGTGCTACGACTATACCTTCCCTAATGTATGCCCAAACCCGCTGGGTGCGATGATGGCGTTCTGGGTGGAGCCGCCAACCTGCACGCCGCACAACGGCGATGTAGACGAAAACAACTGCGTGGATGACGCCGACCTGCTGCAGGTGCTGTTCGCCTTCGGGCAGACGGGCAGCAACCTGGGTCGCGTCGATGTGAACTGCGACCAGGTGGTGGACGACGGCGACCTGCTGACCGTGCTGTTCAACTTCGGCAGCGGGTGCTAATCACTGAGTGTGTTTGGGCAGGGGTATCAGTGTGAGCCGAGCATAGCGGTGCTGATGCTCCTGCCATCCCCGTTGCAACTCCCCGTCATCTTCCAGATGGCGGGGAGTTATTCATTTTGGCGAAGTGGCGAAATAGCGAATGGCGAAATGGCGAAGTAGCGAAGTGGTGAAGCAGACATAGCAGGGCAGACCTCTGTGTCTATCCCCTACAAAAAGGTGTAGGGGGCACGCCCCCGTGCATGCCAAAACCTTCTGCATGGGTTCCCCCTACGCAGTGGGAGGATCCTATCGTTTGTCACTTCTAAGGGCTTATAACTTGGGTAGAATCTGAGGTACAGGAGGTTGAGTATGCTTTTGCCGTTCAGAAAGATACTGGCGCCGACCGATTTTAGTGAGCCGTCCTATGTCGCGCTGGATGCTGCGATTGAACTGGCTGACCACTTTGATGCGGAGCTTCATCTGCTGCATGTGGTGCCGCCGTTGCATGTAGTGCCCGTGCCAGTGAATGTGGAGATTCCGCTCTATGAGATGGAGCTGCGCGAGGCGGCGGAGCGTTCGATGCGCGAGGTAGTGGAGCAGCGTGTGCCCGCGCGCTTGCGCACTTTCAGCAGCGTGGTGTGGGGCGAGCCGGCGGAGGAGATTCTCGCCTACCAGCAGGAGAAAGGGGTAGACCTCATCGTTATCGCTACACATGGGCGGCGCGGCTGGCAGCGATTTGTGTTCGGCTCCGTCACGGAAAAGGTAGTGCGCCTCGCAAGCTGCCCTGTGCTGACCATCCGTGCACCTGAGCAAGAGTAGCGCTTTCCGACGCGCGTCAAGCCGCCTATAGCCCTACTGTTTGGGACTCCAGCGTGGGCTAATGTGATCGCCCGATTGGGTCAGTGGCTTGAGGTCGGTGCCATCGAGGCGCACGGTGTATACCTGGCGGTTGCCAGGCGAACCCATCGCGAACACCAGCTGCTGCCCGTCGGGCGACCAGTCGGGGGTGTACACAGCGCCAGCCACTAACTCGGTTGGCGAGCCACCCTCGGCAGGGATGACCATCAACGCCTTGCGCACCAGCGTTCCGTTGGGCTTGCGGTTGCACATCACGAAGGCAATCCGCGAGCCGTCAGGTGACCAGGCAGGTTCGAGAGCCGCTTCGGAATTATCCAGCGAGACCCAGAGAGGCAGAACCTTCGGCTGGGCGCGATCCTCACCGAAATCGAACAGGAGGAGTGCCCCCACCGTACGTTCCTGCCCATCGGGCATCGGCATCCGCACAGCGGCGCCCGCCACCACCAGCTGCAGACCCTGACGCGCCCAATCCAGATCGACGCGCTCGCCTCCAAGCAGCACGGGCAGGGCAAACATCCGCTCGCTGTGCGTCTCGTCCTGCAGAATCACTTGCTCGCCCTCATCGGTAATCTGCACGGCAGCGACCAGGTCGGGTTGCACCCGTCGCGCATAGCGGAAGGCGACCTGCCCATACTGCTCCCGCACATGCAGCATCTGATGGGGATGGGGTATAAGTTGCACCGCGTGGACACCTTTGGCATCAATTGCCACCACCAGTCCCTGCGCAATATGCAGAATATGCTTGCCATCAGGGTCATATCGCGGAGCGCGTTTTGCCCCACCCCCAATCGTCAGCTGACTCAAGTTCTTGCCGTCAGGGTCTATCGTCCACAGCTGGTACACTTCATCGCGCCGATTGGAAGCAAACACTAACTTCGTGCCATCAGGCGACCAGTCGGGCGATTCGTCGTCGTGCCCATCTTGGGTCAGCATCAGCGTGCTGCCGTCGGGTTTGATAACCATCAGGTCGCCTTTGCCCTCTGCGTTGAGGCGAATACATGCGATCCAGTCCTTTGTGTTAGGCTTCAACAGGCGAATGTCCAGTCGCCCCCACGGCTGCGAGCGAATCAGTGCGAGGATGCCTATCAGCACGACAGCAACGAGCAGCCCCAGCAGCGTCCGTTCACGGCGAGTCATGGTTGTTCAGTAGTGGGCGCGTGCAGCAGCAGCCAAGCAATCAGTGCAGGGGGTGCATCCACATTCGTCGCGATGCGCTCGATCACGCGGTTCAACTGGCGTTCGTCCATCTCGTCGTCCAGAGGCAGGTGGCGCATCGCCTCACGCACGATCTGGAGTGCTTCCTGCAGGTAGCGGGCGCGGCTGGTGGCGAGGCTGCGACTGGGCGTCGCCGCGAAGGCGCGTCCCACCTGCTCATACACCGCTTCCCACGAGGTGTAGGCGCGGGTCTCCTGCGCTTGCCTACGCACGCTCGCTTCGCTCAAGCGGCGCAGCTCCTCCTGCTTGCGCTGATAGAGTTGCCAATCATGTAGCGTCGTGCCCTCAATAATCACAATCTGCGGGCGGAAGCCATAAGCCTCCTCCAGAAACAGCTCCATCCAGCGGCGCACCGTCGGCGCGTTTAGATGGCTGGCAAGCAGCGCATGCTCGGAGGGCATCCCCAGCACCAGCGTCTCACCTTCCATCACAATCGGGGTGAGCAGATCCAGCGCCTGATAAAGGCTACGCCCCGTCACCTTCTCCTTGACGCGCTCGCGTACCGTGTCCCAAACCGAGTGCAACAGTTCCTGAGCCATCGATCGCCTCCTCCGAAAAAGAGTTGAATGATCCCTTGCTTGCTATGCGTGGTTCGCCTCATAGATGATTCGCAACCCTTCCAGTGTCAGCAGCGGGTCGACGGTCTGAATCTGCGGGCAAAGGGGTGCGACCCGCTCAGCTAAGCCCCCTGTTGCCACCACATGGGCATCCTCGCCTAGCTCCTGCTTGAACAGCTTGAGCAGATGCTCAATCGCACCCACAGAACCGAGCAACACGCCGCTGCGCAGGCTTTCGGGCGTGGAGTGCCCGATAGGCTGCACCGTGCCGCTGAGTGCGATGCGCGGTAGTCGTGCCGTGCGCCCCGCCAGCGATTCGAGCATCAACTCGACCCCAGGCAAGATCGCCCCACCCACATAGACGCCCTCGCGCGAGACGGCATCCAGCGTGGTCGCCGTGCCGAAGTCGACCACAATCGCAGGCAGTCCGTAGCGCACCTTCGCGCTCACCGCGTTCGCGAGCCGATCGGCACCAACGGCTTGAGGCGGTTCATAGGCAATTCGGATGCCCAGATCCAGCTGCGCCGATACAAATAACGGCTCACATTTCAGCCAGCGGCGCGCCAGCAAGCTCAGCACATCCTCCAGCGCGGGCACAACCGTCGCGATCACCACGGCTTGAATGGGCGCATCCAGCCCCTCCGCGCTCAGCAAGGTGCGCAGCAGGGCGAAATGTTCATCCTCTGTGCGGGTGGGGTTTGTGTGCACACGCCAGGCATGCCAGCTGTGCCCATCATGCACGCCCAGCACCGTGTGGGTGTTGCCCACATCGATCGCCAGCAGCATCGGCAAAGATTATACCTGTGCCGATTGCAGATAGTCTGCCACCTTTATGGGCTTGCCCGTCCGCGCCGACTCATCGGCAGCGAGGGTCACCGCCAGCGTGCGCACCGCGTCAGCATACGGCGAGCGGATGAGATCCCTGTTCCCTGTGCGGATCGCCTCGATAAAAGCCCGATCCTCGCTCAGGTAGGGGTTCTCACGCGGGGTGTACTCCTCGCGGCGGTTCGCCTCAGTTTCGATCACCTTGCCCCAGCTGAGTTCGACGAGGCGGTTGGGGGTGTAGATTTTGAGGGCGACCTCGCCGGGCACATTCAGCATGCAGGTGTTGCTGATGACGCCCACGGCGCCATTCGCGAAGCGCAGCGCGACGACGCCCGCCTCGCTCACATCGCTCTCAGGGTAGGGCAGTGGCGCAACGCCTTGCGCGAAATAGGCATGTACCTCCACAATCTCGCCTACCAGATAGCGTGCGAGGTCTACAATATGCGTGGTCTGCTCCACCATCTGCCCGCCAGAGAGGGCGTGCTGACGCCACCACGGGGCACCGGGCATGCCCCCGTGCCAGTAGCCTATCACCATGCCGATAGGCAAGCCCTGCAGGCGTTCGCGGGCGCGGTCAGTGGCGCTGTAGTATCGGAAGTGGTAGCCCACGCTGCTCAGCACGCCTGCTCTCTGGATCGCCGCCTCGATCTGGCGGGCACGCTGCAAGGTGCGTGCCACAGGCTTCTCTACAAAGAGATGGATCCCCTTTTCCGCTGCACGCTCCTCGATCCCCTCGTGCGCGTGTGGTGGCACGCACACATAGAGGGCGTCCAGCGATTCGGCACGTAGCATCGCCTCGAAGTCCGTATAAGCGCGTCCGCTGAAGCGCGTTGCTGTCGCCTCCGCGCGGGAAGCATCCACATCGCAGAAGGCGACCAGCGCCACATTTTCAATCTGGGAAAGCGCATCCAGATGCGCGTGAGCAATCCCGCCCACGCCCACAAACCCGATCCGAACCGTACTCATAGCGCGAACGATTCGGCAACCGGAGGCTGCCTCCTGCTGGTGGGATTAGCCTCTAACTGTTCGCTTGGACGCACAGGTCGGGGAAGGGAATAACAGCCGTTCACCAGGGTGTCGGGATGCGGTTCGGGTCCTCGATCGCGCGCATCTCGGTGTGGATGCCCCACTGCTGCAGGTCTTTGACCAGCATCTCGGCTTTGCGGCGCGGCAGGTTGGTCAAAATAACCGTAGGCACGCTCTGCAGCAGCTTTTTCACATCGGGGCGGGTGAGGGTCAAGAAGGATTCCAGATGCGCGATGGCTTGCTCCTCCTTCAGGCGGTCTATGCCGAGCAGCACCAGCTCGTAGGGTGTCGGGTCATCCTGGGGCAGCGGCATGGTAGGCTGGGTGCGCCCTGTGCCCACCACGCTGAACTCGCGCTGACAGTGCTCGCAGATAGCGACTTTTGCCTTCGGGGAAACCTGCTCGGTCGCGCCGCAGTGCGGGCAGCGCACCGTGATGACCTCCAGCACGCGCCCATTCTCCACAGGCACACGCCGCAGGCAATGCTCGCAGGTGAAGTCGCTCTGGGGCGGCGCGGTGAACACATTCTCTTTCTGGCAGTAGGGGCAGCTCACAGGGTGAGCAGGAATGTTGCGCGTTTTATAGAGTGCCCAGCCCGCATAGCCCCAAGCACCGAGCCAGACCAAGCCGAACCCCCACGAGAAGGAGTAGAACATACCCCCATATCGCCAGAATAGCCATGCAAGCAGCAGCGACACCAGCCCGACAAACCCGTAGATGACGGCTTGCGTGTACTCTTTTTCCACAGCGTCGGAACGCTTAATTGGCTCCTCCACGCTTCTCGCCTCCCTATAAGGGAGATTCGCAACGGCATGCACCTATTCCTGCCAGCGGGGCACAGCCTCGCTGGGGCAGGGGATTAGCCCTCACCGTTGGCGCGTTTGGCTGCCTGTTCGATGAGCGGCTTAATCGTTGAGGCAGGCAGGATGAACAGGGTTGTGCCTCCCTGACCTCCGAAGCTCATCGAGAAGCCAAAATCGCTCTCATCGTCGCGCCGCAAGCCGTGTCCCATCAGCACCGCAACGCCTACTGCGCTACCCGAAAGGGTGTAGACAGGCAGTCCCAGCTCGCTGATGTTGCCTTCCATCAGGTACGCCTTACGCGGCTTGCTCACCTCCCCAATCACACGCCCGGTGGAAAAGTAGGGCGCGTAGTCAAAGCCCTTCGGCAGGCGCGACACCGTGTAAAGCTCCTGCCCGATCGTGGGCGCTGTGTCCGCGAACTGGATGGGAGTCAGCGTGCGCCCCTCCAGGTCCTTGATTTTCAGGAACGCCAGCCCCAGCTGCGAATCGGTTGCGACGAGCGTTGCTTCATACTCCTTGCTCTCCTGACCAAAGATGACCTTAAAACTCTGGGGCGTGAGCTTGAAGTCGAAGCGTTCGTCCCCTTCCGATTCGTCGATGCCCATCATCTGCTTGAGGCTCTCCGCCGTGAGGGGCATCGCCGAGAGCAGGATCAGCCCATCGGCAGAGACCACCGCGCCCTGCATGCTGAATTTCTGTTCGCTCGTTTCACTCTCGTCGCCCGATTTGAACTCGTACTTCATCACCACACGCACCGTGACGATGCTCGGGGCGATTTTCTCCAGCAGCTGCTTGGGCGTGCTGGGCGATTCCTGCGCATACAGCAGAGAAAGGCTTATCAGCCCGAGTGCGATAGTTAGTCTCATCGTCGCTTCCTCCTATGGGTTCAGTTGTTTCCAGTCCGGCTCCAGAAAGACAAAGTGAGTGTCATTATCGCGCCGGACAAACAGGATGATGATGGGCGGTCGCTGCGTGAGTATCTGCTCCATGACCTGTTGAAAGGCTTTGGTGTCGCGGATAGGTTGCTCATTGATGGCGAGGATGAGGTCGTTGAGGCGCAGGCCACCCAGTTGCGCCCAGCTGCCGTTCGCTACCTCCGTGACGATGACCCCTGTCTGGTCTTGGCTCCAGCGGTTGCGCATCCGATCGAGGGGGGTGACATCGCGCACGGCAAACTCCAGCTCCTTCTGGCGCACGGTGCGGCTGGTCTGGGCGGAGGCGGGCGTTGGTTCCAGCTTCACCAAGATATCGAGCCGCTGGTCGCCTCGGAGCACGGTCAGTTTCGCCTGCTCGCCAATCGTGAGCTGTTCGATACGCCGTTCCAGGTCGCGGGCATCCTGCACACGCGAGGCTTCGAGCGGTTCGTCGTTGAGCGCCACAATCAGGTCACCTACCTGCAAGCCCGCTTTGCTCGCCTCCGACCAGGGCAGCACCTCGGTGATACGGAAGCCCTTCAAGTTAGGTTTGCCCAGCGATTCGGCGACCTGTCGGGTGATGACCTGCGTGCGCACGCCAAGCCACGGTTTGGGCAGCTCGGCGCTGGGGCTGGGTTCGCTGGGCGGCTTGTTGCGCACCGCGCTGACAATAATCTCTTCCTTGCGCTGGAAGGTGATCGGGATGAGTTCCTTGCCTTTGAAGGTGGCAAGTGCTGCCTGCAGCTCGCTCAGGTTGCACACGGGGCGATCGCCCACCTTCAGGATGACATCGCCAGCGCTGAGGCTCGGCTCCGCACTGTCCAGCGGGTAGCCCGGACGGATACCCGTGATATAGACGCCCTGCTTCGGCAGCTTGTAGGCGTAGGCGAAGGGGCGCGTAATGTCGCGTGCTGTAAAGCCCAGCTCGCGGAACTCCATCTCCTTGCCGTAATAAGGCTCCATGCGGGCGACGGTGAGCGAGATGCGCTGCCGCTTGCCCTGACGCTCAATCTCCACCACCACCTGCTTGCCCACGGGCAGCTCCGCGATTTGCTGATAGACCAGCGGGATCTCCTCCATGAAGCGTGCGCGGACGGGCTTGCCATCAAGGCGCAACAGGATGTCGCCCGGTTTCAGCCCCACGCGCTCGGCAGGCGACTCGGGCGTAACGGAGGAGATGAGCGCACCTGTTTGCCGCCCCAGCTTCTCCACGGGCAGCACCGAGATGCCGATCCAACCCCGCTCGATTTTGCCCGTGCGGAGCACCTGTCGCAGCACTGTGCGGGCGATGTTCGACGGGATCGCGAAGCCCACCCCTCTGCCACCCAGTTGGTTGATACCGATCACCTCGCCCCTAAGGTTGACCAGTGGTCCCCCAGAGTTGCCAGGCAGAATCAACGCATCGTGCTGAATCCAGCGGGTGAGCATCCCAGAGCGATCGCCTTTTTCGAATTCAACGGCTTCGATGCGCGAGCCGACCACATCGGTGAACACGCGGCGCGGGTTCGACACAATCCCCAGCGTGACGGACGAGGAGAGCAGCAGAGGATTGCCCATCGCCAGCACATAGTCGCCCGTTTTCACCGTGTCCGAGTCGCCCAGTGGGGCGTAGGGCAGGGTGCGTCTGGCGGGCGAGCCTTTTGCCTTCGAAACCTTCTCGCGCCCAGCCCCTTTGCCATGCGACAGGGTAGGGGAGGGGAGGGATTTCCCCTCTGTAAGCTGGATCTGCAGAATGCTGAGGTCAGTGAGCGGGTCATGGGCGACCACACGCGCCTCGAACCGTTCGCCCGTGCCCAGCGTGCAGAAAATGCGCACCGCGTTCTCCGCCACATGGTAGTTGGTCAGCACGATACCACCGGGGGTGACGATAACTCCGCTCCCACCGCTCAGTCCATACTGGGCGCGCCCGCCCTCATAGTAGCGCGTCACGGTAAGAATATTGACCAGCGCGGGAAACACCCGATCACGCGCACGCTCGATATCGCGACGCAGGGCGTCATCCATCGGGCGCCGGCTCTGAATCGGTTGCGCAAACGCGAAGGGTGTAAGGTCATCCCGCCCCACAAATAGCAGCAGACCCCATAACAGCGTCGTTGTTAGCCACCTCATCGGTTCTCGTCAAGGGAAGTATACCTTAACGGGTGCGGAGGCAGCAGGTTGTAGGGATCAAAAGCCTGCTTGAGGCGCATAGCAAGGGATGGCGGGTCAAAGGGAACAGGCGAACGCCGGAGAAAAGAGAGGGCTTGGAGCGCATACCACTTGAGCGGGGCTTCCTCGAGCAGGCGCGCTACCAGCGCGGCAGCTTCCTCCGCCTCACAAGCCACATAGAGGATACCGCTGCCCGCATGGGCATAGAGGTCATACCCCTCGATGGTCGCCAGCCGCGCCATCCAGTCCGCAATCTCGCTGCTGCGCATCAAGATTTTAAGCAGCAACCTGTGCTGGCGCGGAGCAAGCCAATCGCGCAGCTGCGCCAACACTTCAGGCGGCACAACCTCTACCTCAAAGCCCTGCTGTTGCAGAAAGCGCACCTGCCACTCGACACCCCTTTCTGACCCAGAGAACTCCATCAGGAAACAGGGCGGTCGCGCTGCGCCCTTGCACATCTCCAGTGAGTCGATCAGCACGAGATCCAGGCGATCGGGTTGGAGCGGGGCTTGCATCAGCTGGGCAAGCGTCGGCTCCACAGCATCCCATTCGGAGGCACGCCAGTAGACCGCTTGGCGAACCTCGGGCAGTGGCGCCACCTTCAGCGTGACCTCCGTGATGACCGCCAGCGTGCCCCAAGAGCCACACAGCAACCGATGCAGGTCGTAGCCTGCCACGCTCTTGACCACTTTCGCGCCGCTTTTGAAGGGGATACCGTCGCCACGCACCGCCCGCAGAGCCAGCAAGCGATCGCGCGGTGTGCCATGCCGAAAGCGCCAGGCGCTGCTGCGGGCACTTGCCACGATGCCCCCTATCGTCGCCTCATCAGGCAGGGGCGGATTCCAAGGCAGATATTGCCCATGAGCTTGAAGCACCGTTTGAACCTCGCTGAGGCGCATGCCCGCCCCCACGGTGATGACCAGATCGGCAGGCGCATAGTCCACTACGCGGTTCAGTCGCCGCGTGCAGAGTGCCCATGTGGAAGGTTCAGGGGGCGACAGGGCAGTCAGATGCGTGCCGCTGCCCGCCACCACGAATGGCAACCGATACCCGACTGCATACTCTACCAGCGCGGCAAGCTCCTCCTCACTGCAGGGCGCTATCACCGTAGCAGGCTGCCAACTCCCAATTGTATAGCGTGACAGGTCGCTCACGACCCCTTCCGTGCCCACAATCGCGTGGAGTCCCTCGTACATAGCAGTCAGAGGCTCCCAAAAAGGCTGGATAGCGTGGTCAGGCGCACGCCCAGCCCCGGCGCATCACCAGGCAACACGCGCCCTTCGTGGAGGTGCAAACCCTCAAACGGGTCATCCAGCAGGTTCAGGTGGCTGTCCAGATCCAGATAGTCGGCGAGAGGGGCGATGTGCACCGCCGCGCTGATCGCGAGGCTACTATCAGAGTAGCAGCCGTACATCACGCGCAGCCCCAACGCGCGTGCGGTATGCACCATTCGCACCGCCTCGCTGATGCCTCCGCATTTCATCAACTTGATGTTAATCCCATGCACCCGATCGGCAAAGCGCACGACCTCTTGGCTATCGAAGCAGCTTTCGTCAATGAAGAGGGGAAGTGGGGAACGGCGGTAGAGTTCAGGCAGGGCATCCTCCTCACCGCGTCGCAGAGGCTGTTCTACATATTCTACCCCGCGCTCAGCCAGCCATTCGCACATGCGTATCGCCTCGGTTAGCCCCCAGCCACCATTTGCGTCCACGCGCAGGGCAATCGGGTAATCCGCTACGGACGCCACTGCCTCGTGCACCGCCTCGAACATCGCCTGATCCGCCTCGATGCCTTCGGGACTGCCCAGTTTAATCTTGAGCGCACGGGCGTGGGTGAGCTGCAGCCAATCGTGGACGCGCTGGCGAGCCACTTCGGGCGGGTTGATACCAATCGTGACGGAGGTGGGCACAATCGCCTCGCGATTCAGCCCCATCAGTTGCCAAAGGGGCATTCCCACACGCTTGCCCAGCCAATCATACATTGCCATGTCGAGCGCTGCACGGGCTGCAGAGGGGATCCCCACTTCAGAGAGCCGCCGCTCCGCCTGCTGACGCTGCAACGGGTGCAAATCGGCAAGCAGCTCGCGTGCCCCCTCCAAGCCTTGCAGAATGAGTTCCGTCGGCTGGCGATGTTCACCTATCGAAAAGGGCGAAGCTTCACCCCAACCTTCGATCCCATCCGCCTCGATACGCACCCAGACATTTGTTGTCTGAGCTGTTGTGCCGCGGCTAATCGTGAGCGGAAACCGCTTATGCACCGTGAAAGTGGCAAACGCAATCTGCATACGAGGTTCCGATTCGATACCAGGCAATTTGTTCCTCTTGCAAGGTGGCTTGCCGGATGCCCTCTTGCCAGTGGAAGCGAAAATGCTGCAGCGTCACGGGAATATGCGCAAGGAGGCGTAGGAGATCAAAACTCCCAAGCCCCCTCACAGCGCTTAGTAGGATATCACCTTCGTGTTTGGAGCCATCATAAGGTCAATCACTTCTGGGGAACCGCTGGAAACACCACTGATCCAGTCATCGGGCACTTTCATGCCCGCTCGCCTGCTGTTGCCGGGGCACACATACACCTGTACACCCTTTTGCAACAGCGACTGGAGCTGTTTCTGGGCGTTAACCAGCTCGGGAGAGGCTCGATGAGCATGCTTGTTCGCTATTTTGACTCCACGCGCATGCAAGTGAACAATCACGCGATAGCCGCGCTCCTGCGCGCGAGTGGCTAAGCTCAGTGCAGCCTCCACGCGCCACGGGTCGTCGCTGGTGATAAGCATATAGAGCGTGCCCTCTCGCCTCTGGGTCTGTGCTGCCAGCCACGACAGGCTGGCTGTTGCGATAAGCAGCAACACGCCTACCCACAGTTTAGTTCGCATGGCATTCGCCCTCCTCGTTAAGGTTTGAGTCCAAAATAGGCGAAAAAGTTACACCAATCCTCGCGAATAGCAAGGTAGAAAACGCTTCTGCAGGAAGGCGGAAGCAGGGCAGGGAATATGGCGGACGATGTATCTGTGCGCGATCGACTTGGGCACGTCAGTCTGCAAGGTGGCGCTTATCTCAGCGCATGGGGAAATTGCGCACTTGGAAACGGAACCGGTGTCGCTGCACCTCCTGCCTGGTGGCGGCGCGGAGCAGGATCCTCTCGAATGGCAACAGGTTCTCACGCGCTTGGTGCAGCGGACACTGGCAGCCTCAGGCGTGCCCGCAGAGCAGGTGCGGGCGGTGGTCTGTGCTGCCCAGTGGTCCAGCACCGTCATCATCGATGAAGCGGGTGAACCGCTGGGGAAGGCGATTATCTGGATGGATACGCGCGGCGCGCCCTATATCCATGAACTGGTTCGGGGATTTCCCGCTTTCAAAGGCTACAGCCTGCCCAAGCTGTTCACATGGATTCGGCTCACAGGCGGCGCCCCTGGGCGAGCAGGCAAGGATCCGCTGGCGCACATTCTCTATGTCAAGCACGAGCAACCGGAGCGGTATCGCGCAGCGTGGAAGTTTCTGGAACCTATCGATTATCTGCACTTCTGGCTAACGGGCGTGCCGGCGACCTCCCCTGAGGCGATTACGCTCTATTGGCTGACCGACAATCGCGATTTAGCCCATGTGGATTATCATCCGACGCTGTTGCGCTGGGCAGGGATTGAGCGTGTCAAGTTGCCCGATGTGCGGCGTGGGGGGCGTGTTTTGGGAACCCTGCGCCCTTCGCTGGCAGCGGAGTGGGGCTTGCCCCGCGAGACGCTGGTGATTGCGGGCGTGCCTGACCTTCATGCAGCGGCAGTCGGCTCAGGAGGCGTTCGCGATTTTGACCCCCATCTGTATATCGGCACTTCGGCATGGCTCAGCTGCCATGTGCCCTTCAAGAAGACCGACCTGCTGCACAACATGGCGTCGCTGCCTGCAGCGCTGCCGGGGCGCTACTTTATTGCGAACGAGCAGGAGACGGCTGGCATGTGCTTGACTTTTTTGCGCGACCACCTCTTTTATGCCGAGGATGGCTTGACGGGCGAAGCGCCTCCGGACGCCTATGCGCGTTTTGACGCACTGGCGTCCACAGTACCCCCAGGCAGTGAGGGGCTGATTTTCACCCCGTGGCTCTATGGCGAGCGTACCCCTGTGGAAGATCACGCCATTCGCGGTGGGTTCCACCATCTGTCGCTGCAACATCGGCGGGCACACCTGATTCGGGCAGTGCTGGAGGGCGTCGCGCTCAATCTGCGCTGGTTGCTCCCGTATGTAGAGCGGTTCGCGGGCAGGCGCTTCGAGCAGATTCGAGCGATTGGAGGGGGTGCCCAGTCGGATCTCTGGTGCCAGATTCTGGCGGATGTGCTGAATCGTCCGATTGCGCAGATGAAAGATCCGATTGCTGCTACTTTGCGTGGCGTCGCGATGTTGGGTGCGATCGAACTGGGTTGGCTCCATCCGCACGACGCGCCGCGCTTTGTCCCTGTGCGCCAGGTGTTCCAGCCCGATTCGGCAAACGCGCGGCTTTATGCGAGCCTGTTCCGCGAGTTCCACGCCCTCTACCGTGCTACTCGCCCCATCCATACCCGGCTGAAAAGGAGATGGTCAGGGTGACTGACATTGCTGAATAACCATCGATGCCCGCTCAATCGCGCTTATAGTGAGTTGATCCAGGTTCGGAACGATATCGTCATAGTCGCATTGGTTGCGCCACTGGCGTAGCTGGTTCAGTCTCCTTGCTACCACAAGCCACTGCCCTCCCTGCTGAATCAGACGGAGCCTTAGTTGTTCATGATCTTGAGCGGTAGTTGTGCGCTGAAAACCCAAATACATTTCTGCATAATTACGAACTGTACAAAACGCGGCATAATATGCACGGCTCACGGCACTCCGATTAGCGGCTTCAACGGAGAATTCGTCCCCCGACTTTCCCTGCAGCTCACGCGCCAGACCTAAAAACTCAACCCATGCAAAGTGCATCTCGTCCTAATCAGGCAATCGATAGTCTGTTGTCAGCAGGAGCCAGCTATGAGCGTGTTCGAGAAGCGGTTCGTACTCTTCGCATACAGCGTCGATGCGCGCCATCGTAGACGGCTCATAGGTCGGGAATCGCGCATAAAGCGTTAGATATTTGTCGTCGATTTCTGGATCGATGTAGAGTTCCAGAGAAAGCGTGGCGTCAGGCAACCGCTGCCTTGCTATCTGCACGATAGGCACCATGACCGTTAGCAACTTGGGGTGCTGTTGTAGATAGGCAGCAACGGCTTGTGGCTGCGGAATTCGCACGCCCAACTGAAGTACTTGTTCCAAAACCGCCTCCACACTTTGATCTGCCTGGGCAACTGCAATCGTTGATCGACTCTTTGCCATCGCTCCCTCCGAAGCAAGGCGCATGCCATACGCCCTGCTGAAGTATACCCTCTCTACTGGTTAGCCATGCTGCTACGCATGAGACTTCGAACCCCTCTTCGTGCTGACGCATTTACAGGCAGGAATCACCCCCTTGATGTGGCAATTGAACTCAGGGAGTGAAGGCACTTGGGCTGGTGGCAACGGCTGAAACGGTCCCTATGGCGCACCACGGAGAAGGCGCTGCACCAGTTGCCGGGCGTGCGCGAGCGGCTGGAGAGCGAGTACGCCCGCATTGAGCAGATGGTGCATGCGCGCCTGCATCCCTACAAAGAGGAGCTGCCCACCTTCATGCGCCTGCCTGAAGTGGGCATTCCGCAGCCGCAGGTGCTGGAATGGATGATGCGCCTGCGCGAGCGTGAAGCCGCTGTATGGCAAGGAGGGCGTGTGTCGGGCACGGTCTATCATGGAGGTGAGGAACACACCGAGTTCCTCAACAAGGTGTACGCCCTCCACGCTCTCAGCAACCCGTTGCACGCCGATCTATTTCCCAGCACGGTCAAGTTTGAGGCGGAGATCGTGGCGATGACGGCGCACCTCTTGGGCCCCCAGCCCACTGAGGATCCCCAGCAGCAGATTGTTGGCACGGTCACCTCGGGTGGTACGGAAAGCATCCTGCTGGCGATGAAGACCTATCGCGACTGGGCGCGTGCCGAGCGCGGCATCACCCAGCCTGAGGTGGTTGCGCCGATCACGGCGCATCCCGCGTTCGACAAGGCGGCACACCTGTTTTGCATTCGGCTCGTTCGCACGCCGGTTGACAGCCAGTTTCGCGCTGATCTTGAGGCGATGCGCCGCGCTATCACGCCTAACACGATTGCCCTGGTCGGCTCCGCACCGAACTATCCCTATGGCGTGATAGACCCCATCCCCGAAATGGCGGAGTTGGCGCAGGCGCATCGCATCGGGCTGCATGTGGATGCCTGTCTGGGCGGCTTCATATTGCCTTTTATCGAGCGATTGGGTTATTCGGTGCCTCCTTACGACTTCCGTGTGCCGGGAGTGACCTCCATCTCCGTGGATCCACACAAATATGGCTACACGCCGAAGGGGCTATCGGTCATCCTCTATCGCGGGCGCACCCTGCGACGGTATCAATATTTCACCTACACCGACTGGCCAGGGGGTTTATATGCATCGCCCACGCTGCCGGGCAGTCGCCCGGGCGCGCTCAGCGCAGCGGGCTGGGCAGCGATGGTCACCTTAGGCGAGGCAGGCTATCTGGAAGCCGCACGGCGCATTATGGAGACCGCGCTCACCCTTCGCAAAGGTATAGAGGCGATACCCGAGCTGCGCCTGATGGGTGAACCGCTCTTTCTCATCGCTTTTACATCTGACACGCTCAACATCTACGAGGTGCTGGATCGGATGGCGGCACGCGGCTGGCGACTGGTTGCGCTCCAGCGTCCGCCAGGGGCACATCTTGCCGTCACGCTTCGCCACACGCAGCCAGGCGTTGCGGAGCAGTTCCTCAGCGACCTGCGTGCCGCAGTGGAAGAGGTCAAGCAGGGCGGGGGAGCGCCCGCGCATGATGAAGGCATGGCGCCCATTTACGGCATGGCGAACTCGCTGCCGTTTCGCGGCGTCATCGACGAGGTGTTGCGCCGCTATCTGGATGCGTTATATGACTAATACCAAAGGGTTCACATGCGGCGCAGCATCTGGCGCAGTTCGGAATGGATGCCCGCGTAGTTAAGTGCCTCCTCGGGCGTGATCAGCCCCTTCTGCACATAACCGAACAGGCACTGGTTCATCGTGCGCATGCCCCAGTGCCCGCCTTCCGCGATGGCTTTATAGATATCGCTGATGTGCCCATCCTCAATCATCTTTTCGACGGTAGGGGTGTTGATCATGATCTCCACAGCAGCAATTCGCCCTGTGCCACTGGCACGCGGCACCAGCTTTTGGGCCACGATTCCGCGCAGGCTGTTTGCCAGTCGCTGTAGGATGTGCTTTTTGTCCTGTGGCGGGAACATGTTCACGATTCGGTCCATCGTCTCATACGCGCTGGGGGTATGGACGGTGGAGAAGACGAGGTGCCCCGTCTCTGCTGCCTGCATGCAGGCTTGCATCGTCTCCACATCGCGCATCTCGCCAATCAGGATGATGTCGGGGCTTTCGCGCACCACCACACGCATCGCGTCGATGAATGACTCAGTGTCGATACCGACCTCGCGCTGGCTCACGATGCACTGCTTATCCTGATGCACGAACTCGATAGGGTCTTCAATCGTCACGATATGCCCTCGCCGCTCCTCATTAATCAGGTCGATCATCGCGGCGAGGGTGGTCGATTTGCCAGAGCCAGTAGGTCCCGTCACCAGGATCAACCCCTGCCGGTAGCGGGTCAGGCTGGCAAGCACTTGAGCGATCTCGGGTTCCTCTGGCCAAAGCTCCTCCAGTTTCCAGTGCTGCAGCGGGATCAGACGGAACACGCCTGCCACCGTCTGACGCTGCTGATAGACATTAGCACGCACGCGGCACACATCGCTTACAGTGAACGCCAGATCGATGGCGAGGCGATGCTCGAAGCGAGCGATCTGCTCGTGCGTCATGATGCTGAAGCAAAGGTCACGACTCTGCGAAGGCTTGAGCGGCTCGCGATACTGTTCAAATGGCGCGATCTTGCCGTGCAGGCGCATCATTGGGGGCGTGCCCGCCTTGATAAACACATCTGAGGCACGCAGCGCAAATGCCTCCCGCAAAAGCGTCTCCAGATCGTAGTTCATGGTCTAACCTCCTGTGTGCTTGTGGTCTCTGTTTGAACGATTTGGGTCTCTGTGTGTCGCCTGAGCAGGTACGCCACATAGACATAGATTCCTGCTCCCACGAGCAGCGCGAGCGCCACAACCCCCACAAGCCCCCACACCAGGCGGTTGTTGGAGCGCGGGGATGGGGTAGGGGAGGGCTTGGGAGGCGGAGGGCGTTTGAGCGGGATCTCCAGCAGGCTCGGTTCATGCGTGGTGAGATGCAGCACAAAGCGCCACATCTGCGGCTCAGGCTGCGCCCACAGCTGCAGATGGGGCGAAACATAATGCAGATAGCCTTGATAGTGGCTCTGCTTCGGCAAAAGGGTGTATATATGAAGCCGATTCAGGTCGGCAAAGGTGCGTGCCAGCGGGGTTAGAGCCATCGTGCCCTCTTTCGGATCCACCAGCCCCGCCGTGTAGAAACTCACCACGGTCAGCAAATCCTCAGGACGCGGGTTACGCTTCAGGCTGTCGTCACGAATCTCTAATTGCGAGACGGGCTGCTGACTCAGTTGCTGATAGCGCGCGACGCGCTCACGCACCGCTGCATGCGGCACGCGCCGATCAAAAGTCCATGTCATTAGGTGTGAGCCGTCATGTTGAACATAAAGCACGATCACCACTTCAGGGCGCTGCGTCATATCGGGCGAAGGCGGCGTTTGCGCCCCTCCGAAAGCCACTAACCCGCTGATGCCCCAAACGATCAGCCACCGCACGGCAGAAAATTCTACCCGAAAGTTCCTGAGGGTGGAAGGCTCATCTATTTCGTTTAGCCCAGCAGAAACGCATAACCAACAGGAATCTCCGATGGCTGGGTGTATTTCGATATGGGCTATGCCCAGAGCAGGAGGTGCGATGATGAGCAGGGCAAGGTACTTCTTTAGGGCATGCGCTATTTTAGTGCTCGGCATAGGGCTAAGTGGATGGACGAGAGGAATGGCACAAAGCTTTAGATGGATCGGAACCTTGGGTGGTCGAACCTGCATGCCGATGGCAGTTTCTGCGGATGGAACAATTGTTGTGGGCTATTCACAAACCGCGAACCGCGAGTACCATGCTTTTCGTTGGACACTTCAATCAGGAATCCAGCCGCTTGGCAATCCCTTTGGAAGCATCGAGACAGGTGCGATGGGGATTTCTGCCGATGGACGCGTTATCGTGGGGCGAGCCGTTAACCCCGATTGGACTTACCGCGCTTTTTACTGGACTCAAGCAACAGGCATGGTCGATATAGGCGGAACGGGCTACAGCTGGGCTTGGAGTGCTAACCCAGATGGCACCATACTGGTAGGGATGCGGTTCTTCCTCGCCTATCGCTGGCAATGGACTGGGAGTGCTTATGTGGGCACATATGTTGGCGATTTGGGCGGTGGGCGCGGTTTCGCCAATGCACTAACCCCCAACGGACAGGTAATCGTCGGATGGTCTGCCAATCGCGCTAATCAAGAGCGCGCTTTCCGCTGGGTTGCAGGTCATGGCATGGAAGAGCTGGGTACCTTGGGTGGTTCCAGCAGCACTGCCTGGGATGTTTCAGCGGACGGCTCTGTTGTTGTAGGATGGGCGATGAATGCCGCTGGGAACTTGCGTCCCTATCGCTGGAGCGCCGATACGCGACAGATGATCGACTTAGGCGACTTTGGTGGGACTCTTGGCGAAGCGCGTGCCGTCACCGCAGATGGTCGAGCTGTCGTTGGGGGTACCTCCGCGGTAGGTAACGCCGCCCGCGCCTTCATTTGGACCACGACACGAGGTCTCCAAGACCTGAATGTGCTGTACACATCTGTTATTCCACCTAACTCTGTGCTTTGGAAAGCGATGGACATCTCGCCTGATGGACGCTACATCGTCGGGGAAGGCTACAACGCTGAACGCGGACATCCCGATGGATTCTGGTTAGACACCTGGCGCACAGGCGACACAAATGGTGATGGGTGTATTGATGACACCGACCTGCTTGCGGTGCTGTTCGCTTTTGGAACGGGAGGCTCAGGCTACACGCGCCACGAGGACATCAATAAGGATGGCATCGTGGATGATTCAGACCTGCTGACCGTGTTGTTTAGCTTCGGGCAAGGGTGTTAGCTGAGCTAAAGCAGCTGCGCCACCTGATCGCGCAAAAATTCCAGTTGCTGGTCGGGGGAGGGCAGGGCAAGGATGCGTTCGGCAGGGATAGGGCAGCCGAACTTTACAGTAATCACACTAAATGCAGGTCGCGGGAAAAGTTTGCCGTAAGGAATGAGCCTTGGTGTGCCCGTGATGCCCACGGGCAGTACGGGGGCACGAGTCTGGCGCAGCACGAGCAGCACACCGGGCAGAAAAGGTTGCAGTTCGCCCGTTTCGCTGCATTCGCCCTCGGGGAAGATGCCCAGCGCCTCGCCGTCACGCACCGCTTCGATGGCTTCCATCAACGCGGCGCGGTCTGCCGAACGCTGGCGCACGGGGATGGCGCGTGCCAAGCGCACGATACCTCCAATCAGGGGCAGCTGGAACACATCGGCGCGTCCCATAAAGCAGATGTGGCGCGGCGCAGCGTACCAGAGAACGATGGGGTCAGCTACCGAGAGATGGTTGGCTATCACAATCAGACCGCCGCGCCGGGGCACATGCTCGCGCCCATCGATGCGCAGCCAGCAGAACAGCGGGAAGCGCAGCACAACGCCAAAGAAAAGTTTGCAGCAGACGAAGGCGGGCGGGAACAGCAGGCGGTGCAGCAGCGGGATGGCGCGGCGTCGCATAGAGTCCGATAAGGAGGATTATGTTAACTATAATCCTCGCTCAAGCCCGCCGCCTCCAGCACCGCCTCCGACATGTAGATCGGCGCGTTGAAGCGGACAGCCATCGCAATTGCGTCGCTGGGGCGCGCGTCGATCTCGATTTCCTCTTCGTCTTCCAGATTTTTGCGCACGACTAGAAAGATTTTCGCGTAGAATGTCTCGCGCCAGAGGTCGTCGATCACGACGCGATCCACCCGTGCGCCCAGCCGATCGAGGATGTTGCGCATCAGGTCATGTGTGAGCGGTCGCTGAGGCGCGGTTCCACTGAGCGCCATCGCGATGGAATAAGCTTCGAACTGCCCGATCAGGATGGGCACGCGCCGTCCGTAGTTATCGCGCAGTTCGACCAGCGTGTAACGGGGTTGCCCCGGCTCCTGGCGCTCATAAACGCCGGTGATGCGCACCTCCAGCTCGCGCCCTCGATGGTAGGGCGGCACCTCATCCAGTTCATCGTCAAAGCCGGGCGCTTCGCCCAACAGCCGGCGCAGCTCGTCCTCTTCATCGACGGGTTCTTCCTGCTCCTCGTAGAACCCCTCAGGTTCCTCCTCAGGATCTTCGCCGTAGCGTCGGCGGCGTTCGTCATCCTGCATGGTAAGTGCCTCCCTCAGCTTGTCTGGACACGCGACACCACCTGCTGCAGGAACTCGCGGTTGGAGCGCGTGCGCTGCAGCAGCCGAATCAGCTGCTCCGTGGCCTCCACCATGTCCTCCTGGTTCGCCAGCAGGCGTCGCAGTTGCCAGATCGCCATCAGTTCCTCTTTAGGATACAGCAATTCCTCGTGTCGAGTGCCCGACCGCTTCACATCGATGGCGGGAAAGATGCGTCGCTCCGACAGCTCGCGCGAAAGCACCAGCTCCATATTGCCTGTGCCCTTGAACTCCTCGAAAATCACCTCGTCCATACGCGAGCCGGTGTCGATCAGACAGGTGGCGACGACGGTCAGGCTGCCTCCTTCTTCGATATTGCGGGCAGCGCCGAAGAACCGCTTGGGACGATAGAGCGCGGCGGGGTCCAGACCGCCTGACAGCGTGCGTCCGCTGGGGCTGGTGGTCAGGTTCGAGGCGCGTCCGAAGCGGGTCAGGCTGTCCAGCAGTACCACCACATCCTTGCCCGCTTCTACCAGTCGCTTCGCCCGCTCCAGCACCAGGTCTGCCACGCGCATGTGATTTTCAGGCGGCTCGTCGAAGGTAGAGCTAATGACCAGCCCGCGCACCGAGCGGCGCATATCAGTCACTTCCTCAGGACGCTCGTCGATGAGCAGCACCAACAGAACCACTTCTGGGTGATTGGTGGTGATACTGTTCGCAATCGATTTGAGCAGGGTGGTCTTCCCTGCTTTGGGCGGGGCGACGATCAGAGCGCGCTGCCCTTTGCCAATCGGCGCGATCAGGTCGATGATGCGCCCAGAGATGTTGTCCGGCGTGGTCTCCATCACCAGTCGCTCGTTCGGATAAAGGGGCGTCAGCTGCTCGAAGTCTTTGCGCGCGCGCACGCTTTCGGCAGGAACGCCGTTAACTGCCTCGACGCGCAACAGTCCATAATACTTTTCGCCCTCTTTAGGAGGACGAGCCACGCCGAACACCAGATCGCCCGTGCGCAGTCCGAACCGCTTGATTTGCGACTGGGAGACATACACATCCTCGTTGGTGCTCTGCAGATTCGGATGACGGCGCAGGAAGCCCCAGCCATCGGGCAAGATTTCGAGGATGCCCCATGCATACTCGGTGCCTGGCTCACGGTTCGTGACCTGCAGGATCCGGTAAGCCAGCTCGCTCTTGTCGTCGGTTTCGAGGTCGATGCCCAGCCGCTTCGCACGCCGCTTCAGGTCGCTCAACGGTTCCTGGATCAGGTCGCGGTAGTTGAGTTCCTTCGTAGCGACCATCGCCACGGTGGACGGCTCCGCGTTTATAAGGGCATCGCCTGCTGGCCCATTCCCGCCAAGGCTGTTTGCCTCATCCTCTATGGGGCGTGTCTCCGTGATGAGCGTTTCCGTCGGCTCCTCCAGAGTCGTGGTCGTAGCGCGTGTTTTCCTTCTCATGGTTGTACCCATCCATGCAGCACAGGTGCCTGTTTGTCTGTGCAACACCGTTCGCTGCAATCTGCCTTACGGGGATCTCCTCCACCACCTATTTTACCCTATTTCCTCTCCGATTCGCGATTCCTGCTGCCTCCCTACTCCGGATCGTAATAGGTATCGCTCTCGACGGGTGGGAACCAGCCGATGCGATGGCGTGCCGGGTTCGCACCGGCATAGACGCCGCTATGGTCAGTGGAGGTTCCCATCTTCAGCGGGCGCGCGTGCCCATCCACAAAGGAGACCTGCGCGACGCCGTTGTGCCGAAAATGCACCGATGGGTCTAATGGGTAGACGGCGTTTGGCACGCGGCGCAACACATCGGGCGGCGCAATTAGAAAAGTGTACTCTGCCAATCCGCTGCCGATGTCCAGCGCACCATCAGCGAACATCGCGGTTTCTGCATGTTTCATAATCTCCGCCTCCGCAAGCGAGCCATCATAGGCGGGTAATCCTGGCGTGTAGCCGACAAACCACAGGCGCGTGCCAACCCCGATGTCGTTATACACATAGCCGCCTGTGCCGATGTCGAAGCCGACCTGCGTTTCGAAGGAGGGGCATCGGCGCAACAGCCCTCCGTCCTTCATATAGGGCACCAGCGGGCCGTCGCGTGGCTCGAAACGCCCTTGCCGGTTGCGTACACCGAACCAGCGCCGCTGGTCGCGCAGAAACTCGGGCGCAGCGGGCACGAAGTAGCCCTCCCAGTCCGCCGCATAGAGCAGGTTCGCCAGCGTCAGCTGGCGCAAATTATTCATGCACACGGTGCGTCTCCCCTGCTCTCTCGCCCTTGCCAGCACGGGCATCAGCATGGCGGCTAATAGCGCAAGAATTCCGATTACTACGAGCAGCTCCACCAGTGTGAATGCCCGCACCCGCATCGATCACCAGCCGCCGCCAACGCCTGTGCCCGCGCCACCTGGTGGGATGCGAATTGGCATCGACTCCACGAAGGCATACAGCATGCGGTTCGAAGCGGCGACATACAGCACATCCAGCGGACCGCCCAGATCGGGAGGAATGGACACCAGCACGGGCGAGACCCGTATCGCCGCCCCCAGATAGCGCGTCCACAGGATGGAGCCGTTGGGATTAATCGCGTACAGAATCCCCCGATCATCCCCGATAAAGATGCGCCCGTTGCGATCGATGGTCGGGTTGCAGCGACTGACATTCTGCAGAGTGCGCTGCCACTTGACCACCCCATCGGAGGCGCGAATGGCAACCAGCGTACTGCGCGTGCTGCTACTGCGCGTCACTACATAGAGTGTCTCCTCGTTGCCGTTCAGCGGGTCAGGCGCGATCGAGGGACCTGCCATGATCGGTCTGCCCAGCTCAGCCACCCACTGCTTGGCAGGAGCAAATTGCTCGCTGGCATTAAACAGCCGAATACCGTAGACACGCCCATGATTAGACGCGCAAACAAACAAGGTCCGATTATTGCTGCTCATTACAGCAGGGCGGTCACAGATGTCGCTCACGATAGGGATCGAATCAGGAGGGTTCGCCCGGCTCAAACCAGCCAGTGAGGTCGCCCATCCAACACCAGGAGCCCCCAAAGCGCTCGTGGCGTAGGTGATAATATCGCCAGAGTGATGGGTGGAGACCATCACATCGGCGTTATAGTTCGAGACGCTGGTGAGGCTGTAGACCGCACCAGCCCCCGCGATGGGGGCATCGATATAGAGATAGGGATAGCTCTCGGAGGTATCTATGACGACCACCCAGAACACCATCACGGCGCGCACCAGCCCTGTGTTATCGCCCAGCACAAAATAGCCTGACAACCCATCGGAATAGGCGGTCAAGCCCGAGCGATAAGCCGGCAACCCCACATTACCTATCCAGAATAGATCGGCTATTCCCAGCGGATCAGGACTGTAGACCAGGATATCGTACTGACCGCCAGAGAGCACCGCGACGGGCCAATTGCCCACAAAATCGGTAAAAGTGCCGTCGCTGGTTCGGACATAGACTGCCGTTTGCATAATCAGGGGTGTGGAGGCTTGACCCCAGTAGGGCCAGAGCGTGCCCAGCAACATACCGCTCAAGCCATCGATGAAGTGGTATTCCGTATAGCGCAGGGCATTCGAGTAGGGATGCACCGGCGCCCAGAGCACTGCTGTATCATCGACGAGCGGTTCTTCGATGAGACCGCCCGGTCGAAACCAGAGCAAGCGAGGGTTGGTCGGGCCTGCCGCGTTGGGATTATAATGGCTGTTGCGCAAATCATTGCCCCATTTGCCCCACAGCAGCGCGGAGGAAATAGGCGACGGCACAAAGGTCGCATCGAATTGGGCTTGAGCCATGCCCAAACTTATCGTTAATAAGCCCGCCAGCAGAATCTGGATGGATCTCATCATGCACCTCCTAATAGTTCAAGGGGATAGCGCGCCCATGAGTGTAGATATCACCCTGCACCACCACGCCG
>JBCNVA010000109.1:0-11651 GCA_039630445.1 Armatimonadota bacterium
CGATGTGGGCGTCTACCCCGTCGCGCTGGCGTGCCTCTTTCTAGGCGAGCCGCAGCGCGTGTATGCTGCTGCCTCGATCGGGCGAACGGGCGTGGACGAGCAGTCCGCCCTGCTGCTGGAGTATGCTGATGGCGCCCTGGCGTTGCTCAGCGCCGCCATCCAGACCGACACGCCCAAAGAGGCGACCCTGTGCGGCACAAAGGGGCGCATCCGCATCCATACCCCATGGTGGAAGCCCTCGGAGGCGACGCTCACCCGCGCCGATGGCAGCGAGCAGACGCTCCGACACCCCTACACGGGCGACGGCTTGCAGTTCGAAATCCGCCATGTGCACGACTGCCTGCGGCAGGGGCTGACCGAAAGCCCGTGGATGCCGCTGGAGGAGACTCTGCGCGTCCTGCGCGTGCTGGATGCTGCCCGCGCGCAGTGGGGCTTGGTCTATCCGGGAGAGCAGGAAACCGCTGCCCCAGAGAAAGGAGGAGGCTTCAAGGATGGGACGGATTGGGCATAGCGGGCTGATCCTGGCAGTGATGCTGATTGTGGGTACGGGGCTGCGCCTTTACAGCCTCGATGCCGATCCCGATTGGCGTCTGGACTGGAACCCTGGTCTGCTGACCGATGAGGCGTTCTACATGCACAACGCCCGCAATCAGGTGCTGTTCGGTCAGGCGAATCTGGATGAGTTCAATAATGCGGTGCTCAGCCCGCTGGTGCACTGGTTGCACCGCTGGGTCTTTGCCCATTTTGGGGTGGGTTATGTGCAGGGGCGTGTCGTGTCGGTGGTGCTGGGGCTGCTGAGCATCGCGCTGTTCTGGCGCATTCTGTGGGTAGCCTTTCGGGGTGCTGGTCGCCCAGAGTGGGCGCACCCGTATGCGGGGATGCTGGCTGCGCTGGGCGCCGCGTGGCTGGCATATGAGCATCTCTATCTGCTGTATAACCGCACGGCGTTGTTGGAGACGCCCGCCGCCTTTTTCTGCCTGCTCAGCCTCTGGGGCTTTGCCGAAGCGGTCACCTCGCGGAGTCGGTGGGGCATGGGGGCATGGGCGCTGGCGTCGGGGCTGGCGGGCGTGCTGGCGCTGGCGACCAAGCTGACTACGCTCCCTTTTGTAGCCGCGTTGTTGCTGGTCGCGCTCTGGAAAGCGTCGGAGAGAGTCGTTAAGGTAGCTTTGCCGCTGGGGGTGCTGGTGGGGATGGCACTGTGGGTTGGGCTATGGCTAATGCCTCACTGGGAGACTTGGAGCCGCATGCAGGGGTTCTACATGCGGGTGCAGGGGCTGCCGCACAGCTGGGCGGAAGGCTGGCGCGCGGTGCAGACCGCACTCGTCGGGGAGCGATATGGGCTGATGCAGTTCCTCTTTTTGCATGCGCCGCTGGCATGGTTGGGCAGCCTGACGGTGCTGCTGGGCGTGTTGCGCGGGCGGGCGTTGCGTGCCGCGCTGACCCCTGTGGAGTGGGTGCTGCTGCTGTGGGTGGCGCTGAGCTGGCTGCAGATGATAGGGATGCGAGTCGCTCCGACGCGGTATACTGCCTCGTTCATCCCAGCGATGGTTGCCCTGCTATGGGTTGTCCTTGCCCGGTGGGAGCATCTGCGCCCGCTGCTGACCGAACAGGATTGGCGAAGCTGGCTTGTGCGCACGCTGATTGGCGCTTGGACGCTCTACTTCCTGCTGTTGCTGGTGCTGCCGGGAGTGGAGTGGCGCACGATGGAGTTTCCTGTGCTGAATGACGCGCTGCGCGGGCAGCTGCTGCTCATCGCAGGGCTTGCGGCGGGTATCGTTGCATGGCGTTTGCCCTTCTGGAAGCTCCCTGCCCTAACTCCTCACCGCCTGTCGCTTGCCCCTGCCTATCTGATCGCTGCGCTGGGCATTTTGCTGAACACGCCGTGGTATGTGAGCTACTTCGGAAAGCGTACCTATCAGCTGAAAGCGTTCAATGAGGCGCTGACGCGGCTGCTGCCTGACGGCTCGGTGCTGGTGGGAGTTGCTTTCGAGACGCCGTTCCGCTACTTTTTCGTGTTCCGAGGCTTATGCAACGATCGCCAGCCTCCGCAAGCGTTAGGGGCAACTCACCTTCTGGTGGTCGGCTCGGAGGAGACGCTGCTGCGCTTCTGGACTTCTGGGGCGGACCTAAGTCGCTGGTACGCGGTGGCCCGTCGCGTGGAGCCAGCGGCGCACCCGATGCTACGCGGGCGCGTCGGACCCTATCGGCTGCTGGTCTATCCGCTGCCGCGCGTCAATGAGCTGGGCTGGCGCGAATCGCTGCTACGCCCGCGCCTTGCGCCCAACACCCTGCTGAAACCGTCCCTGGATCGGGCTATAAGCGATGCTTACCCACAGCGGCTCCCGCGTCAGCAGGACACTGCGCCCTAATCCCGAAAGCGTATTCCGCTTGGGGCGAGGCGTGCCTTGCCCTTAAGGCATAGTAATGCCCATCGGGACTTCAAGCATCGTCGTGTCGTCGGCGGGGACGCCGACGCTACGCAGAGTGTGTTCGTAGCGTTGGCGTCTCGCCGACGGTATGCAGAGTGCGTTTGTAGCGTCGGCGTCTCGCCGACGACATCACGGCGTTTGAAATGCCAATCGGTATAACTGATGCAAGGGCAACAATGAGGTGTCCAGCATGGAATGGAACTGGAACGAGATTACACGCCAGACCTACATTGGGCTAACGCCTATAGAAAAGCTGCTGTTTTATGTGCTGATATTCGCCTCGCTGGGCGTGAGCGTATGGTGGTACTGGAGTCGCCTGCGCCTGTGGCGGCAAGGTCAGCCCGATGAAGCAATTCAGCCGTTCCGCCAGCGCGTGTGGCAGATGTTGGCGTATGCTTTTGGGCAAAAGAAGGTGCCACGCCATCGGTTTGCCGCGCTCTTTCACCTGCCCCTCTATGTGGGCTTCTTTATCTTAGCCATCGGCACGACACTACTTGCGATAGCCGAATGGACCGAGATCGGCACAAGCCTCTTTTTGCAAGAGGGCATCTGGTTCCACAAAGGGCTTTACTACATCCTGTATGAGATCACGCTGGACCTGTTCGGGTTGGGGGTGATTTTCGGCTGTGTGCTGGCGTTGTGGCGTCGTCATGTGCAGCGTCCGCCTTCAGTCAGTCGTCATCCGCTGGATGCGCTGTCGGTCTGGCTGCTGCTGTTGATTGCGCTGACGGGCTATGTGCTGGAGGCGGCGCGGATTGCTCTGGAGCGTAATCCCGCCTTTATGAACCCGCCCCGTCCCGACTATGCCCAGGTCTGGTCATTTGTGGGCTATGCGCTGGCGCCCGCCTTTGAAGGCATCTCGGTGGGCGGCTACAAGTTCTGGTGGTGGCTGCATGCGGTGCTGATCGCGGCGTGGTTCGCTTCGCTGGCGTTCAATCGGGTGCGCCACCTGTTCGTGGCGCCTGTGGTCGCCTACTACAAGCCGAACTACCTGCCAAATGTGCCTTCTATTGAGAGCCTTGAGCAGGTGGAGCAGACGGGCAAGATTGGGGTGAACGCGCTGCGCGACTTCGCACGCTGGCACCTGATGAGCCTCGACGCCTGCATGGGCTGCGGACGCTGCGAGCGGGTTTGCCCCGCCTATGCCACCGGCAAGCCGCTGAACCCCAAGTGGATTGTGGAGAAGCTGCGCGACGCCCTTGCTAACGGCAGAGGCGACGACCTGACCCAGGTCATCACCGATGAGGAGCTGTTCGCCTGCACCACCTGCGGCGCGTGCAACAGCGAGTGCCCCGTGCTGATTGAGCATCCGACGCTGATTATGGAGATGCGCCGCTATCGGGTGGCGGAGGGCAACCTGCGGGGCACAGCGGCGGGCACGCTGCAGCGCATCATGACCCAATCCAATCCCTGGGGGCTACCGCTGGCGGAGCGCACGCGCTGGGCGGACGGCTTGCAAGTGCCCACTGTACGCGAGAACCCGAACTTCGAGCTGCTGTTCTGGGTGGGCTGCGCAGGCGCGTACGATTCGCGCGGGCAACAGGTCGCGCGTGCCATCGTGAAGCTGCTGCAGCGGGCGGGTGTGAACTTCGCGATTTTGGGCGCGGAGGAGCGCGGCACGGGCGACACCCCGCGCCGATTGGGCGAAGATCTGCTTTTCCAAGAGCTGGCGATGCAGAATGTGGAAACGCTCAACCGTTACCAGCCGCGGCGGATTATGACCATGTGCCCGCACTGCCTGCATACGCTCAAACATGAGTATCGCAAGTTTGGTGGGGCTTTCGAGGTGGTGCATCACTCGCAGGTGCTGGCGGAGCTGATCCAGCAGGGGCGGTTGCCCCAACCTGCTCCGAGAGCGGACGGCACTGTGGTGTTCCATGACCCCTGCTATCTGGCACGGGTGAACCGCATCCACGACGCGCCCCGCGCGGTGCTGCAGGCAGCGGGCTATGATTTGTGTGAGGCGGAGCGCCATCGTGAGCGCACCTTCTGCTGCGGCGCAGGTGGCGGACGCATGTGGATGGAGGAGCCACCGCAGCAGCGTCCAGGGCTTATCCGCGCCGAAGAGCTGCTCCGAACAGGGGCGCGCACCGTCGCCGTTGGCTGCCCCTTCTGCATGATTATGGTTTCGGACAGCGTTAAGCAAAAAGATGATCGGATGCCCGTGAAAGACATCGCCGAAATCCTGCTGGAGCAGCTCGAAGCGAGCGAAGCGGTGCCAGTGTCCGCTGGCGAAATGGGCAGGGCGTAGTAAGCCGAGTAAGCTCGGTTTTTGTTGGCAGGGGCGTGCCCTTCAGCCGCCTTGTGCCAAGAGGTTGGGTAGAGCCTCAGAAGTGGTAAGTGTGGCGCCTGCGGTACGCATCTCCTGCAGGGCGCGTTCACTGTCGCCTGGCTGCACATCGACCCCGCGCACCGCGTCGGTCAGCACAATTACTTCGAAGCCGTGCTTGAGCGCGTCCAAGGCGGACGCCCGCACGCAGTAATCGGTCGCCAGCCCGCCCACAATCAGCCGTCGCACGCCGCGCTCGCGCAAGATCTCCAGCAGCGTTTTGCCCTCCGCCGTGTGCCCTTCAAAAGCGGAGTAGCCGTCGTCGCGCTCGCCCGTGCCCTTGCTGATAATCGTCGTGCCTTCAGGCAGCTTCAGGTCGGGGTGAAATTCGGCGCCAGGCGTATTCTGCACGCAGTGCACGGGCCACTTGCCGCCGTAAGCGGCAAAATGGCGCGTCGTAGGTGGATGCCAGTCGCGCGAGGCGAACACCAGACCACCTGCCTGCGCCACCTGCTGCGCGACCCGATTCAGCACAGGCACAACCTGATCCCCTTCGGGCACAGGCAGCGCACCACCTGGACAGAAATCGTTCTGCACATCCACAATCAGCAACGCCGTATCCTGCATGCTCGCATCGCCTCCTTATAGGACAAACCCCTGTAGGGCGATTTTCAACCCACGATGGAGATTCTGCGTCGCAAAGCAGGTTCCCTGCTGGTAAAATTCTCCCGATGCGCTGGACAGTTGTCGGCTGGTTATGGGTAGCGGTATGGGGTGCGGTCTGGGCGCAGGCAGCACCCCGTTCTGTTGAGGCGATTCCACGCAGTACCACCCGCATCACGCTCTACTGGCTGCCCCCGCAAGGTGAGGCGCCTACAGGCTATCGAGTCTTTCTGAACGGTCAGCCTCTGCGCGAGTTGCCCCCCGATGCCCGCGCTTATGACTTTGAGCCGCTTCAGGCTGGACGCGATTACACGCTGGGCGTGCAGGCGCTGTATGCTGGAGGGCGCGAATCGGAGGTGGTGGAGCGCCTCGATCGCCCCTTTCGGGAAGTACCCACAGAGGCGCGTTATCCGATTGTGATTGTAGGCGGCACGGCATCGGGCGTAGGCGCTGCCATTACCGCTGCGCGCATGGGCATCCCCGTCGCCCTGCTGGAGGAGACCAATCGACTGGGCGGCATGATTTCAAACGGTGTTGCCGTCACCGATGTGCGCGTGCCCAGCCGCATCAACGGGCTGTTCGAAGAGTTCCGCCAGAAGGTGGAAGCCTACTACAAGGCGCAGGGCGCGGACACCACCTCCTACATCTACCGCAACGGGTTGAACTACGAGCCGTGGGTCGCCAATATGCTAATCAAGCAGATGGTCTACGCCGAACCGCGCATTCATCTCTATTTCGGTGTGCGCCCAATTCGGACGCTCAAGCGCGGCAACTGTGTGATAGGCGTGGAGGTGGAGGCGATTCAGGGAGGCAAGCGCGGGCGGTTCTATGCCGATATTGTCATTGATGCCACGGTAGAAGCAGATGTCGCCGCGTGGGCAGGTGCGAAGTGGCGCATCGGACGCGAACCCCGCAGCGCAGAGGAACCCCACGCAGGTGTCATCTACTACGATCGCCTCAACGACCTGCTACTCCCTGGCAGCACAGGTGAGGGCGATCAACGCATCCAAGCCTACGCGCTCATGCTGGCGGTGAAACACTACCCCACCGAGCAGGTGGGTGACCCGCCACCCGGCTATGACCCACGCAATTACATTCTTGCACCGCCTTGGGAGCGCTCGTGGGCGTATCTCTATGGGCGGTTTCCCAATAATAAGTTCGAAATCAATCAGCATCCGCACGGCTCCGACTTGCAAGAGGTGAACTATCGCTATCCCACCGCCAGCTGGCAGGAGCGACGGCGCATCTACGAGATCTACAAAAACCATGTGCTGGGCTACCTGCATTACATCCAGACGGTGCAGGGGCAGCGCACGCTGGGGCTGGCAGAGGACGAGTATCGCGACAACAATCACCTGCCGCCCATTCTCTATGTGCGCGAGGCGCGGCGCATCGAGGGCGAGATGCTCCTGAAGGAGATGGACATCATCCGTGCGCGCGAGCGGTTGCGCCCCGATGCGATCGCGATCGGCGACTACCCGATGGACTCGCACGCGGTACGGCGCGTCGTGGTGCCTGAAGGAGTGGAGCCGAGCGAAGTGTCCCATATGGGCGAGGGTGAATACTGGCTGTTCCAGTACACGCCCTGGTATCAGGTTCCTTACGGGGTGATTGTACCAAAAGGTGTGGAAGGGCTGCTGGTCAGCTCGGCGGTCTCGGCAACGCATGTGGCGTACGGCACGCTGCGCATGGAGCCTGTGCGCATGACGCTGGGTCAAGCCGCTGGCGTGGCGGCTGCGCTCAGCGTGCAGACGGGCATTCCACCCCGACGCCTCAATATCGAGGCGATTCAGCGCCAGCTGCTCAAGTTCGGGGTTTATCTCTACTGGTTCAGCGATGTGAATCGCCAGACGGAGCATTTCGAGGCGATCCAGTTTCTGGCGGCGCGGGGCTACTTTATCGATCGCGCGCTGGGTGCATACAATCAGGGTGATGCCTTCCGCCCGCAAGAAGTTCTGACACGCGGCGAGGCGGCACGCCTGCTCTGGCATCATATCAGAACGCTCAAGCCCGATATAGAGGAGCGGCTCTACGAGGGGCTGGCGTTCACCGATGTGCTGTTCGGGCATCGATATGCCGTGCCTGTGCAGAACCTGTTTCGGCTGGGCGTGATTGAGCGCACGGAGAACCGCCGTTTCCAGCCCGAGGAGCCGATCCGCCGACGCGACTTCGCCCGCTGGCTGGCAAAAGCGATGGCACTGATTGACCCTGAAGGTTGGCGACTGCCCTCACCTGCCCCAACGCCCTATCTGGATGTTCCGCCAGACGACCCTGACGCGCCCTTTATCCTGCGGCTGCACAGTCGGCGCATCGGTTCCCTGCTCTGGGACGGGGTAGAAGCGGCGACACCTGAAGGGGTGCGGTTCCAGCCAGATGCCTCCATCAGCCGCGCCGATGCAGCCGTCTCGCTCTATCTGGCGTACCTGGGTTCACGCACGCCGCTTTGAGTAGGCGACAAAGCCGCGGCGCACCAGCGTATTCAGAAACGCGAACAGGGCGTACTCCGCTTCGCGGCGCTCCAGTTTATAGCGGCGTGTCAGCCGTTGCACAATCGATTCCACATTGTGCTGCCCATCACACAGGTTCCACACCGTGCTGCCCGTCTCGTCCAGCTCGATGCGATGTTCGCGCGGTAGCTTGAAAAACTTGCCCAGCAGGCGCAGCAGCCCACGCGGGCGCACGGGCACAATCAGCAGAACGCAGCCGTTCTCCAGCGTTTCGTAGCACACCGCAGGGTTGCGCACGGGGTAGAGGCGTAGTGCCTGCTCCCGTGTCAGGGTGGATTTGCCCGCACGCCTGCCGAACCTTAGTCCCCAACGCCCGAAGCCCCATCCTAATGGCATACGGTTCGTGCCATCACCTCCTCCATCAGACGGCTTGGACGGGGACTTTGGTGCAGGATATGAAAGAGGGCGTTCCGCGCGGGACAAAACCAGGCGACGGCGCGGATTCGCCATGCGGGCAGGCGCAGGGTGAATAGGCTCTGGAGCGATTCGGAGAGTAGTGCGCCTGCCGATAGCCGCCCTTCCAGCAGGAGGGCAGGGTCACCCTCAAACTCGAACGGCTCTCGCGTCCCACGCCAGCGTTCCCAGCGGAGCCAGGCTTGTGCCCAATCCTGAAGCGACCAGCCGCGCATCAGCTGTTCAGCGCGGGCGACACGCTCTATGATCAACCGCTCCCGACCTGCGCGAAACTTCAATCGTGTCTGACCTGTGAGGATCGCGTGGCTTTCTAATCGAAACCGCTGGGGCACGGCGGTCTGCAACCCGTAGAGGCTCCATTCAACCCAGCCCTGCTCATCGGGATGATCAACCAGTGTGCTAAAGATGGCGTGGGCAAGCGTATGCAGCGGTTCGTGGCGGGAAGCAGTGCGCAACTGCATCAGGGTGATGCACTGACATTTGGGGCAGCGCTGGATACGCCCTACGGCTTGCTCGTGCCCACTCCAGCGGAATCGGAGGCGCTGCTCGGTCTCTGGTTCGATGGTGCCCGTGAATCGGGCGCGTCGCTTGCGGGCATCGCGTTCGAGCTGCCTTAGGAACCGTTGGAGGTGAAAATGCAGGTCGGAGCGTCCTTTCGTGCGCACCCATTTGATATCGAGATGGGTTTTGCCGGGCGAGCTGATAGTTAGCACACCCTCGCGCCAATCACCGCTAAAGCCGTTCAGGAACCACTCATTCGGCAGCTGCAGCTGGATGCCCTGCCATGCGATGCACACGGGCAGGGGCATCCGTGTCGTCGTTGAACCCCCAGCCCGTTTCGCCATGCTCACTTATGCGCCTGTTCCGCTTCGTCGTCCACGCGGGTGGCGCGGCGGAACTCCGACAGGGCTTCACCTAATGAACGTGCTAGTGCAGGCAGGCGCGAGGCGCCAAACAGCACGACCACAATCAGCAGCACGATGAGCCACTCATAGGTGCCCATATATCCCAGTATCGGCATCGTCGTTTGCTCCTCCTGCAGTAGTATACCCTATCTTGACCCATCAGATGGACGACTGTTGGGGTTGTCCAGCGGGATAGTGTAGCCTTCGGGTGCGCCTGGTGGCGCGATGCCGTACTGCCCAGTGGCAGGATCAAGTTGCACTCCGCCCACTTGCGTGTTGGACGGGGTCGTTGGGGTATTGCTTGGGGTGGGTGTGCTGGTGACAGTTGGTGGTGGCGCTTCGTAGGGCGGCACGCTACTACCCGACGGCGTCTGATTTGGCGCGTTGCCTGAAGGCGACGGCTGCGTGTCAGACACTTCGATGGGGGGTGGTACGGACTGGACCCCCTGCTCGATATCGGTCTTATACTGCTCACGCTTCTCTGCCAGCGCTTCGTGCACGCTGTGTTCACTCAGAGGCTGACGGCGGCAACCCCCCAGCACCATGAGCGCCAAAAGCCCCACTATCAACCCAATCTGTCCAATCAACCGCAGAAGCATTCCCATCATCCGCCTCCGGCTAATATTGTGGCACATGCACCGTCCATCCCACATATAGCACCTCCTCCTCCAGCCAGACGCCGAACCGCTCATGCACGGCGCGCTTCACCTTCTGCGCCAGTTGATAGAAGTCGCTGGCGGTGGCGTTGCCCCGATTGATGAGGAAGTTCGCGTGCTTGCGCGAGACACATGCGCCTCCGATCTGATAGCCTTTCAAGCCGCACGCCTCGATCAAAAAGCCCGCTGGCACCACGCCCGCCTCACGCAGTGGCGGAGGCAATCCTGGCAATCGTTCCGCTAAGGCACGGTCGTATACATTTTTAAAGAAACTGCCTGCCGACGATTCGGGCGGTTGCTTCTCGATGCGCTGGCGTTGCAGGTGGCGGGCGCGGGCGAAAATCGCGCGTTTCGAATCGGGAGTCAGGCGCATCCGCACTGCCAGCAGCGCGGTCGGCGGCGCACCAGGGCGGCGCAAAAGACTATCCCGATAGGAAAATTGCATCCATTCGGGCGGGACGCGCTGACGCTTGCCCTCAGAGACCAGGTCAATCTCTATCAGCAGGTCGGCGATGTTCTGGCGATATGCGCCTGCATTAGACACCAGCGCGCCGCCCAGCGTGCCCGGAATGCCCACAGCGAATTCCAGCCCGCTCAAGCTTCTCTGCGCTGCCTTCAGAAACAGCTCGCGGATGGGGATGCCTGTCTCGGCGTAGGTCTCCTCACCAATTGTCGCCCGCTCGCAGGCGTTGTAAATCACCAGCGCGGGGATGCCTGCATCGCTCACCAGAATGTTGCTGCCGTGCCCCATAATAAAAGTGGGCACCTGATGGCTATGTGCCCACTCGCTGATTCGCGCGAACTCCTCCAGCTCGCTGACCCTATAAAATAGCGCCGCAGGTCCGCCTACGCGCAGCGTTGTATGCCGGCGCATCGGCTCGTTGCGTCGAAGCGGTTGCGAGCAGAGCGGCGCAAGTTGTTGAGCAAGCGCATCCCAGTCCATCAGACGGCGCGCACCACCTTGCCCGCTTTCAAGCAGCGCGTGCAGACCCGAATGCGACGAACCGTCTTGCCGCCGTTCACATAGGCGCGTACTGTCTGCAAATTCGGCGACCACTGACGCTTGGTGCGCGGCGCTCGATAGCGCCACAGCCCCGAATGGCGATGCCGAATATTTTGCCCAAACTGCGGTCCCTTGCCACAAATCTCGCACACTCGTGCCATCTCGCTTGCCTCCTGAATCGCTGCGCTTATACCCGCTGAGATTTCAAGTATCGTAGTTTCGTCGGCGGGGACGCCAACGCTACACAGGTGTGTTCGTCGCATCAGCGTCTCGCCGACAGCAGAGCCTGTTCGTAGCGTCGGCGTCTCGCCGACGGCAGAGCCTGTTCGTAGCGTCGGCGTCTCGCCGACGACATCATGGCATTTGCTCTGCCAATTGGCATTATATTTTACCCACTGAGGATACCGTTGCATGCAAGCGATTGCCCTGTATGCAGTTCTCTGCTCTCCCAAAGAAACTTTTTGGGCGATTTGGTTTCTTTCGGCGGGGCAAAAGCAACTTTTGTTTCCTTTGCAGGCGGTCAGCACCCCTGCACGATGCGCAACACTTCGGGCGCGATATACAGCAGGCGTGGACGGCGTGCCCCCTGCGGCACGATAATCCCCAGCTGCTCCAGCTCGCTCAACGCTTTTCGTGCGCCCATCGGGGAGCAACCTGTTCGCTGCTCAACATCCTTTGTCGTTATTAAGGGGCGTTCCATCAGCAGCTCCAGCGCTTGATAAGCCACACGCGAACGGGTTCCTGTTAGCTCCAGTCGCTGACGCCAATCGGCATAAAGATTCTGGAGGGCGCGAATGGTCTCCAC
>JBCNVA010000011.1:0-13809 GCA_039630445.1 Armatimonadota bacterium
CGTGATGTAAGTGGGCGCGAATCGGTCTGTACAGCCCGCCTGAGCATCTCGGCAACCAGAGGGTATTTACCCATCGTCCATCGGAACAGCGCGCAGTTCGGCAGCGGTCTGTTCGGGCAAGGTGTCGTTGATAAAGACGCCTGCACCCGATTCGGAGCCTGCCAGGTATTTGAGCTTGTCGGGTGTCCGATAGGGCGGATAGAACTCGATATGGAAATGCCATTCGGGGTGAGGCTTGCCGTCGCTGGGGCGCGGATGCTGCGCCATCACATAGGGCATCGAGAAGTTCCACAAGCCGTCATAGCGCCGCAGCACCCGTTTGAGCAGATGTGCCAGCCCCTCGATCTCGCGCTCAGTCAGATCCAGCAGGTCGCGTCGATGCGCCTTCGGTAGCAGCCAGACCTCATACGGATAGCGGGCAAAGAAAGGCACCAGCGCGAGCCAGTCAGCGTTCTCGTCCACCAGCCGCCGCCCATCTGCCTGCTCAAAAGCGAGCATCTCGCACAGCAGGCAGCGCCCTGTCTGGCGCATGTGCCGCCGCTGAGCACGCAGCTCGCGCTCGATTTTGGGCGGGATGAAGGGGTAGGCGTAAATCTGCCCGTGCGGGTGGCTCAGCGTCACGCCGATCTCGCGTCCCTTGTTCTCAAAGATGAACACATACTTCACCTCTGGGCGCGCACTCAACTCCTGATAGCGGTCGCGCCAGACATAGATCAGCTGCTCGATGCGCTCAAGGGACAGATCGGTCAGCGTGGCGTTATGGTCCGATGTGTAGAGCACCACCTCGCACACGCCTTCTGAGGGACGCACGGGCGAGAAGGGCGTCGGCTCGACGGCAGGTTCAGGCGGCTCGCGCAGCAGCGATGGGAATTTATTCTCGAACACCACAATCTCATAGTCGGGTTCGGGCACTTCGGTTGGGGTTTCGCCTGGGCGCGTGGGACAGAGCGGGCAGTACTCGGGTGGCGGATGGAAGGTGCGCTCCTGCCGATGGGTTGCCGTGATGACCCACTCTTCCAGCAGCGGATGCCAGCGCAGTTCAGACATGGCTTTGCAAGCGTGTTTGGACGATCTCACGCAATTTAGGAATCGCCTGGCGCATCACTTTCGCGCGATGGCTGATGCGGTTTTTGAATTCGGGGGGTAGCTCAGCGACAGTGCAGCCGAGCGCTGGTAGGTAGAAGATAGGGTCATAGCCGAATCCGAACTCTCCACGCGGGGCGTGAGCGATCCGTCCCTCCAGCGTATCCTCAAAAGTGTAGAGGTCGCCCTCAGGTGTGGCAATCGCAACCGCGCAGCGGAACCGTGCTGTGCGCCGCTCGTCGGGCACCGCACGCAGCCGTTCCAGCAGAATGCCCATCTTGACGGAGAAAGGGGTCTCCAGCCCTGCGAATCGGCGCGAGTGCAAGCCCGGCTGACCGTTCAGCGCGTCGATCTCCAGCCCGGCGTCGTCCGCAAGGGCGATTTCGCCTGTGAACTGGGCACACGCCTGCGCCTTGATGATAGCGTTGCCGATGTAGGTGTCTGCTGTTTCGTCGGGTTCAGGCGCATCGGGATAGTCGCTGAGCAGCCGAATCTCGACGGGCAGGTCATGCAGCCCCTCCACGAGCAGCTGATAGATTTCGCGCGATTTAGCGCGATTGTGGCTGGCAATCACCACACATACAGGCTTAGCAGCCATCGTCCTCCATCAGTAGGCGGTTCACGAGCGCCTTGACCCGCTCACCAATCATATCGCGGATGCGACGGAACTCTTCCATCGGCAGCCCGATCGGGTCTGGAATGTTCCACTGTTCGCGCACGCCGACAAAAGTCGCGGGGCAAAGTGCGTCGGTGTCTGCCTCGCAGAGGCTGACCACTGCGTCGAACTGCTCCATATCGAACTCGGCAACCGACTTGGGGATATGGTGCGAGATGTCGATGCCGAGTTCCCGCATTGCTTCGATGGCGAGCGGATGGACGCGCGCGGCGGGCATCGTGCCTGCGCTGGAGGCAATCACTTTCCCCTTCCCGAGCGCATTCGCGAAGCCCTCCGCCATCTGGCTCCGACACGAGTTGCCCACACAGACGAAAAGCACATGCTTCATCGTCAGTACCCCTCTTTTTTGTAGCGTTCGATGCTCTGCTTGTAGCGTTCCTGCCCGTCAGGACGATTAATGCTGACAAAGACGGTGGGTGACTTGCCCGCCTGCACCATCTGTTCGATAAGACCCGCCACGACCGCCCAGAGAGCCGCCGCGGCGCTGATGCCTGAGGCGGGGCAGAACGGCTCCTCCAGCCCCTCGATCTGCATCATGGCGTCACCATAGGGCGCGGCGTTGTCGATGACCAGATCCGCCACCTCAAACAGCCGTTTGCCCGACTCATGCTCGGAGGTGAGGCGTGAGGAGTAGTCGAGGGCGGTGAGCGCAATCGTGAAGATGCCGCGCTCACGAGCCTGCAACGCCAGCTCCACCGGGAAAGGTGTTTTGCCCGACACACTGCCGATAATCAGCACATCGCCGGGCGCGATTCGGCTCCTGTCCAGCGCAACGTGTACAATCGCGCGCACCGTTTCGGGCGTGGTCTGCCCACCGATGCCCTGTGTCTCCCGATAGGGATTTGGATTGTACACCTGCAGGTCGAAGCTGAAGGGGGTGAAGGCTGCCAGTCCACCTGCGCGATTGATCAGCTCGCGCGAGACGAGATGCCCCGTGTCGTACACATGGATCACGCCACCATTCAACAGGCAGCGCGCGCAAACCTCCGCTGCTTGCTCGATGGCATGCAGCGATCGCCGCTCCAACTCCTCTAACTGCTGACGCAGCTTCGTAAAATAGGCTTTTGGTAGATTCATCTCGGTAGAAGTTTACCTCCCTGTAGCAAGAAGCAAGGTATACTGTAGCTGGGATGGCGATAGAGGAGAAGTGGCTCACCGAGGGCGAGGCGCGCATAGTCGCCGAGCAGGCTCACCAGCTGATCCGTGCTGTGGAGCAGGTTATCTTGGGCAAGACCGACACCGTTCGTCTGATGGTGATCGGTCTGCTCAGTCGAGGGCATCTCCTGATTGAAGATATTCCGGGAGTAGGCAAAACGACGCTGGCACGCGCGATAGCTCGCGCTATTGGCGGGCAGTTCCGCCGGATTCAGTTCACGCCTGACCTGCTGCCTGCCGATGTGACGGGTTCTGTTATCTATAACCAGAAGACGGGGCAGTTTGAATTCCATCCGGGACCGATTTTTGCCAATATTGTGCTGGCAGACGAGGTTAATCGGGCGACGCCCAAAACGCAATCGGCGCTGCTGGAAGCGATGGAGGAACGCACTGTGTCCATCGAAGGCACTTCCCATCCCTTGCCAGAGCCGTTTTTAGTAATCGCAACGCAGAACAATATCGAGATGGTGGGCACATATCCGCTGCCGGAGGCGCAGATGGATCGCTTTTTTGCGCGGGTGTCGCTGGGCTATCCGTCGCCCGATGTGGAGGTGCGCATTCTGGAGACGCGACAGATACATTCCCCCCTGGATGAGCTGCGCCCTGTGCTGACTCCAGAACAGTTGCTGGAGCTGCAGGAGGCGGTGCGGCGGGTGTATGTCAGCCCAGCGGTGCGCCGCTATATTGTGGATGTGGTCACCGCCACGCGCCATCACCCACAGGTGGCGTTAGGGGCGAGTCCGCGCGGCTCGCTCGCCCTGATGGTTGGTTCGCAGGCACTGGCGGTGCTGAATGGGCGGCACTATGTGACCCCTGACGATGTGCAGCGCATGGCAGCTCCTGTGCTGGCGCATCGGCTCATCCTGCGCGCCGATGCCCAAGGGGCCCTGCCGCGTGGCGAGCAGGTTATCCAGCAGATTCTCAAGCAGGTACCTGTACCCGTAGGTGACGAGGGAGGGCATTAGGTGTGAACTCGGACAGCATGCGCAACGCAAAACTCATGGCGTTGATGGTAGCAACCTCCTTCATCTTTTGCTCAGGTGTGATGACAGGCAACCGCCAGATGTACTGGATGGCAAGCATACTGGGAGTGCTGATGGGGGGGATGTACCTGCTGGTGCGCTGGATGGTGCCGCGTGTGGATGTATCGCGTGAGTTGCCCGCCGAGGTGTGGGAAGGTGAGCCGTTCGATGTCAGGTTGATGGTGTCGTCCCCCATACGCTTCCTGCCGCTCTGGTATCGCGTGCGCGATCGCCTACCACCCGCTCTGGAAGTGCAGGATGCTCCCCTGTTCATCCTGCCCCATCAGCGGGCAACGGTGCGCTACCGAGTGGTTCCCTCGCGTCGGGGGGCACATCAGATTGGTCCTGTTGAGTTGACAGTTTCCGACCTGCTGGGTCTTTTTGAGGTGCAGCGTCTATTGCCAGAAACCAATCGGGTGCTGGTACTACCCCGCCCTGTGCCGTTGCCCAATCGCGTTTGGGAAGGTGGCGGGCGTGGACGCGCCCATCAAGTGTCAGCGCGCAGCGCGCTGAAGGGCGAAGGCACAGATTGGCACGGCACGCGCGAGTACACGCCCGGTGACCCGCTCCGACGCATCAACTGGCGTGCAACAGCCCGTCACCAGAGCTGGCATGTGCAGGAATTTGAGACGAGCCACCTTGCTCCTCTGCTGGTCGCTATTGAACTGGCTCCACGCTGGCAGTGCGAATCGGATGGCTCCTGTCCCGATTTTGAGCGCGCCCTCCGACATATCGCATGGCTGATAATGGAAGCACCGCGCAACGGTATTCGGGTGTATCTAACTGGGCCTGGCTGGGACGGTGTGCAAATAGAGAGCGCCTCTATGCAGCAGATGATGAACGCGCTGCGTGCGCTGGCGCAGCTTCAGCCAGAGGCGCGTCTGTCGCTGGCGCAGCAGTTGCCGCTGCTGGTGCAGCAATATGGTGGGCAGTTTACTCTCTGCTTGTTCGTGCCCCCTGCCGAGCGTAGGCACTACGAGTCGCTGATTCAGCCCTTCCTTCAGCAGGGGTATAGCCTTCAGGTCTATGCCTGAGCGCAGAGAGGTATGATTCTAAACGAGGCACACCGATGCAGGGAGAGGCTCAAGAATTCATCCGTCCATTTCGCGTAGGGATCGGTCAGATCAAACCCTTCAAGGGCAACTACAGGCGTAATCTGGAACGGATAGGTGCATTGATAGGGCAAATTGTGCAGCAAGAACTGCCTGTAGAGGTGCTGGCGTTGCCCGAGACGGTGACGACGGGCTATTTTATCGAGGGCGGCGTGCGTGAGCTGGCAATGCCCGCTTCGCGTCTGCTGCGTGACCTTGCCGAATTGTACGCTGACCACAAACCGAGCCGTCCGCTCGATATTTGCCTGGGGTTTTACGAGCGGTATCGCGGCGAGGATTATAACGCAGCGATGTATGCGACTTTGGAGCCAGAACCTGCACAGTCCCGAATCCTGCATGTGCATCGGAAATTTTTTCTCCCCACTTATGGCGTGTTTGAGGAGGAGCGATTTGTCGCACGCGGCAGCCGCCTTGATGTGTTCACTACGCGATTCTGTCAGGCAGCCATCTTGATTTGTGAGGATGTATGGCATTCCGTGACGCCGATGATTATGGCGTTGAAAGGTGCACAGGTTATCTATGTACCCACAGCTTCACCGGGACGTGGGTTTCAGGGCGAGCAGGTAGAGAATGTCACCGCCTACGAGAGGATGCTGACCCAGATTGCCAGTGAGCATACGCTCTTTGTGATTCAGTCCAGTCTGGTTGGGTTTGAGGGTGGGAAGGGCTTTGTGGGCGCGTCGCTGGCAGTGAACCCTTTCGGCAAGGTGATCGCGCAGGGACCGTTGGGACAGGAGGCTTTGCTAATTGTAACGATAGATTTAGACGATGTGGCGATTGCTCGCGCTCAACTCCCGCTCCTATCCGATTTGCGCTCCGTGCTACCTGATATCGCCCTCCAAATCGATGCGATTGTTCGTCAGGAACGGCTGGAGTAGGTTTGCGGTATAATCCTTTGAGGAGGTAAACAGCTATGCGCCAACGCGGTTTGCCAATCGGTCTTGTCGGACTGATCGTGATTCTACTTGCCTTTATCATTTGGTATGGCTGGAGCACGCAGGTGGCTCCCTATCAGGCAGAGCAGCAAGCCCATCAGCAACAGCAAGAAGTCAACACGCAGCCCCCCTCAGAGGAGGAACTGAAAGCGCAATTAGAAAAGAACAAGCAACTGGTGCAGGAGCCATCAGCACAGAAACCGGCTCAGGAAAAACCCAAACCACCAACCAAGCCCCAGCCACCAAAACCGAACCCATCACGCGAGGTGGTTGAATACTGGTGGAAGTATACATCAGAAAAATCTGGGAAGTAATCAAATCCTTTTGTGACGGGAGGAGCGACGATGCTCTCACGCGCGCTGGTGCTCCGAGTGGCAGAGTGGCCTCCATTCAAGCGATGGATCACACACAGCCGTCTGACGCAAGGGCTAGTCAATCGTTTCATCGCCGGCGAAACCCTTGATGCTGCGATAGAGGTCACTCGTCAGCTTAATGCACAGGGTTTTCTGGTAGCCCTTGACTATTTGGGTGAAGCAACGACACGCTTAGAGGATGCAGCAAGTGCTGCCCGCCAGTACATCACGCTGCTGGAGCGAATCGCTGATACAGGCGTGAATGCTTGTATCTCTATCAAACTCACCCAGCTGGGGCTTGATTTAGGTTATGAGTTATGTCGGCAGCATCTGGAGTGTGTGCTGAAAACTGCTTCCGAGCTCAACAATTTCGTTTGGATCGATATGGAGAGTAGTCGCCACACAGATGGCATTCTGAACCTCTTTATGGAGATGTATCCACGCTATCGCAACAGCGGCACAGTGTTGCAGAGCTATCTTTATCGCACGCCTGACGATTTGGAGCGGTTGCTGGCGCTGGGGGCGCGTATTCGCCTCGTGAAAGGCGCGTATGCTGAGCCGCGCGAGGTCGCCTATCCCGATAAACGCTCGGTGGATCGCCAGTTCAAAGTGCTGATGGAGCGCCTGCTGGAACGCGGGTATGAGCCAGCAATCGCTACCCATGATGTTCGGCTCATTGAGCATGCGAAGCGGTACGCCACGCACCTCGGCTTGCGTCCCGATCAGTATGAATTCCAGCTACTCTATGGCATCAGCCGCGAATTGCAAAAGAGACTTGTAGCAGAGGGCTACCGCACCCTTATCTATGTACCCTACGGCGAGCAGTGGTATCCCTACTTCTCACGCCGCTTGGCAGAGCGCCCTGCCAATCTCTACTTCGTCTTGCGCAACCTCTTCCGCAAGTAGCTATTCATCCGCCTCCTCGTGCTTCTTTCTAAGGATTTGTTCGCGTTCTTTAATGAGGGGCAGGAGCTGACGGAATTCCTCTGTGCCTGCCTGATAAAGCCACTCATAGGTCACCGACTCGACACTGGTCACAACGGCTCCCGCGTGCTGCAGCCGCAGCAGGGCATATTTCCACTCGGGCTTGCCACGGCTGGCAACGGCATCATACGGCACATGCACCCGATAGCCCGCTTTCAGCAGGTCGAGAGCAGTCTGCATGATACAGATATGTGCCTCGATGCCCGTAAGCACCACCTGCTGACGCCCCGTTTCCTGCAAGGCTCTTGCAAACGACTCCGCACCCAAGCAACTGAAGCACAGTTTGTCGATGGGCGCGGGCTGTTCTGGGAGCAGCGTCTGGAGTGCGGGCACGACGCCACCCAGTCGCTCCGCATTCTGAAGCGTTGCTAATATAGGCACATTCAGCAGTTTGGCAACCTGCAGCAGGAATGCGATATTCCGCTCGATGAGGTCTCGCACTTTAATCATCGACAGGAACGGTTCCTGCATATCGACCACAATCAGCACCGAACGGTCACGGCTCAATAGAAGGTCTGAGCGCTCCATCTCAGCTCACCTCCATCTGAATAACGGTATTCGCGGGATCAGGTAATGGCTTTGGAACGGGCACGAGCACTTGGTCATCTTGTCGCTGAATCTTTATCACTTCGCCTGTTGCAAGCAAACGCGCCCGTTTGACCTGAGTGGCGGGCATTTGGAGAGTTAGGTGGGATGTTTCAGGTGGGTTCCAGATGTGGAGATAGATTGATTTTGCAGTTCTTGTGGCAGTACCCCACGGCGTAGAAGTGAAAACTTGTCCGCGAGTGCCGTAGATCGCTTTTCCATTTTTCCGCAGCCAGCGTCCGATGGCTTCCAGACGTTCCACATGTTCGGGTTGGATTGTACCGTCGGACTTCGGACCGACATTCAAAAGGAAGTTGGCATCCCGCCCAGCGCACTCAGCCAGCAGGCGAATGAGGCGTTCGGAGGACTTATGATTTTGATCCGGGGCATTATAGCCCCAGCTGTTATTGATGGTCATGCAGGTTTCATAAAGCGCGCCCTCGACGGGCATCGCCTTGTTGAAGCCTGCCGTGTTCTCGCCCGGCAAATCCTGCTCGAAGGTCTGTATATCCTCATCGGGCAAGGGCGGTTGATGGTGATTGTTGCCGATAAGAATGCCAGGAGCAATTCGGCGTAGTTCGCGATAGAGTTCGCTAAGTCGCCATGTAGCATCAAGATTCTCAGGTTTGTGCCAGCACCCATCGAGCCAGATACCCATCGGTTTGTATTTGCGCACCAGTTCCAGCACCTGTCCATGCCAGTAGCGCGTGTAGGCTTCCCAGTCGGAGTTGTAGGCAGGGTGATGCCAGTCCAGTGGGGAGTAGTAAAACAGGATTGCCACGCGCTGCCGACGGCATTCACGCACCAGTTCACCAATCACATCCCGCCTAAAGGGTGTGTTGGTGATTTTGTAGTCGGTTAGGGCACTATCGTACATGCAGAATCCGTCGTGGTGCTTGGTGGTGATGGTGATGTAGCGCATCCCAGCGCGCTTGGCAAGTGCAATCCATTCCCGCGGATTGTAGAGAACAGGGTTAAACTGGTGCATTAGCTTTTCATATTCCTGAACGGGTATCTTTTCGTGGTACATGACCCACTCGCCGCGTTCGAGCAGGGAGTAGATACCCCAGTGAATGAACATGCCAAATCGCATTTTGCGAAACATCTCACGCGCTTGTTGACGAGCCGTATCCATCTTGACCTCCTGTCATTGAGTTTGTGTACAAGTTCAGCACCTCTGCTAAGCATAGGGTTTTCACATGAAAACCTCCCTAAAACCCACTGGGGGCAATGATTTCCAGAATGCGTCCTAACTCCTCCTCTGAATAGAACTCGATCACGATGCGCCCTGCGCCGCCTTCCATATAAACCACCCTAACCTTCGTGCCCAGATAGGCACTCAGATTATGCTCCAGAGCTTTCAACTCAGCGGGTGGGGAGGAAGGTAATGGGTAGGTACGGGGTCCAGGGTTTACAGGCTGTTCGGGCGAGCGCAATTCGCGTGCGAGTTGCTCTGTAGAACGCACACTCAACCCGTCGGAGGTGATTCGTTGCCAGAGCTGCCGTTGCTGAACAGGATCCCTGACCATCAACAGGGCGCGCCCGTGCCCCTCGCTGATTAGCCCGTTGCGAATGCTTTCCTGAATATAGTCGGGCAGCTGCAGCAGGCGCAAGGTGTTGGAAATCGCGGGCACGCTTTTACCAACACGCATCGCTACCTGCTCCTGCGTCAGACCGAACTCCTCCATCAAGTGCTTGTAGGCAAGTGCCGCATCAATAGGATTGATGTCCTCGCGCTGGAGGTTTTCAATCAGCGCCATCTCCAGCATCTGCTGCTCGGAAGGAGTGCGCACAATCGCAGGAATGCGTTCCAGGCCTGCCATTTGCGCCGCTCGCAGGCGACGCTCACCTGCAACCAGCGTATACTCTTCCGCGCCTTCCTGTCTCACAATAACAGGCTGCAACATGCCCACCTGGCGGATCGAGTCAGCCAGCTCGCGCAACGAGTCCTCATCGAAAACCCGTCTCGGCTGATAGGGATTTGGGCGTATCTGGTCGATGGGGATTTCCCGCACCAGATTACTCTCCAGCTCGCCCTGCGCGAGCAGAGCGCTCAAGCCCTTACCGAGACCGCGACGCGCCATACTCTTTCACCTCCTGAGCAAATGCCTTGTACGCAACTGCGCCCCGTGAGCGCGGATCGTATTCCACAACAGGCTGTCCAAAGCTAGGAGATTCACCTACACGCACATTGCGCGGAATCACCGTGCGCGCCACCTTCGCCCCAAAGAACTTGCGCACCTCCGCCTCTACCTGTTCTGAGAGTTTTGTGCGTATGTCGTACATTGTCAACAACACCTTCCAGATTTCGAGCGAAGGGTTCAGGTGGTGGCGAACCAGATCGATCGTCTGCATAAGGCGTGATAGTCCCTCTAAAGCGTAATACTCGCACTGCAGCGGCACAATCAATCCGTCCGCTGCGACCAGCGCGTTGATAGTGAGTAGACCGAGCGAGGGTGGGGTATCCACGATCATCCACTGATAACGCTCACGGAGAGGCGCGAGAAGGGTTCGCAGTACCGTTTCCCGAGCAATCCGTGTGGCAAACAGCAGATCAACGCCAGCCAGATCAAGGCTGGCAGGGATAAGATCCAGCCGAGGGCGTCCAGAGGGGAGAATTGCTTCCTCAACGAGGCACTCCCCTTGCAGCACATCGAACAGGTTATGCTCAGGGGCGTGAGGCGAGATGCCCAATCCACTGGTGGCATTTGCTTGGGGATCGGCATCTACAAGCAGCACCTCATCACCCTGCGCTGCCAATTCCACTGCCAGATTGACGGCAGTGGTCGTTTTCCCAACACCGCCCTTCTGATTGACAACCGCTAAGAGCCAGCCCGCTTTCGCCACAGAGGGCTATTTCGCAGCGAGAGCAACGACTCCTGCAAAATTTGCACGGAGGGGGACAAAAAGTGTCCCCCTATGCTGCAGCGACTAACGAATGCGGTCTGCCAACATTCGCCGAATAATGGCACTGATGACCATCTCGGCAGAAACGGAGTACTCGCCCGCGTCGATGCGCCGCTTCAGCTCTTCGACACGCTCCGTTCGGATGTCGGGAGTAGCGCAGAGTTCGCAAGCGATCTCCTGGACAAGTCGAGCATTCTCTTCTTCAGGAACCTGCACAGGCTCTGGCACAGGCTCCAGAGGCTGAGTCGCTTCTTGGCGGCTCTGACGATAAGCCGCCATCGCCTTCCGTACTTCTTCTAATGAGATCTGCATCGTTCTGCCTCCTTCTCTTGCTGATTATGCTCAGCAAGCCGGAGACAGGCAACCCGGCTGTCTGCCTTTTTTCAGACAGACCCATAGGCTTTGCGCCCCCGCATCACTGCAGGTTTGCCCTTTTCTGCCTCGGCTTACTTCACTCTGTATTATCGGAAAGCGTTCTATCAATCTTGAGTCCCTGTATTTTCGGCAGGGAACCAGTCTCTCTGGAGTCTATACGCGCGCCTGTTCTAGAATCCTGCGTAAACGCAGAATCTCGTCCCGCAGAATCGCTGCGCGCTCGAACTCTAATGCTTTCGCCGCTTCGCGCATCTCCTGTTCCAGTTTGTTAATCACCAGCGGCAGGTCTTCAAAGGCAACGCGATCGGTATCCACCACTCGATAGGCTTCGCGCTCCTCTGCTACCTTGTAAGCGCGCACCGTCTCGCGCACCTCCTTGCGAACCGTCTCTGGCTCGATACCGTGCTGGCGGTTATACTCCATCTGAATCTGGCGACGGCGGTTGGTCTCATCGATGGCGCGCTGCATAGAGCCTGTGATGCGGTCAGCATAGAGAATTACTTGCCCAAACTTATTCCGAGCCGCGCGCCCGATCGTCTGGATAAGCGAGGTTTCCGAGCGCAGGAAGCCCTCCTTGTCGGCATCCAGCACCGCGACGAGCGAAACTTCGGGCAGGTCAAGCCCTTCACGCAGCAGGTTGACCCCCACTACCACATCATAGATGCCCAATCGCAAGTCGCGTAGGATCTCGGCGCGTTCCAGCGTCTGCACATCCGAATGCAGATACTGCACTCGAATACCCAGCTCTTGCAGATATTCCGTTAAATCTTCTGCCATCTTTTTGGTCAGCGTGGTCACCAGTACTCGCTCATCGCGCTCGATCCGCCGCCGTATCTCCGCCACCAAGTCGTCAATCTGTCCCGCTGTGGGACGCACAATGATTTCAGGATCAACCAGCCCCGTGGGGCGAATAATCTGCTCCACAATCTGCTTGCTGACCCGCCGCTCAAAGGGACCAGGCGTTGCCGAGACGAAAATTACCTGCCCAACGCGCTCCAGAAACTCCTCGAAGCGCAACGGGCGGTTATCCATCGCCGAGGGCAGCCGAAAGCCGTATTCCACCAGCGTCTTTTTGCGCTGAAGGTCGCCGTTATACATTCCATGCAGCTGCGGAACGGTCTGGTGCGATTCGTCGATAAACACAATAAAGTCCTCCGGGAAGTAGTCCAGCAGGGTGTAGGGCGGTTCACCAGGTTTGCGCCCATCGAAATAGCGCGAGTAGTTCTCGATACCGTTGCAGTAGCCCAGCTCGCGCATCATCTCGATGTCCATCTCGGTGCGCTGGCGAATACGCTGCGCCTCCAGCAGCCGACCTTGCGATTCGAAATAGCGAACCTGCTGCTCCAGCTCCTCACGGATCTGCTCAATAATAGTGTCCAGCCGATCCCAGGGCGTCACATAGTGGGTCGCGGGGAAGAAGGTGGCGCGCTCCAGCTCCGCCACAATCTCGCCTTTGAGAGGGTCATACTGATAAATGCGCTCCACTTCGTCGCCAAACAGCTCGATGCGGGTTACTAACTCCTCATCCGCCGGCTGCACATCGATCACATCGCCCCGAATGCGGAAAGTGCCGCGTCCCAGCACCATGTCGGAGCGCACATACTGCAATTCTACCAAACGCATTGCCAGCTCGCGCGGATCGAGAAGGTCGCCCCGCTTGATGGTGATGATACTGCGCAGGTACTCCTGAGGCGAACCCAGACCGTAGATGCAGGAGACGCTGGCAACCACAATCACATCGCGGCGCTCCAGCACTGCCTGGGTTGCCGCGTGGCGCAGGCGGTCAATCTCGTCGTTAATCGAGGCGGTCTTTTCGATGTAGGTATCCGTCTGGGGAATATACGCTTCGGGTTGATAGTAATCATAGTAGCTGATGAAATATTGAACGGCGTTCTCCGGGAAAAAGGCTCGGAACTCCTGGCAGAGCTGAGCAGCGAGCGTCTTATTGTGCGCAATCACCAGCGCGGGGCGCTGCACCTCGGCAATCACTGCCGCCATCGTGAAGGTCTTGCCCGTGCCTGTCGCCCCCAGCAGGGTCTGAAAATCGTACCCCTTGCGCAGCCCCTCCACCAGCTTCGCAATTGCCTGGGGCTGATCTCCTCGCGGCGTGAACTCCGAATTGAGCCTGAACATCCCATGAAGAGTTTACCCGCATGAGGCAGGGATCACTGCGAGGGATGTCGAACCCTAAAACAGGGTGATAGGCGATGCCTGCCCTACGGCAATCTGTGAAAGGTTATCGCACGGCGCTCACTCATGGCGCATCTCGTGCGTTTGCGGGCAATCTAACACGGGGGAACGCCATGAGCAGCGGCTCTCCCGACAACCTGCCACCCTATCATCCTCCACCCGATCTGCAGTGCGCAGTGGACATTGCCATCGGTCTCTTTGCCAAAAGCTACTCGCCTGCTTGCCATGACCGACACGAATGGTGGTGCGACTGTCAGCAGGAGGCGTGGCTGGCGGTGCTACAAAGTGCACCGCGCTATCGTCTGCCCGACCCTCCCCCAACCCATCCTGAAGCGCATTATGTAATGTGGTTGGTGGGCAAGGCGTTGAAGCGGTTGAAACGGTATTGGGGGCAGGAGAAACGGTATTATGGACAAGTTATGCCGATATGGA
>JBCNVA010000110.1:0-12150 GCA_039630445.1 Armatimonadota bacterium
CGCCGCAGGCGAAAAAGTATAGTGACGAACTTGTCCCTCAAAGACAAACTGGAACACATAAATAACATGGGAACTTTGTGCAAAGATGATAATGGTCTGCTTGGGCTGTGGAATAGTGACCGCCTCTCCAGTTTGGGAGAAGACAACCAAAGGCGTGTCGGGCAGGTCAAACTCGTGGACTGAGGTGCTTTCCGTCGTGAGCGTAAAGTGGGGTTCCTGCGGGCTTGAAGGGGGCGATTCGGGCTGATCGTGATAGATGGACACTGTTTTTGGTGCAGCATAGACAATGCGATGACCAATCATGAATGTGCGAGTTGGGTGTATACGGGCATAGAGTGCCTGCTGGAACCGCTGACGCTGAGTAGGTGTCAGCTGGCGCAGCAACAGCAGTTCACCCGACAGCGCCGCCTGCTTCTGTTGCGGTGTCAGGCTTGCCCAAAAACGCAACGCAGGAACCGCCTCTGCCAGTGTGCGCAAGTTAAGTGTGCTGACCGTGCGCGCATAAGTATAAGTCGTCAACGGTAGCCCTGTTAGTCGTTCCACTTGGAGTTCGTTCAGCAAATTCGCAAGCTGTGCCCAGTCATCCAGTACAAGCTTTTCACCCTTCTGTTTCTTGGTCTCCAGCGGCTGGAGCCACTCCTCAGGGATTTCGCTGGGGCGCAGCCAGAAGTAGTCCTTATGCCGCGCCATCAGCGCATCGCCCTCCTGACGCAGCCAGAACATCGAGTGCAGTTCAGACCAATCGGAGGGCAGGGTCTTATGCAGCAAGAGCGCGCGCGTGGCGGGCAGCGTTTCAAGGAACAGCTCTATACGATAGGCATCGGCGTAAAGGTCAAGCCCATAACGATAGGCAGCCTCTATCAGGGCAGCAAGCGGGCTGCGCTGCAGATACTCTGGCAGCGTCACGCACTTGGGAGGCGTATCACGGCGCGAGGGTGTTAGGCGATCGGATACATTCGCCCATTCGCGCCACACCTTGTTAAGGAAGTAGTCATCCAGCAGGGCGGCACTCTTTGCCTGCGAGCGTGTCGTATCCGCAAGTTCATCGGTAGATAGGGTTCGGACCGTTGCGGTAATCCCGACGGAGGTGCCCGCAAGCCCCTCCGCAGCGCGGCGCGATGGAGCAACCGACCGCGACTCCGTTACGACGGTCATCGTGCCCCGCCAGCCATCCCAGTGCAGGCGCATTACTACTTCGCGCGCATCGCGCCGTGCAGTTTCTGACGATGGTCGCTCGGGGATAGCGAAAAGCCCTTCCAGAATCAGGTGGCGTAGCTCAGGCGCGAGGGGCAACTCGCCCATCTGCGGCGCCGATGAAAAGACAAGTGTCTCGCCCTGCCAGAACCGCTGCCACTCGCTGGCGCGAAAATCGCCCATCACGCGGGTAGCTGCATAGAGGCTCACATCACTCAGGCGAGCGAGCAATCGCCGCTGCTCGTCAGCGAATCGCTGTGCCCCTCGCCCGCTTGATTTGGCAAGCTCCTCCCAGGGATGGCGACGCGCCAGATCGATCATCACGCGCAGGGCACGCTCCATCCGCTGGCGATGCGCCTGCAGCAGTGCTTGGCGCAACTGCTGCTCACGAACCCGCTCGCCATGGGGTTGATAGAGGCGATAACCGCCTGTCGCCTCCGAAACCTGCCACTCGTACCGCAGCGTGTCCGCAAGCCGCTGCAAGACCTCGTAAGCGGGTCGCTCATGAACCAGCACACATACCTTGTCCTCCGCGATCTCGGCGGTGGCTGAAAGGTTTACATTCAGCTCCTTGCCGATTTGCGTTAGCAACTGTTTTAGCGGGATAAGCGGTTCGTGAAGCGTGAGGCTTTTTTGGAGCCGCTCATCTTTGCTCAGGTCTACTGTCTGCGCCTCGCTTAGTGTGCAAAGCGCAACAATCGCCAGTACCCATGCCTGCCGAAGCCCTCTGCTCTGTCTCATCGGTAGGACGCCTCCAACAGAGTTAGACGATGTGGCGGCGCAAAGGGTTCAGGAACCGTCTTTACACCGCCTCACTTCCAAAATTTACTGAAAGGAAAGCTATTTACCTTCTGGAAAGCCTATCAAGGTTGTGGGGGCGCATCAGGTAGATTAGTGGATGTGGAGGTGAACTCTATGCGAGCGTTTCTCGTTGGTGTAGGATTGCTGATGCTACTGGGCATGGTGGCGATTGCGGGGCAGACCCGCGTGCCGACGCCACAGCGACTACCTGCTGGCTGGCGCAACTGGACTCACATCACCACGGGTGTCATCTACAGCGAGAAGCATCCGCTGTTTGGCGCCTTCGGCGGTGTGCATCACATCTACGCGAACCGCATCGCCACAGAGGCTTACAAGCGAAACGCCACCAAGTTCCCAGACGGTAGCCAAATCGTCTTTGTGCTGTACGAGGCAAAAGACGAGAACGGCATGTATGTCGCGGGCAAAAAGAAGGTGACCGCGCTGATGGTCAAGGACAGCAAGCGCTACGCGCGGTCAGGCGGCTGGGGCTGGCAGGCATGGGACGCGACAGGCAAAGCGATTGTAACTGATCCCGTGGGGCAGTGCCAGGGCTGCCACGATCAGGTCAAGAATCGCGACCGCGTCTTCAGCCGTTGGAACCCGTAGTGCCTTTCTGAGATTCCTCGCCTTCGGCTCGGAATGACAGGTTCGTTTTCGCTGAGCCAGCGTGGTCATTCCGAGCGAAGCGAGGAATCTCGTCTGCTCAAAAATCACAGATGACCACTTGGATTATTGTGCCAATTCGGCTCTCGAATACCACGAAGTCCAGTCCTACAGGGATTTTGACCGTTCGCGGTTGCAAACCGCTCCTACAGGAGGTGATTTTTCAAACTCTGATTCAGCAGGAAACCCTCTCTGCCTGCCGAATCGCCCCCTCTGAGGAGGTGCGACGACCGTGCGAACTTATCTGATAGCGATTGCGCTGGGCATGCTGATGGGGATGCCGACGCTGGCGCAGAAAAAGCCCGAAGAGAAGCCCATCCGCACCACGATTGCCGCCATTCAGGAAGACCCCAACCGCTTCCACAAAAAACTGGTGCAGCTGGAAGGTAAGGTGAGCGACTACAAAGAGAAGGTCTCGCGCGCGGGCAACGCCTACACCACCTTCAAGCTGGTGCAGAATGAGCAGAAAATCACCGTCTTTTCCTACGGACACCTGAAGCTGAAGGATGGCGACGAGGTGATCGTGATTGGACGGTATTACAAGGAGAAGCGCGTAGGGCGCATCACCTTCAAGAATGAAGTGGATGCCAGCCCGCGCGAAGGGGGTAAAATCACCAAGCGGGAGTGAACCGCATGGCTCATCGGGAACGGACAAACGGATCCCCTACCTATCCTCAGGGGGACGGCAGGGAGAGGGTCGAGCGGCGCTGGGACTATGCGCCTGCGCCCGAAGCGCGCAACATCGTAAAGATCCGCCCCCGCTACGGGCTTTTTATTAATGGCGAATTTGTGGAACCCAAAAGCGGGCAATACTTTACTACAATTAACCCCGCCAACGAAGAGCCGCTGGCAGAGGTTGCCTATGCAGGACCTGAGGATGTGGATCGAGCGGTGCGCGCCGCGCGCGACGCCTATGAGAAAGTCTGGAGCAAGTTGCCCGGCAAAGAGCGTGCCAAGTACCTCTTTCGGATTGCCCGCATCCTTCAGGAGCGCTCGCGCGAGTTCGCCGTGCTGGAAAGTCTGGATGGTGGCAAACCGATTCGCGAATCGCGCGATGTGGACATCCCGCTGGCATCGGCGCACTTTTTCTACCATGCGGGCTGGGCGGACAAGCTGGAGTACGCTTTTCAGGGGCGTAAGCCGCGTCCACTGGGTGTCGCCGGGCAGATTATCCCGTGGAACTTCCCGCTGCTGATGGCGGCGTGGAAAATTGCGCCTGCGCTTGCCTGCGGCAACACCGTCGTGCTGAAGCCTGCCGAGACCACCCCGCTCACTGCGCTGCTGCTGTGCGAAGTGTTCCAGCAAGCCGAGCTACCGCATGGCGTGGTGAACATCATCACAGGCAATGGGCAGACGGGCGCATGGCTCGTGCAGCATCCCGACCTGGATAAAATCGCCTTCACGGGTAGCACCGAAGTGGGCAAAAAGATCCAGAAAGCGGTCGCAGGCACGCGCAAACGCCTCACTCTCGAACTGGGTGGCAAGGCGGCGAATGTGATTTTCGAGGACGCCGCCATCGACCAAGCCATCGAAGGCATTATCAACGGTATCTACTTTAATCAGGGACATGTGTGCTGCGCGGGCAGTCGCCTGCTGGTAGAGGAGAGCATTTACGAGGTGGTGGTGCGCAAGCTGAAGCGGCGCATCGAACTACTGCGCGTGGGCGACCCGCTGGATAAAAACACCGATGTCGGCGCGATTAACTCCCTGATGCAGCTGCGCAAAATCGAGCATCTGGTGCAGGTGGGGATTCAAGAAGGTGCGGAGCTTCACCAGAGCAGCTGCCCGCTGCCTGAGCGCGGCTACTGGTTCCGCCCTACCTTCTTTACCCGCGTGAGCATGGCGCACACAATTGCCCGCGAAGAGATTTTCGGTCCCGTGTTGGCGATTCTAACCTTCCGCACGCCCGAAGAAGCTGCCGAAATTGCCAACAACACGCGCTACGGACTATCAGCAGGCGTGTGGACAAACAAGGGCAGCAAATATCTGGCGTTCGCCTCGCGCCTGAAGGCAGGTGTCATCTGGTGCAATACCTACAACAAGTTCGACCCTGCCAGCCCGTTCGGCGGCTACAAAGAGAGCGGTTTCGGACGCGAGGGCGGCCTTCACGGCTTGAGCGCGTATGTGACTTTTGACTAATGCTTAGGCGACGGAACAGGTTCGTGCATAAAGAAGCCCGCCAGCGCAATCAGCCCCAGCACCGACAGTAGCACAAACCCAATCATGCACCAGCGATGTAGCGTGCGCTGTGCCCGATCGCCGATCGTGATGCCCCAGCGGATGCAGAAGTTCCACACGCCATTAAACAGGTGATAAGAACTGGCAATCACGCCCAGCGCGTAAATCACCACAACAAGCGGGTTCTGGAAATGTGCCTGCATCCCCGCATAGTAGATGTCAGTGCCGTATAGCTTATGACTAATAGAGGTGGAATACACATGGTAAACCAGGAAGAAGAAGATATAGACACCGCTAATCCGCTGCAGCGTGTAGGCGAGATTCTCGCTGAAGCGGTAGCGGTAGATGTTCGCTTTGCCGTGATAAGTAATTACAAAGCCATACAACCCGTGAAAGAGCAGCGGCAGAATGACAAGGAAAAGCTCCATCGCGTATAGCACGGGCTTTGGCAAAATCACATTGAAGAAGTAGACAATCGCGTTGAAATATTTGGGTCCCATCGCGGCGAAGGAGTTGAAAAAGAGGTGCTGCACCAGATAGTAGCCAACGGGAAAGATGCCCGTCAGCGAATGCAGCTTATGTAAAAAGTAGTTATCGCCCTTCAGCCGCTCTCTCCAGCCTACCCTTGGAGCTGTTTGAACGCTCATCGCTTGCCTCCTGCTGATTATACCCTAGCATCGAGTTGCAAGGGTAAAGGCAATTGGGGTATAATCTCCTCAGGAGGCGTAAAATGAAAAGGAGATTTGCCTCTTGGGGATTGTGTCTGGGAGTGGTGCTGGTCGGAGCGCAACTGCTGCGTGCGATTGGTGATAGCTCCGACCCTGCCGAGAAAATCTGCGCCCAGAACCTGCATCGAGCAGGAACCGCCGTGCTGATGTACTTTCAGGACTACGACGAGACTTTACCCCTGGTCTACGAACGCGAAACACCCTCGAGTCCCTGGTTATGGAATGAGCCTATCCCTGTGCCGAGTGACTGGCGCAACGCGAACAGCCGTCGCGGTCTATCCGTGTGGGTGAACTCACTTACCCCCTACATGCGTGCCTCACGCTGGAACCTGTATTGCCCGGCGACGCTGCCAGCGAAAGTGTCTGGCGTGGACTACACGACCCGCGTGAAATCGCCCGTTGGGGTCAGCTACACCTACAACGGCTACCTGCATGCCTACCCTGGAGCGCTGGTGGAGCGCCTTGAGGACCTCCCGGTTATCTGGGAGGGGTTGGGACGCGAGCATCTGATCGGCTTTGCGGTGGCGAACCCGTATCTGCGCTGCGACCGCGCGGACAAGCCGTGCCTTTACACACCCTGTACCGACCCGGCGACCACCTATCCGCGTGGGGAGGTACGCCTTCCGCGCCAGTCGGTATGGATCCATCGCGGCGGCATGTTCTTTGCCATGCTGGATGGCAAGCTAGTTACCCGTCGGCTGGGCGCGCGGCTCGCCCCGTATAGCACAGACCCAGCGATTGACCCGTTTGACCAGTACGACTCGAACGGCATCCCCGCGGTGGCGCGCACAAACGCCTGCGGGCATCTGCCGCTGTTCGCTCCCCGATAAGGAGGTGGATTCCGATGCGCAACGGAACGACATTCGGACTGCTGCTTGGGTTGATACTTCTGGGTCAGGCACAGGTGCGCGAGGTGTGGCGCTACGAGTACACGCCCAGTGAGCCTGACCTGCTGGCTCGCCTTGAGCGCATGGTGCGCTTGCAGGATGGCGGCTGGCTGCTGCTCGGCTGGACAGAGACGCCACTGAACGGGCAGGATGCGCTCGCCATCCGACTGCAGCCGAACGGTGTGCAGGCATGGGTTTACCAGCGGGATGGTGCCGGCTTCGACGACGCTTTCGTCGACGCGCTGGAAGTGCGCGACTGGCAAGGGAATGTGTTCTTCCATCTGCTGGGTCGCTTCACCGATGGGGAGGGTTATTTGCAGACGCGCGTGGTGCGCCTGAGCGCGGGCGGACAGTTGCTGGAGGAGCAAGTTCTGCCGCGTGACCCACGCACACACCTGCGCCCCCTTCGGCTGGTACCCCAAGATAACGGTAGCCTCGACTCGGTGCTTGCTGAGCGCATTGCCGAGGGGCGCAGCACGCTGACTGTCTATCGCGACCCCTACATCTGGACATACTCGCAGCGCCCATGGGGTGCCGTCGTAGGACGCCCTACACCCAGCAACGATGTACCGACTTTCGTGCTGGGCACAACCGCGACTCTCCTGAATGGGCTGGACACCCTGATCGATGAGGTGGTGCTGGGCGGGAGCTACCGCTACGGAGGACCTGCGCGCGGCTTCGACATCCCCATCGTGGGCGCTATCGTGGGCAACTGGACCTCCCCAGAGGATGGGTTCCTGGTAGCCATTCAGTCGGAGGGCGGCTATACAGGGGAGGACATCGTGCTGCTGCGTTTTCGCCCAGTGCTGCAGCTCCGCTGGGGCTACCGCTACACCACGGCGCAGCATGACGACTTCCCAGAGAGCTTGGCGGTGGACGCGCAGGGCAACGCCTATCTGCTGGCGCGCACGCACTTCTGGCCAGGTGAGCCGTTTGAACAGCGCGCCTTGCGCCTGTTGAAGTTCAGCCCTCAAGGCGCGCTGCTGGAAAACTTCTTTGTGGAGATTGGTCGCCCGCCGCGTGACGAGTCGCCACTGACAGGGATTGTGCGCCTGAACCCAGCAGGGCAGCTTTTCATCGCGGCGTTCGATCCGCCCTACCTGGCGCGGTTAGGTCAGGGCGGGCAGCCCCTCTGGATCCGCACGCCCAGCATTCGGTTCAGCAGCCTGTCCGCTGAGCCTGATGGGAGCATCGTGGCTGCGGGCGAACGGCTGATTCTTGACGATAACAATGTGCTGACTGGCTTACGGCTGACCGCGGTCAAGTATGCGCCTGACGGCGATGTGGATGGCAACGGCTGCGTCGATGACGCCGACCTGCTGCGGGTGCTGTTCGCCTTCGGTCAGATAGGTCCCAACCTGCTCGAGGACATGACGGGCGACGGCGTGGTGGACGACGCTGACATGTTGCTGGTGCTGTTCCGCTTCGGTAGCGGGTGCTAACGCGGTTTGTCCCCTATCCAAACCCCTCCCCTCTGGGGAGGGGTTTTTCTTTAGAACCCCCTCCTGCAGGTTCCCCTTCAAGGGGGAGCCAGATTTTTATAATCCGAGTTGCTACCTTATCGTCCTAAAAGAGGTAAAATGATGGGCGATGGCGCCGAACCCTGCGCGGCTGAAAGCGAAGCTGGACGCAATCTGTGAACGGTTTCGGGGCGTGATGGGCTACAGCCTCTATCACACTCGCTATCAGCACCGCCTGAATCGCTTGGGCGATGAGATTTTCCCAACCGCCAGCACAATCAAGACGGCTGTCATGGCAAAAGCGTTTGAGGAGATCGAGGCAGGGCGCTTGAGCTACCACGAAACTATCCCCATCACGCCAGAGGATCTGCGCGACGGCGCAGGGCTACTCCGATTCTTTCGCGAAAAGCAGTCGGTGCCGGTCAAGATGCTGCTCCACCTGATGATTACAGTGAGCGACAACACCGCTACGGCGATGCTGGCGCGGCGACTGGGCACGGTGGAGGTGAACCGCTTTCTGGAGCGGTTGGGACTGAAACACACGCGCTTGCTGATGCTGCATCCACCAGATGATATGGAGCTGAAAGCCCTGCGCAACCGCTGGGGAATGGGGATGTGTACGCCAAACGAAATGGTGGAACTGCTCGATGCGATCCGCACGGGCAGAGCGGGCACGCCCGCCGCCTGCGACCGTATGCTGCGTATCCTGTCGCACCAGTTTTATGACGACTTAATCGGAGGTAGTGTACCACCTTGGGTGGTTGCTGCCACAAAATCGGGTGCGATTGAGCGTTCGCGCTCGGACACCGGCATCGTGTTCAGCCCATCAGGAGCGTATATTCTGGCGGTCTACACCAAAGAGGCGGAGGACACCCGCTGGTCGCCTGAGAATGAGGGCGAGATGGCGATTCGTGAAGCGGCGCGCGAAGTGTGGCATTTTTACCATTCGCGTGAGAAGTGGCAACCACCTGCAGGGATGGAGCGCTACCTGCCGGATTAGGGGGGGAGGTATCCATGCGCTACGATCTGGATAGCCCTGCAGATGAGCCAGCGACGAACGCGGCTTCGCCCGCTGGAGCGCAAACCCTTTCACCGTCACGGTCAGCGGTGTCGGCATCCGAGGAGCAGAAAGCGCGCCGTATGGTGCGCCTGCTCATTCTGCTGATCGTGTTCGGGATGTGTGCGCTTTTCTTTACCGCCAACTTTCGTGTGGTGGTGATCGAGGGCGATTCGATGGAGCCGACCTACCATCATGGGCAGCGCGTGCTAATGACCCAGGCGTACTGGCTGTTTGGTCCCATTCGCGAAGGCGATGTGGTGGTGATCGAGCTGCCAGGGGGCGCACGACTGGTCAAGCGAGTTGTGGCGTTAGGCGGCGCGGAAGTGCCGCGCGCCTATTGGGGACCCGCTATCCGATGGATGGGGACGCGAGTCCCCACTAACCATGTCTATGTGGTGGGCGATAATCTGGAGCGTTCGGAGGACAGCCGCCATATGGGACCGTTGCCCATGACATGGGTGCAGGGCAAGATTGTGGGAGGCTATTCGGTGAAGCCATGAGCGGCTGGGAGCAGTTGCGAGCGGAGTGGGCAGGTCGGCAGATGCAGTTCGTGCCGTCAGAGCCACCCCCCTCGGCAAAGAGGCGCTATGTTGTGGTGCTAATTAGTGACGAGTCGGGGCATCGGTTTCTAATCGCCCAGATTGCAGGGCGCGGTTACTGCACTCCCAGCGGGCACATCGAGCCGCACGAACAGCCCGAAGAGGCAGCACACCGGGAAGCATATGAGGAGGCAGGTGCCCTCGTAGAGGATCTGGAGCTGTTGGGCTACTATCGGCTGCTTCCCTGCTCAGCGGACGAGCCAGAGGAGTGCGTAGCGCCCGTCTTTCTGGCGCGATTAGTGCAACTGGAACCCCTGCCGTGTGGCTCCGAATCGCAAGGCGTGCGCTGGGCAACGCTGGAAGAGATGCCTGCCCTATATTATCAATGGTCGCCGTTGCTGGAGGCGGTATTTCGCTATGCGAGTGAACGACGCAGGGAAGCGCGTGCGCAACGGACGGGTTAGGCTGCGCTTGCATTTGCCGCGCTGGCTGGCGCTGGCGGTCGGCGCTCAGGCGTGTGCGCTGGCATTAGCGCCGTGGCTGGCGGGCAGCCTCTATGTGGGACCACGCCCCGTCGCTCCCGATGAGGCGTTGAATGGACTGCTCTGGACGGGCGACTTCCCGCTGATGGGCATGTTTTTGGTAAGCATAGCGGTGCTGATAGGGCTGCTCGCCTGCGGCTGGAATGTAGCGATGTGGCGGTTGCCTGTTGGGCGCGTTGCGCTACCGCTCACCCTGCTGTTGCTCTGGATGGGGCTATCCGCCGTCGTAAATGGATCAGGTTGGTGCGGCTTGAAACGCCTAACCGAGTGGGGGATCGCCTTCGTGCTGCTGGTGGTGATAACGGCGGTTGTGCGGCGTGGTCCCAGCGCATGGACGCTGCTGGTTGCTCTCATCGGGAGCGCAACGCTGATCGCCTTGCGTGCCTGCGTCGAATACGCCGCGAATCGACTGGTGGGCATCCCGAACTGGCGTGTGTTCACCAGCTTTTTCAATCCGAATCTGCTGGCGGGCTATCTGGCGATGGTAGCGCCGCTGACGCTGGGCGTGCTGCTTAGTTGGGCGCGTGCGTACCGCCTTCCTGCAAGCCCATCCCGCCCGCGAGGGGAACTGCAAAAGAGAGAAGTCAGTTCCCCCTTCCCAAGGGGGAACCTGCAAGAAGGGGTTGGAAATACGCCTTGGCTTACCGCGCTCCTGACCGTTGCGCTGTGGCTGCAGCTGAGTGCGCTGGTGCTGACGGGTTCGCGATTGGGCATGGTGGCGTTTGGGGGCGCGCTGGTGGTCTTTCTGGGGCTTGCGCTCTGGTGGAGATTGCTCACTCGTGGGTTCCTGCTGCGCTTGGTGCTGGTGGGCGTGCTGTTGATCGGTGTCGTCTGGCTGAGCCTGCCCACCGCCCAGCGGTTGACCCCCCAAGCCGCCACGCAGGATGTGCACTCTGGCTCGTTCCGCATCGAGACTTGGAAGGGTGCCTTCCGCATGGCGCTGGCGAACCCCCTGCTGGGGGTAGGACCAGGGGCTTTTGAGTGGCGCTATCCGCAGTATGCATCGGTGGGCTTCACGCGCTTGGCGCACAACAGCTATCTGGATTTGGCGAGCGAGGCGGGCATCCCTGCCCTGCTGTTACTGCTGACGCTAGGTATCGGCTGGCTGACCCGCGCGTTGCAGCCCGAGTTACCCCCCGCGACAGAGGGCACAGCACAGTCAAGGGGATCTGCCCTTGCAGTCCACTCGCCGCCTGCCACGCGCCACCCACCTTTCGACTGGCGTCCTGTCCGTGTGGGCATCGTGGCGGGCGTGATGGCAGGTGCGGCACACAACTTTGTCGATTCGGACCTTGCTTGCTTCGCGAATTTGCTCACTTTCGCGGGGCTGCTGGGACTGGGGCTGGCGCTGGCTGTGGATGGGGTTTATACGGTTCCCTTAGGTGTGATCGAGCGACGGGGCGCAGCGCTGGTGCTGAGCGCGGCGTTGGGCATGAGTGCCGCGAGCATGGGATTGGGCGAATTTTATGCGAACCAAGCACGCTACGAGATGCTGATCGGGCATGTGCCGCAGGCGGCAGAGCGACTGAGCCTTGCCCGCACGCTGGATGCGAACAATCCCGACTACCTGATGGATGCGGGGGAGCTATATTACGCGCTGGGGCGGCGCGAGACGGCGTTCACGCTGATGGTGCGTGCCATTCGCCTTAAACCCTCGCCGCGCTTCTGGTATCGGCTGGGGCTGTATTACGAGTGTGAGGGCAAACGCGAGCAGGCACGGATGGCGTTTGAGCATGTGCTGCGCCTCGATCCGAACAACTTGCCCGCCTTGCTCAAACTGGCACGGATGTTCGGGCAGGATGCCCAAGCCCCGCGCCTGCCAGCGGAGGCACTGAAATACTATGAGCGTATCGTCCAGCTGGAGCGCAGTCCCTATGGGCGCGTGCGGGCTGTGCCCGAAATTGTAGAGACGGCGTATGGCTTCGCGCACTTGGCACTGGCACGCCACTACGAGGCTCTGGGAGACTTGAACCGTGCCCGCGCCGAGTATGAAGCCGCGCTGGCTGTGTTCCGCGCCTATCGGGAGCGCACACTGCCCTTCAATCGGATGGGGCGGGAATTGGGCTTGTACAACCCGGAGCGCGAACAGCAGATCCTG
>JBCNVA010000111.1:0-21516 GCA_039630445.1 Armatimonadota bacterium
GCCAGCTGTTCGTCAAAGTGGCGTCGCTGTTCGGCAAGTTCCTCACGCATCACCTGGATCTGCGCCTCGGTTTGCTCGCGCATCGTGCGCAGCTCTTCCAGAAGGCTGGCGAAGCGTTGCTCGGTCTGCTTGCGGAATTCCGCCTGCTCCTGTTCTAATCGCTCAGTGGTCGCCGTCAGGCGTTGAATGGCGGCTTCGGTCTGGCTCTGGCGTTCGGCAAGTTCACGTACCGCTTGTTGGGTCTGCTCCCAGTTCTCCGCAGATCTGCGCAGGATGGCTCGAATCTCCGCCAGCTCATTCAGTGCTGCCTCCAGCCGCTGGCTGATGGTCTGGTCGTATACCTGCTGCAGCAGGTCTGCCAGCACCTCGGCAAAAGTTTCTGCGGCGCTGGCATCCAGCACGCTTTGCAATCGCTTCGCGATTTTGGCGGTGTCGATAATCAGCATGCCCAACGGGGATTATACCTGTTCGGGTACACTTTTGCGGATGGGCACGCGCGTGGCTCTTTTGGCTGGCGCTCTGGGTGTGGTGATTATCGCAGGCTGCCTCACAGCGCAGCGCAACCCTTCGCGTAGCGTCGGCGTCCCGCCGACAAGTCAGCGTAGCGTCGGCGTCCCGCCGACAAGTCAGCGTAGCGTCGGCGTCCCGCCGACGAAATCTGACAAGGGGATTCGCGGACCTGGCGTGCCTGAGTTCTGGGTGCGACCGGGCTATCGTGTCGAGCTGGTGGTGGAGGGCATCGAGAACGCCCGCTTCCTGGAGTTCGACAATCGGGGCACGCTCTATGTGAGCCGTCCCGACATGGGCGACATCCTCGCGCTGCGCCCTCAGGGCAATCGCTACCGAATCGTGAACACCTTTGTTCGCGGCTACCCGACGGTGCATGGCATGCATTTTGCCGACGGTTGGCTCTGGTTCACACAAACGGGCGCGATTCACAAGGCGCGCGATCGCGACGGCGACGGCAAGGCAGATGAAGTCGTCACGGTCATCCCCGAAGGCAAGCTGCCCAAAGGTGGCGGGCACTGGTGGCGTCCTATCCTGGTCACCGACAAATATATCTACACAGGTATCGGCGATTCGGGCAATATTGAGGACGAAACGGCTACCGAACGCCAGAAAATCTGGCGGTTTAACAAGGATGGCACGGGCAAAACACTCTTTGCCAGCGGCATTCGCAACACCGAGAAGCTGCGCCTGCGCCCCGGCACCAACGAGATCTGGGGCGCGGATCACGGCAGCGATTGGTTCGGTAGACCTCTGGGCGACCGCGTGGGCTTCCAGCCCATCACCGACTACAACCCACCTGACGAACTCAACCACTACCAGCAAGGTAAGTTCTACGGGCATCCCTTTATTGTGGGAGCCAAGCTGCCTCGCATCGAGTATCAGCGCCGAAAGGACATCGTGGAGTTAGCTGACCGCACGGAGCCACCAGCGTGGGCGTTTGGCGCGCACTGGGCGATTAATGGTTTCTGCTTCCTCACGCGGAATCACTTCCCCCATCACAAGGGGGATCTGTTTGCCGCCTGCCACGGCTCGTGGAACCGTCGCATTCCTGATGGCTACCGTATCGAGCGCGTGCTGTTTGATGAGGTCACAGGCAAGCCTTATGGGAGTCTAACCATTGTCAAGACTCTGACGCCCGATTTGCGCGTGCTGGCGCGTCCTGTCGACTGTGTGGAGGCGCCTGACGGCTCCGTGCTGTTCAGCTGCGACATGACAGGGCGCATTTACCGAATCTCATGGATAGGAGGCAGTGATGTGGAGGGTCTTTAGCCTTGGTTTGGTTGGGCTGTTGGTGCTTCTTGGGGCGCTGGCAACAGGCTCTTTGCGCCCCGCGCCAGTAGAAACAGTGAGCCTGTTCAATCGGCGTTGTGCCAGCTGTCATGGAAAGGAAGGTGCGCGTTTTGAGGCGCAGTTCCATAAAAAATATGCGCACGAATCGGAATTGATCGAGATGGTCAAATCGATGCCAGGAGCTGACGGGCTGAACGAAGAAGGGCTGCGGGCGATGACCGCCTATATGCGGGCAATCAGCCGCGAGGAGCCGTACATTATCTGGACGGAGCAGCGCGAAGGCGTTCTCGAAGGCGAGGTCTCACCCACCAGCGCGACGCTCAAAGCCTCTGCTAAACGCCAATCACTGAAGGTAGAGCGTCCAAGCGGCAACCGCTGGCGCATTCAGCTTCCCACGAAAGTGAAGCCTGCGGAGGTGGAACTCACCGCCCAGCGCGGCACCAAGCGCACCACCCTGCGCCTGAAAGACGCCCCTTATAGCCATAAAGAGAAATAAATACTATTTGGCTCAACGAGACACCTTCCCTTTAGGGTATCCTCCTTACAAGGAGGTTGGTGATGCACCCGCTCGTCGAAGCACCGAGCAAAGAGGCTTTTGTCCCCCATGCGCTTACACCTGAGCAGGTTGCCTCCTATTTGAATACCAGCGAGCGCGGTCTGTCGGACACGGAGGTCAGAAAGCGCCTCCAGCAGTACGGTCTCAACCAGCTGGAGGAGATGAAGCCGCTCAGCATTTTTGAGATTATCCTCCACCAGTTCGAAAGCCCGCTTATCTACATTTTGCTGGCAGCGACCGTCGTGACGCTCCTGCTGGGGGACTACATCGATTCGGCGGTGATCGCAGCCGTGCTGATTCTGAACGCCACTATCGGCTTCATTCAGGAGTATCGTGCGGAGCGTTCGGTGCGTTCGCTGATGCAGCTGACCGCGCCCCATGCCATCGCCATCCGTGACGGCAAAGAGCATGATATCGAAAGCCGCTACCTGGTGCCGGGCGATCGGGTGCTGCTGGAATCGGGACGGCGTGTGCCAGCGGATATCCGTCTCGCTCAGGCGACCGCGTTGCGGGTGGATGAATCGCTGCTTACAGGCGAATCGGTACCCGTCTACAAGCAGGTAGCGCCCGTGCCGCCTGAAACCCCACTTGCTGACCGCGTGAATATGGTCTACTCTGGATCGATCGTTGTGTCGGGGCGGGGGTGGGGCTATGTGGTCGCCACTGGGCGCGAGACCGAACTGGGGCGAATCGCCACCCGCATCCGCGAGCAACAGACCCAGGAGACTCCGCTACAACAGCGCATGCGCCGCTTCGCAAACACGCTGGGGCTGATTATTGGCATCAGCTGTGCGGTGATTTTTGCTTTGGGGCTTCTGTTAGGCAACTCACCTATCGATATGTTCAAAGTGGTGGTGGGCGTAGCAGTGGCAGCCATTCCAGAAGGTTTGCCCATCGTGCTGACCATCACCTTAGCCCTGCGTGTGAGCGCGATGGCGCGGCGCAACGCCCTGGTGCGACGCCTGCACGCGGTGGAGACGCTTGGCAGCACCACCGTGATCGGCTCCGATAAAACGGGCACGCTCACCGAGAACCGTATGACTGTGCAGGAATACTGGACGGCGGGCGAGACCTTCCGCCTCGATGAGCTGGAGCAATCGGAGGTGCCACGCACCGATGAGCATCCTTTTGTGCTGGCGCTGCTGACCTCCACTCTGACCAACGAGGCGCATGTGCGCGAGGTGGATGGCACTTACGAAATCCATGGCGACCCGACCGAAGCCGCGTTGCTTATCGCTGCGCTCAAGGCGGGGTTCCATCACGAGGTCTGGCGTGCGCAGCATCCTGTGGTGGGCGAGATCCCGTTTGAGCCAGAGCTGCAATATTCAGCAAGCATTCGCGAGCGCGGCGAGGAACACTGGGTGTTTGTGAAAGGCGCCCCAGAGCGGGTGCTGCGCATGGCGACCCACTGGCTGACCCCCTCGGGCGAGCAAGTGCTCGACGAGCAGGCACAGCGCCAGATTATGGAACGGGCGCACGCGATGGCGGAGCGTGGACTGCGCGTGCTGGGGCTTGCCTACCGACGCTATGAGCAGCCTGTCGATGTGCGCGCGGGCGTGCCCGAACCCTCAGGACTGATTTTCATCGGGCTGGTGGGGATGATGGATCCGCCGCGCCCGGGCGTGCGTGAGGCGATTGAGGAGTGTCATCAGGCAGGCATTCGCGTGCTGATGATTACGGGCGACCATGCCGCCACCGCCCGCGCGATTGCTACCCAGCTGAACATCGCCTCGCCCACCGACGCGGTGCTGACAGGTAACGATTTGGATCGCATGGACGACGAGGAGCTGCGCAAACGGGTCAAAAGGGTAAATGTGTTTGCACGGGTCTCGCCCGAACACAAGCTGCGGGTGGTCAAAGCGTTGCAAGCGCAAGGGGAGGTCGTCGCGGTGACGGGCGATGGGGTGAACGACGCGCCCGCGCTCAAAGCGGCGGAGGTCGGCATCGCGATGGGACGCAGCGGCACTGATGTCGCCCGCGAAGCCGCCGATATCGTGCTGGCAGATGACAACTTCGTCAGCATCCGCAACGCCGTCGAAGAGGGGCGCCTCGCCTTCAAAAATGTGCGCAACGCCACTTTTTTCCTGCTCTCCACAGGTGCCGCCTCGGTGCTGATGTTCCTGCTCGCCGTGATATTGGGCATGCCGATGCCGATGCTGCCTGCCCAGCTGCTGTGGCTCAACCTGGTCACGAACGGCTTGCAGGATGTGGCGATGGCGTTCGAACCGGGCGATAAGAGCCTGATGCGTCAGCCGCCGCGCCGCCGTGACGAGGGTATCCTCTCTCCCCTGCTGTGGGAGCGCACCGTGATTGTGGGCATCCTCATCGCGGTCGCCACGCTCTGGCTGTTCCATTATGAGTATCACACTACAGGCTCGCTGACCCGTGCGCAGACCATTGCGCTCACGACCGTCGTGCTGTTCCAGAACTTCCATGTGGGCAACGCGCGTTCCGAATTCCGCTCGGCGTTCCTGCTTAGCCCGTTGCGCAATCCTTTCTTGCTGATTGCCGCCATGTCTGCGACGGCGGTTCATGCGCTCGCGCTCTACCTGCCGCCAACCCAATTCATTCTGCGCGTGGAGCCGATCGAGTTGGAGGCATGGCTGCGCAGCATCTTCACCGCGTTGAGCGTAGTGGTCGTCGTCGAGCTGCACAAATGGCTCCGCCACCCCCGATTGGCACGCGAGGGATTGTAGGGCTTCGCCAGCCGTGAATCGTGTTATACCAATCGGGATTTCAAGTATCGTAGTGTCGTCGGCGGGGACGCCGACGCTACGCAGAGCGCGTTCGTAGCGTCGGCGTCTCGCCGACGGCATCGCGGCGTTTGAAACGCCAATTGGTATTATCCTTCACCCGCAGCCCCTCCCCCACGCTGTGGGGGAGGGGCACAGGACGAGGGCTTCCCCTCACACATCATAGTAGAGCGCAAACTCGTAGGGGTGGGGACGCAGCAGGATCTGCTCCACCTCGCGCTTGCGCTTGTACTCCAGGTAGGTTTCCAGCAGGTCAGGGGTAAACACGCCGCCCTTGAGCAAGAACTCGTGATCCTGCTCCAGCGCGTCGAGCGCCTCGGAGAGGCTGGCGGGCGTGGTCTTGATGCCCACGCGCTCCTCTGGCGGCAGCTCATAGAGGTCTTTATCGATAGGGTCGGGCGGCATGATGCGGTTCTGGATGCCGTCCAACCCTGCCATCAACATCGCGGCGAACGCCAGATAGGGGTTGCACGACGGGTCGGGCGCACGGAACTCGATGCGACGCGCCTTCGGGCTGGGCGAGTAGGTTGGGATGCGGATGCACGCACTGCGGTTGCGCTGGCTGTAGACCAGATTGATGGGCGCCTCATAGCCCGGCACCAGCCGGCGATAGGAGTTGGTACTGGGCGCAGCGAACGCCAGCAGCGCAGGCGCATGATGTAAAAGACCCCCGATGTAGTAAAGCGCGGTCTCGGAGAGCATGGCGTAGCCGCGCTCGTCATAGAAAAGATTCTCGCCTGCTTTCCAGAGGCTCTGGTGCGTGTGCATCCCGGAGCCGTTATCCTGAAAGACGGGCTTGGGCATGAAGGTCACGGTGTAGCCGTTGCGCGCCGCCACATTCTTGACCACATACTTGTAGAGCATCACCTTGTCCGCCATGCGGGTGAGCGTGTCGTAGCGGATGTCGATCTCGGCTTGACCTGCAGCGCCGACTTCATGGTGCTGCACCTCGACCTCAACCCCACACTCTCTGAGCGTGAGCATCATCTCGGTACGCAGGTCCTGCAGCGTGTCGGCAGGTGGCACGGGGAAGTAGCCGCCCTTAAGGCGCAGCTTATGCCCCAGATTCGGCTTCTCTTCGCGCCCCGTGTTCCACTCCGCCTCGTCCGAATCGAGGAAGTAGTAGCCGTAGTTGACGCCCTGCCCGTAGCGCACATCGTTGAAAATGTAGAACTCTACTTCGGGACCGAAGTAGGCGGTGTCGGCAATCCCCGAGGCACGCAGATACGCCTCCGCCTTGTGCGCCACATAGCGCGGGTCGCGTGTGTAGCGCTCACGGGTAATCGGGTCCACCACATTGCAGATGAAGCTCACGGTGGGCACTTCTGTGAACGGGTCCATAAAGACCGTTTCGGGGTCGGGAATCAGCAGCATGTCGGAGAGATTGATGGTTTGGAAGCCGCGGATAGAGGAGCCATCGAAGCCGATGCCCTCCTCAAATACCTCCTCGGTCAACACCTCGATGGGCATCGAGAAGTGGTGCCACATGCCGAACAGGTCGGTGAACTTGACATCAACGACACGCGCGTCATGCTCCCGCGCGAACTGTATCGCTTCTCTTGGACTCATACGGACCTCCTGTTTACTGTTAGAATGGGCACGCGATAGGCGTGCGAAAAGGTACTCTGCATCGTGCAGAGCAGCCATCGAGGCGGCTTCGTTGCCGACAAAGGGGCGACTGAGCAGGGCAAAGGGGTCTGTAATGCGCCCTTGCACTACAGCGGGGAGCCACCGCTCCAGTCCGCAGGCGATTATACCATACCCCCGACAAAGAATGCAAGGGGTATTATCCTGCCGATGCTCTATTGGTGGCTGGCGAATCTGGTGGTGGCGGTGCATGCCCTGCTGGTGATCGGTTTTATTGTGGGTGTGGTGCTGATCTGGACGGGGCAGCTGCCGCGCCGACGCGGGCTGGAACTCACCTTCTGGCTGCTGATGGGGCTGGGCTGGGGCTTTTTTCTCATCTGGCGCGACTGCCCGCTGACGCTCTTGGAGAATTACCTGCGGGCACAGGTTGACCCAAATGCCACCTATTCTACAGGCTGCATCGCCCATTATCTCACGCGGTTGGGCGTTCCCATTACTGATCGGTGGGTCAACCGCACAGGGATCGTGCTGCTGGGGTTAGCCGTCGTGGGCAGTCTCTACTGGCATGGGCGTACGGTCTGGGCGCGCTGGTCGGTCGCGCTGGGCGTGCCCGACTTCCCACTGGGGCGCACGCTGCTGCTGGGCGCATGCTTTATGGGGATGGGCATGACGCTGCCGATTTTCAATCACTTTGTGCCCCTCTTTCTGAAGGAGATGCAGCTGTCTACCACGCTGATTACTTTCGTGCTGACTTGGGACAACTATATCAACATGTTCCTGCAGCCAGTGGTGGGCACGCTGTCGGATCGAACGCGCACCCGCCTTGGACGGCGCAAGCCGTGGGTGTTGGTTGGCTCACCGCTGGCAGCGACGGCGTTTCTGCTGGTGCCGCTGATGGCGACACCCAGCGGCGTGATGCTCACCATCTTTCTCACCAATTTGGGGATGGCGCTCTTTCGCTCGCCTGGCGTCGCGCTGATTGGCGACCTCTATCCCTCGCGGCAGCGCAGCCTCGCGAATGGCATTATCAACCTGATGGTGGGGCTGGGCGCGGCGCTGGCGTACTATGCAGGCGGCACGCTCTATGGGCTGTACGGGCGCAACGCTCCCTTTCTGTTCGGCAGCGGTGTGATGCTGCTCGCGCTGGTAGTGATCCTACTCTTTGTGCATGAGCCGACGCGGTTGCCCACTAATGGTGTGGAGCATGAGGCGGGTTTGCGCGAAAGCCTGCGGGCGTTCTGGCAGGCACGGAATCCCTCACTCCTCTGGATGCTGCTGGCAATTTTCTTCTGGTTTATGGGTTTTACGGCGCTGGAGGCGCTGCTCTCGCTCTATGGTAAATATGTGCTGGGCGTCCCGCCTGACCAGATGGGGCGCATGGTAGCTATCCTGGCGGTTATGGTGGTGCTGTTCGCCGTGCCGAGTGGGCTGCTGGCGACGCGGTTCGGGCGCAAGCGCATCATCAGCATCGGCGTGGCGGGGTTGGTCGTACTGCTGCTCTATGGCTTCTTTGTGCAGTCGCCTCTGATGCTAATCGGTTTCCTTGCACCAGCAGGGCTGTGTTGGGCGCTGATTAATGTGAACTCATTGCCCGCGCTTTATGACACCACGCCCCAGCTGCGGGCAGGCGTGCTGACGGGGCTGTATTACTTCGCATCGAACCTTTCGGCGGTGGCAGGTCCGCAGCTGGCAGGGCGGTTGGTCGATCTCACGGGCGACAACTATCGGGTGGTGTTTCTGTATGGCGCCTTCTTTATGGCGCTGGCGGGACTCTGTTTGCGGCGCGTGAAGGTGTCATAGTAGACTTTGAGAGGTACACCCGATGCTATCCGACGAACAGCCGCGACTTGCTCAGCTCCATCTGCATCGTGACGAGGCGGTGGTAGGTGCCGCCCTTCTCCATCAGTTCGTCGTGCGTGCCCATCTCCACGATGCGCCCGCGCTCCAGCACCACGATACGGTCCGCGTTGCGCAAGGTGCTGAGTCGGTGGGCGATCGCAATCGTGGTGCGGTTCTGCACGAGGCGTTCCAGCGCTTCCTGAATCAGCCGTTCGGTCTCTGTGTCCACCGAAGCGGTTGCCTCATCTAAAATCAAGATGGCGGGGTTGCGCAGGATGGCACGGGCAATCGCGATCCGCTGGCGCTCACCTCCAGAAAGGCGGTGTCCGCGCTCGCCCACCCAGGTGTCATAACCATCGGGGAAGCGCATGATGAAGTCGTGCGCGTTCGCAGCTTTCGCCGCAGCGATAATCTCCTCTTGCGTGGCGTCGGGACGCGCATAGGCGATGTTCTCGCGAATGGTGCCCGGGAACAGGAAGGTATCCTGCAGCACCACGCCGATATGCCGACGCAGATCCTGCATGCGAATCTCGCGCAGGTCATGCCCATCAATAAGAATGCGCCCGCGCGTCGGGTCATAGAAACGGCACACCAGATTAATCAGCGTGCTTTTGCCTGCGCCCGAAGGTCCCACCAGCCCGATCATCTCACCAGGGCGAATGTGCAGATTGATGGAGTGCAGCACGGGATGGTGCTTCTCATAGCCGAAGGTCACATCCTCAAAAATGATTTCGCCTTTCACTTTGGGCAGCGGCTTCGCGTCGGGCAGGTCACGCACCTCTGGCTCGGTATCCAGCAGTTCGAACACGCGCTCCGCCGCGGTGACGGTGCGCGACGCCCAGTCCATAATGTTGGTGATGATGCTCAGCGGTCCGAACAGCATGCCGATGTAGGTGAGGAAGGCGACCAGCGTGCCCAGCTCGAAAGTGCCACCCAGCACGCCCCGCCCACCTACATACCAGATCACGAACGAGCTGGACATCACCAGGAATGAGATAAGCGGGAACACGCTGGCGTTGATTTTGCCCGCCATCTCGCCCGATTCGGCGATTTCGAAGTTGCGCTTATTGAAGGTGTTGATCTCGCGCTCCTCTTGTGTGAAGGCTTTCACCTCGCGGATGCCAGAGAGCGTGCCCCCTAAATGCGCGGTCAGGCGCGACCAGCGGTGCCAGTGTCGCCGCCAGATGCGGATCACCCGATGCCATGCATAGCGCGAAAGCATCACAATCAATGGCGCGGGCACCAGCACCAGCAGGCTCAATTTCCAATCCATCAGCACCATCACTGTGCCGATGCCCAGCACCATCAGCAGGTTCAGCGTAATGGTGGGCGCACTGTTGACCAAGAAGTCGTACAGGGCGTCGGTGTCGCGCGTCACACGGCTCATAATGGAGCCTGTCTGGCGACGGTCGAAGTAGCTGAGGGAAAGGAACTGCAGATGCTGATAGAGCTTGGAGCGCAGTTCGAAGGCGATTCGGCTGCCCATCCAGGCGTTGAGCCGCCCGCGCGCGATGTTAATGCCTGTGCCGAACAGGCGCAACCCCACCAGCCCCAGCAGCAGCCATAGGAACAGATGGGCGTTCGCACGAGGCACCAGCACCTCGTCGATAAGAATTTTGGTCAGATACGGTGGGGCAAGTTCCACCGCCGCGCTGAGCATCGCCAGCACGCTTGCCAGCGCCATATAGCGCCAGTAGGGGCGCACCAGCAACATCAGGCGCAGCAGTACCTGCTTCTGCGAGCGGCACGCAGGGCACGAGATCGAATCTTCGGGGATAGGACGCCCACACCGCTCGCACACTGCCTGCTTGCGCTCAATAGGTGGCGGCTCCTCATGGTTGAGCAGCGCGTCCAAGCGCAGTTTGACCTGCCCGAACAGGTTGGACAGCCCGCTACTAAAGCGAATTAGCTCGATGATGCGTCCGTCGTGCAAGCGGGCTTCCAGCGCGGATGCGCCCACCAGCTGCGTGAGGCGCATCGATTCTATCTGTTTGAGGGGCAGGGCGAAATGGAGCGTGACGCGGCACTCCTCTTCATCGGAGGGTCTATCCCGACGCAGCCAGGGCAGGCGGGCACCTGTGCTGATGGCAAGGAGCGAGCGGTGTAGCCCCATCACCAGCAGCTGCGCATCCTCTGCTGCACCCAACTGCTGCTCGGAAGGGTACGCCAGCACCAGCCATGTTTCTCCGAAGCGCCCTTCCGGCGTCAGATCGGACGCGAAACCAAACTCAATCGCTGCCGACTGACCCAGCCGCTGCCGAACCGCCTCCGCTATCGGTTCAGGCAAGCGTCTATCACCATCGTCCATGGTTTCTCTTGGAGAGATGCGCCTTGCTCTTCCTGGGCAGGATGCTCAAATACCGTTTATTCTGCCAGTGCATCCGCAATCACCTTGAGGATAGTCTCCTCTTCCTCTTCGGAGTAGCCCAATCCAGAGTAGCGGATGACACCCTTCTTGTCCACGATGTACATCGTGGGGTAGCCGCGGATGCGATATTTCCGCTTGACCTCCGACTCGTTCCTCGGCACGCAGACAGGGTAGGTCATCGTGTTATGCTCTACGAAGGCGCGCACCTCTGCCTCGGAACCGGAGTCGAGCGCGATGCCCACCACGACCAGCCCACGCTTTGCGTACTTGTCGTGCAGCTCCTGCAGGAAGGGGATTGCCGCGCGGCACGGACCGCACCAGGTTGCCCAGAAGTCGATGAGGTAGACCTTGTCCTGCTTGCCACCGAGCTTGATCTCGTTGCCTTTCAAGTCGGTCAAGGTCATTTCGGGGAGTTTCTGGCGTGGACGCAGCTGTGCCCCTGCGGGCGCCACGAAAAGCAGCACCAGCGCAATCCCAAACAACAGCCCTGGCAAAACCCACTTTTTCATTATGCTGACCCTCCGCTATCGCAAGGGGTAACTTGACAGGCTGGCAATGGCTCACCCCTTGCTTCCTGTCTTATTATAACCCAACTTGCCACTTATCTGAGATTCCTCGCCTTCGGCTCGGAATGACGGGTTCGTTTTCACCAAGCCAGCCTTGTCATTCCGAGCGAAGCGAGGAACCTCGTCCGCTCAAAGGCGACAGGTAGCAACTTGGATTATTATACCATGCACAGCATGGGTTAGAATGCAAGAGGTGCACGGGCGTAGGCATCCAGGTCGTAATCGGCGCGTTCACCTGCAAGTAGTCGATGGTAGCCTGCGTAGGCGATCATGGCAGCGTTGTCGGTGCAGTAGTAGGGGGGCGGGATAAACAGCTGCAGGTGTGCCGTCTCAGCCGCCTCGCGCATCTGCTGCTGCAGGGCGGAGTTCGCCGCAACGCCACCCACCACTGTCAGCACCGACACCTGGCACGCCTGCGCCGCCCGAATCGCTTTCACAATCAGCACATCGATCACCGCCTGCTGGAACGAGGCACATAGGTCAGCAAGGATCGATTCATCCAGTATATGCGGTTCATTCTCATAGGCAGGCATACCAACACTATGGGAGGCTCCCCTCTCCCGCAGCGTGGGAGAGGGGCTGGGGATGAGGGCTTCACTCCGCAGCCGCTCCACCTCGCGCAGCACTGCCGTCTTCAGACCACTAAAGCTGAAGTTGTGGCTGCCTTCGAGCCATGCCCGCGGGAAGTGGAAAGCGTTTGGGTCGCCCTTGCGTGCCAACCGATCGATGGCAGGACCCCCCGGATAGCCCAGTCCTAACAGGCGAGCAACCTTGTCGAACGCCTCGCCAGCGGCATCGTCTAAGGTTTGCCCCAGTAGCTGGTAGTTGCCGTGCCCATGTGCCAGCACCAGCTCGGTGTGCCCGCCTGACACAATCAGGCACAGGTGCGGGAAGGGGATGGGAGCGTCTGGCTCCGTCAGGAACGCCGAGTAGAGATGCCCCTCCAGATGATGCACACCAACAAAGGGGAGATTGAGCGCAAACGCCAGCGCTTTCGCGGCAGCAAGCCCGACCACCAGCGCACCCACCAGCCCCGGTCGGTTCGTAACAGCAATCCCTTCGATATCGCGCAGTTCAACTCCCGCCTCGTCCAGCGCTTGCTGCAATATGGGGTTCAACCGTTCCACATGCTGGCGGGCGGCGGCTTCGGGCACGATACCGCCCCAACGGGCGTGCAGGTCCGCCTGTGAAGCGACCACATTGCTCAGCACCCGCCGCCCTTCCACCACCGCAGCCGAAGTCTCATCACAGCTGGTCTCGATGCCCAGAATCAAACGCACATGGGGAATTATACTGCTTCTTCACTGCTTTGGGCGCGACGGTACTCCTCGAAGCGGCGGATCAGCCAGAAGCTACTGCGAGCCAGTGGGTCATGCGGCTCCAGAGGGTGCAGCGGTTCTGGCGTACGCCCCATCGCCAAATCGCGGATGAACTGCTCTACTTCGCGCAGTCGCTGATGCTGCTGCACCAGTCGGCGCGCAACAGGCTCCCAGCATGTGCCACGAAGGGACTGGAGAACCCTTTCCGCAGCGTCCTCTCGCCCTAAGATGGCATCTGAGCCAGAGCGGTGAAGCCAGCGATGCATCAAACTTGCAGGGCGCAGGGCGAAGTACCAGAGCCAGCCGATTAAGAGGCCACTCATTAACCCGCAGAAGCCCAGCACCAGCTGCTGCTGGCGGTTCAACGCACGCTTTTGCTGGGCGTGCCATTCGCTCAGTGCGTGTTGCAGCGATTCCAAGGCGTGATAGAGGCCATCCTGCTGCTTCAGCCCGAAGGCATGCAGGGTTTCGAGGTTCATCGCGCTGGGATCGTCGCGGGCAAGGTACTCCTGAATACTTGAACCAAGTTGGAGCCACTCCATTTCCACGCGCACCGCCGCCCAGCGAAGGGCGATGGGCATCCCTTGCTGCTGCAACAGGGGTTCGAGGATAGCTTGCAAGGTGTGGAAATCGCGCTGCGCGGCGGCAAAATGTGCCTTCAGCTGCCGGTGTAGCTCCGCAGGACCGAAGCCACCTGCTCGCACCGACTCGGACTGGCTGGCGCTTAGTGTGGCAACCAACCGCTCGCAGTGGCTCGCCTCCTGCTGAAAGCGGGTCAGCTGGTGAACGATGCGCAGTTGGCGACCCAGTGCCTGCTGGGAAGCCTTTTCGATCTCCCAGACGCGCCATAGCCCCACGAGCAGACCCAGCCCTATCAGCCAGAATCCCGCCGCGCCAATCTGGAAACGCCGCTCCTCGCTTGCCATCTGTTGCCCGCTGCTCACCGCGCTGGCATTCTGCCAGTATAGGCACTTTTTCCATATTGCGCAGTCAGATTACTACGAGGGTGCATCAGCAGGCGTGACCGAGCGAGTAAAGGCGATGTAATCGTCCAGCGTTTCGAGGGCGCGTCCCGTCTCGATAGCGCGGAGAGCAACGGTGACACCATCGCGCGGGTCGTCCACCCGCCCGGCGACCCAGAGCGCCATCGCGGCGCCCGGCAGGAGCGCCAGCATCCGCTCCTCGTCCTCGCCTGCCAGCGCTGCTCGCAGATAGTGGGCGTTCTGCGCAGGCGTGTCGCCCGCTATAATCGCTGCACCGGGCACAGGCTGCAAGCCGAGATCGTCGGGAGTGAACTCAAAGGTATCCACGACGCCATCAGGCTTCAGGTGTGCTGCAACGGTTGTGCCAATCGGAGACACTTCGTCCAATCCATCCATCCCGTGCACCACCAAGGCGCGTTCTGCGCCCAATCTGCCCAGTGCTTCTGCCAGAATCGCAATCCACTGCCAGTGGAACACGCCCAGCAGCTGGCGGCGTGCACCTGCTGGGTTGGTCAACGGACCCAAGAGGTTGAACACAGTGCGGACGCCCAGCTCGCGGCGCACGGGCGCTACATGGCGCATCGCGGGATGGTGCGCTGGCGCAAAGAGGAAGCCGATGCCCACCTGCTGAATCGCCCGGGCAATCTGTTCAGGTGTCAGGTTCAGGTTTGCGCCAAGTGCTTCCAGCACATCTGCGCTGCCACACTTGCTACTGACGGCGCGATTGCCGTGCTTGGCAACGGGCACACCCGCCGCCGCCACGATGAAGGCGATCCCTGTGGAGAGGTTCCATGTTTTGATCGCGTCGCCCCCTGTGCCGCAGGTGTCCAGCAGGTTCGGCAGCGAGAGGGGCACCTTGATCGAGTGGGCGCGCATAGCGCGGGCGAAGCCGACAATCTCATCCAGTGTCTCGCCGCGCGTGCGCAGGGCAATCAGCACGCCTGCCATCTGCACAGGGGTCAGCTCACCCCCCATCAGCGCGTGCATCAGCTGCTCCGCCTCACTCTCGCTCAATACCGATCCTTCCAGAACTTTCTGAACTAAGGGATTCATGCCGGTTCTCCCTAAAGAAAAACTCGTCACCGTTTATTCGCCCGATTCACTATCACGCTGTTCATCCACACCAAGAAATTCCTCCACGGTCAGCCCTGCTTCCCGAATGATTGCACGCAGAGTCCCTCGTGGTAAAGTTCCTGGATGACGAGGTACAGTGGTACGGCGTTTAGTGATAGGGTTATACCAGATTTCGTGGCTCCCTTTCGCCTATCGATCAAACACAAACCCCTTTGCACGGAGGCGTTGAATCACTTCGCGATAGGTCATAGCGGGCAGACGACTCATCGGAGCAACGCCTCCATCACAACGCTAACAGGAATCTTGACCCTTGCCTTGCGCTGCTGCCGTTTTAGTGCTGCGTTGAGCTTGGGTGGTAGGGGATCCCCATGTTCTATGTATGACTCGATGAGTTTACGCGCCACATCTTGAGCAATCTCCATCGTCTCAGCAACAGTACGCCCCTGCGCAATCAAGCCTTGCAATTCGTCGCTGGTTGCCAGGTAGCCACCCTCTTCCAACGGCTCGATGCGGATTTCGATAAGGATTTCCATGCTCTCACCCACAGCCCGATTATACCACTTTGCCCGATTTCTCGACACATGAGCGATTTTTCAACACTTTTATTGCCAAATTATTACTATTCCATGATGGTACGGAAGGCAGTTGTCAGCAGGTGTAAGCATTCGTCCACGAGGTCAGGCGTTTCGGCTTCGACCATGATGCGGATGGCGTTCTCCGTGCCGGAGGCGCGGATGTTGAGCCTCCCGCGCCCGTTGAGCATCGCCTGTGCCTGTGCGATAGCTTGCTGAATACCAGGATGGTCGCGCCAGGCGTGTTTGTCGCGCACAGGCAGGCTCACCAGCTTTTGCGGAAACGGCTCAAACGGGTGGGCGATTTCGGAAAAAGGCAGGTCGGTTTCTAAATAGAGGCGTAGCGTCTGCAGCAAGGTAATTAGCCCGTCGCCGGTGGTCGCCACCTCTTGAAAGATGATGTGCCCCGACTGCTCACCACCGATCAGCGCGTGGTGCTGGCGCATCGCCTCGGCGACATAGCGGTCGCCCACGCGCGTGCGCAGTAGCTGGATGCCCTCTGCTTGGAGCCGTCGCTCCATGCCGAGGTTGCTCATCTCAGTGGCGACGACGAGAGGCGGGTTCAGCGTGCCCTGCGCGTGGCGTCGGAGCGCCCACAGCGTCATAATGCAGTCACCATCGACGGGGTCGGCGTTCTCATCACAGAATAGGGCACGGTCCGCATCGCCGTCGAACGCCACGCCCAGCTCCGCACCTGATTGCAGCACCGCCTGCTGCAGATACTCCAGATGCGTGGAGCCGCAACCTGCGTTGATGTTGTCGCCGTCTGGCTCGCAGGCGAAGGGACTAACTTTTGCACCTAATTCCGTCAGCAGCACAGGGGCGTAGGGACTGGCAGCACCGTTGGCGCAGTCGACGGCAAGATGAAGCCCGCGCAACGGTTCTCGCTCCCCCGTCCACTCGCGCATGAGGTGCAGCAGATAGAGCAGATACTGCTCGCCTTCGCGCTCATCATAACGCCACAGCCCGATGGCGGAGGCAGGCAGGTAAGGAAATGGTTCCGCACTGTCCTCCAGCAGGGCTTCGATCGCCTCTTCCGCCTCGTCGGGGAACTTGTAGCCGTCGCTGCCGATGAGTTTGATACCGTTATCCTGTGCGGGGTTGTGCGAGGCGGAAAGCACGATGCCCAGATCGTAGTGCCCCTCGCGCACGAGATAGGCAATCGCGGGGGTTGGCAGCACGCCTGCGGAGGTGACATGCGCGCCCTGCGCACAAAGTCCGCTGATGAGCGCGGTTTCGAGCATCGCGCCGCTGCGGCGGGTGTCGCGCCCAATCAGAATGCGAGGCGTAAGGGATTGCTTTTGCAAGGAGTAAGCAATCGCGCGTCCCAGGCGTAGCGCAAAATCGGGCGTCAGCAGCTCATTTGCCACGCCCCGAATGCCATCCGTACCAAAGTAGCGTTTCATACCTCTATATCGATGCTTTCGGTGGGCGTGTGGTGTTCGGGGCGTCGGGCGACAATCACGCGGCTGGGACGCAGCACGCGCTCGCCGATGCGATACCCCCGCTCCACTTCGTCGATCACGATGCCGTCCTCGTACTCGTCGGTTTCGATGCGCTGGATCGCCTCATGTAGGTTCGGATCAAACGGTCGCCCCACCGCTTCGATGGGGTGGATATCGTAGCGTGTCAATAGCGCTTTGATCTGCCGTTCGGTCAGGCGTACCCCTTCCAGTAGCGGTTCCAGCTCGCGCGTCGCCTCCGCTGCCTGCAACGCCCGCTCGAAATTGTCCAAAATAGGCAATAGCTCCTCCATGAGCGACTCAAGCAGGCGCAATCGACTGCGCTCCATCTCGTCTTGTTGGCGACGGCGATAGTTCTGAAAATCTGCCAGCGTACGCAGGTAAAGGTTCTTTTGCTCTTCCAACGCTCGCTCCATCTCCTGCAGGCGCGCCTTCACCGCCTGCAGCTCCTCTACGATCGCCTCATCCCCATGCGTCTCCTCGGGTGCCTGATCCGACTTCACTGGCTCCGCTACCTCTTTTTCCGTATCGAGTAGGTGCTCGCTCATCACCTCACCTCCCTTGAGATCGGTTTTTTGTAGGATTGTACCCGACAGAATCGGGAGAGAGGCGCTCACGCCTTCTTCAACGCAGTCACGATTTCGGTGACCACCTTCTTGGCGTCGCCAAAGACCATCATGGTATGAGGCAGATAGAACAGTTCGTTGTCGACGCCCGCAAAGCCCGTTGCCAGACTGCGCTTGATAAAGACCACTGTGCGTGCCTTGTCCACATCCAGAATGGGCATGCCGTACAGGGGCGAGTCGGGCTTGGTACGCGCGGCGGGGTTCGTGATGTCGTTCGCGCCGACCACAATCGCCACATCGCATTCGGGAAAAAGTAGGTTCGCCTCGTCCATCTCCAGCAGCTTATCGTAGGAGACCTGCGCCTCCGCCAGCAGCACATTCATATGCCCGGGCATCCGCCCCGCGACGGGGTGGATCGCGTACTTGACCGTGATACCGCGCGCCTCCAGCACATCCTCCAGCTCTTTCACGGCATGCTGCGCCTGTGCCGCCGCCATGCCGTAGCCGGGCACAATCATCACCAGTCGTGCCCCATCCAGAATCGCGGCGACATCCTCAGGGCTGTAGGCGACTACAGTGCGCGCTTCTCCTGTGCCAGTCGTTGCCACAGGCGCGCCGACACCCCCGAACAGCACATTTGTGAAGGAGCGGTTCATCGCCTTGCACATCAGCAGCGCGAGGATAAAGCCTGAGGAGCCGTCTAGCGTGCCCGCCACGATGAGCAGCTTATTATTCAGCACGAAGCCCAGCGCCGCTGCCGAAAGCCCCGCATAGGAGTTCAAAATCGCAATCACGGTTGGCATATCGGCTCCGCCGATGCCCATCACCAGCAGGAAGCCAAACAGCAGCGCGCAGACAATCATGATGGGCAAGAGAGCGCTCTGAGACGGATCGATCACCAGTGCCACGCCCAACGCGACCGCCAGCCCGAACACCAGCAAGCTCACAAAGTTGCGCCCCGGATAGATCAGTGGCTTGCCAGAGATGAGTTCTTGCAGCTTCGCAAACGCGATACAGCTGCCCGTAAAGGTGAGATAGCCCAGGATCATCTCTGATGCCAGCACCGCCATCGTGAAGCGGTCGATGTCGGGGTACAGCTGATAATATTTGGCTGTGCCCACCAGTGCAACAGCCAGCGAGCCAAAGGCATGCGACATCGCCGTGCGCTGGGGCACAGCGGTCATCGGGAGTTTCAGCGCGATGGGCACGCCGATAACAGTCCCTACAATCACAGCACCGATAAGCAGATCGTAGCGTTCCATCCGATACGCCAGCAGGGTGGCGATAATCGCAAGCAGCATGCCCGCGCTGCCTGCCCAGTTACCCCAGCGCGCCGTGCGCACCTCGCTCATGCCCTTGAGCGAGAGGATGAACAGCACGCCCGCCAGCACATAGAGATACTGCACCAGCAGCTCGGTGGTCATTCGCGCTCACCCCCTCCGCGCCGTCTGAACATCAGCAGGATGCGCTCGGTAATCATAAAGCCGCTGATGACATTCGACATCGCCAGCGCGACGGCAATCACCGCCAGCCACATGATGAAGTTGTTTTTGGGGTCTGCCAACACGATCAGCGCAGCGACCACCGACACGGAGGAGATGGCGTTCGTGAGCGACATCAGCGGCGTGTGCAGCAGGCGCGACACATGCCGAATCAGCTCCAGCCCTAAAAAGCTTGCCAGCAGAAAAATCAGCAGGTTCACCACAATATCGTGCGCTGTCAGCGGTGTGTGTTCAGGCATTCGGTTCACCTCCTGTAGAGTTGGGAGTTCCTAACTGCTCGGCAGGGTCAGACTGCGAGGTGGAAAGGCTCTCCTTCACGCGCGGGTGAACCACCTCACCCTGATGGCATGCGAGGGTACTGCGCGCGATCTCATCCTCGAGGTTCAGTTGCCCTTCCTTGAACAGCAGGCTCAGGAAGTTCGCCACATTTCGGCTGTAGAGCTGGCTGGCGTGGAAGGGCACGGTGGAAGCGAGGTTCACCGCGCCGATAATCGTGACGCCATGCTCAACGATGGTCTCGTTGGGGCGGGTCAGTTCGCAGTTGCCACCCCACTCCGCCGCCAGATCGACGATCACAGAGCCAGGGCGCATCGCGCGTACCATCTGGGCGTTGATGAGGAGTGGGGCGCGCCGTCCGGGCACCGCCGCCGTAGTAATAACCACCTCGTTGCGGGCAACAACAGAAGTCAGCAGCTGTTGCTGCCGGTGGTAGAACGCCTCGTCGAACGCCTTGGCGTAGCCCGTGGCTTCCTGTGCCTCCTCGCTCTCCAGCCCCAGCGTGACGAACTTTGCGCCCACGCTCTCCGCCTCTTGCCGTGCCGCAGGGCGGATGTCATACGCTTCCACCACAGCGCCCAGGCGTCGCGCCGTGGCGATTGCCTGCAACCCAGCAACCCCTGCACCGATCACGAACACCCGTGCAGGCTGGATCGTGCCCGCGGCGGTCATCAACAGCGGGAACAGCTTGGGCAAGTGGTTCGCGGCGATTAGCACCGCCTTGTAGCCTGCAACCGTCGCCATCGAGGAAAGCACATCCATACTCTGGGCGCGGCTGATGCGCGGCATCAGCTCCAGCGCGAAGGCAGTGACACCGCGCTCTGCTAAGCGCGGCATCACTGTCGCCTGCCACAGAGGCTCCATCAGCCCAATCAGAATCTGTCCTTCACGCAGCAGCAGCAGGTCCTCCTCAAAATGGGGGTTGGCACCTGCTGTGCGTACTTGCAGCACAACATCCGCGCGGGCGAACAGCTCGGCACGCGAGGCAACCAGATGCGCGCCCGCCTCTTGATATTCCGAATCGGGGAAGCCCGCCTGATCACCAGCGCCCGCCTCGATCAGCACCTCGAAGCCTGCCTTGTGCAGGGAGGGCAGCTGCGCCGGGATCAGCGCCACCCGTTGCTCGCCCGGATAAGTTTCCTTAGGTACTCCAATAACCATCCCGATACCTCCTGTGTTCGGTTTCGCATCTGACCCGTGGCATCATCAAAACACTTCGTCAGGCTGCCAGCCATATTCGCCCACGAGGGGCACAAAGACGCACTCGCCGTAGGTGCGTGTGAATAGTCGCTCGCCACGCTTGATGATGAGTGTTAGCACCTGGTGCGTGCGCGAGCCGAGGGGCAAGAGGAGTCGCCCTTCGTTGGGCGAGAGTTGCTCCAGCAAGGGGGGCGGCACTCTGCCGGGCGTGCCCGCCGTGACGATAATCCGGTCATAAGGCGCAAGAGGTGGGAAGCCGCGCGTGCCATCACCGATCACCAGCACAAAGGGCGGGAAGCGCAACGCCGTCAGAATGTGATAGGCGCGGAGCGCCAGGCGCGGAAAGCGCTCCACCGTGACCAGTTGGCGACATAGCAAGGTCAGAATCGCCGCTTGATACCCCGAGCCAGTGCCGATTTCCAGCACGCGCTCGTCGCCTCGCAGCTCCAGCAGCTCGGTCATCGTGGCAACGAGTGAAGGCTGCGAGATAGTTTGCCCTTCGCCAATTGGCAGGGCGTGATCGATGTAAGCCTGCCAGCGGTACTCTTCGGGCACCATCAGGTGGCGTGGCACGCGCCGAACTGCCTCCAGCACCCGCTCATCCCGCACGCCCTTCTCACGGATAAGCTGGATCAGCTGCTCCCGCTGCGCCTCAAAATCATAGCCGTTATCGAGCATGGTAGATTGGCTAGACACCCAACGGCTTTAGCCGTCGATGCACCTTTCCGATTATACCGTTCGCCAGTTGCCGGGCGGGTCGTTGCGCAAGCCCAGCCAGCAGAGGCGTCCAAACAGGAGGGCGATGACTGCTGTCAGTGCCGCCAGCCAACGCGGGTCTATGTCCCAAGGGCGTGGCGCCTTCTGCAGGGTTTCGGGCGGCAGGAAGGGCGCACCAATCAGCGCGAACAGCCCCGCTACCATCGTGAACACCGACATGGTAATCAGGATCAACCAGCCTGCCGCATGGCGCAGCAGAAGCAGCACACCGCCCGCTACCTGCAACAGGGCGAAAAACTTCAGGCTCAGGGGCATCGGCGTCCCCCGCCACGCCAAATAGAGCGTGCTTGCCCCTATCACAAGCCATGCCAGCGC
>JBCNVA010000112.1:0-4549 GCA_039630445.1 Armatimonadota bacterium
TCCCGTCCCCTCTCCTACGCAGGCTCAGCAGGCGGCGATTCGTGCCCTGCATCAGGCGATTGAGGCGGGACGCTATCACGCCTTCCTGCTGTATGGGGTCACGGGCAGCGGCAAGACAGAGGTCTACCTGCAAGCGGCGGCAGCTGCGTTGCGAGCAGGGCGCACGGTGCTCTTTCTGGTGCCGGAGATTGCGCTCACGGCGCAGCTGACCGCTGCCTTCCGAGAGCGGTTCGGCAGTGCTGTTGCCGTGCTGCACAGCCAGCTGAACCCGTCGGAGCGCTATGCGCATTGGCTGCGCGTGCGGGCGGGTCAGACGCCGATCGTGGTGGGGGCACGCTCCGCCATCTTTGCCCCACTGCGCGCGCTCGGACTGATTGTGCTGGATGAGGAGCATGAGCCTGCCTACAAGCAGGGGCAGACGCCGTATTACCATGCACGCCAGCTGGCAGAGGTGCGGGCACGCGAGGAGCGTGCCGTGTTGGTATTAGGCAGTGCGACGCCCGCGCTGGAAACTTTCTATCGCGCCCAGCAGGGCGAGCTGCAGTTGCTGCGCCTGCCAGAGCGCATCGGGGGCACACCGCTGCCTGAGGTGGAGCTGATCGATATGCGAACGCAGCCGCGCCTTGCCCTCAGTCCACTCCTGCTTGAGGCGATTCGGGAGACCACGGCGCGCGGGCAGCAGGTGATCCTCTTTCTCAATCGGCGCGGGTTCGCCCCGATGCTGCTCTGCCGCGAGTGCGGGCATGTGCCGATGTGTGAGCAGTGTGCTGTCTCGTTGACCTACCATGTGGCGGGTGAGCGGGTCTTGCGCTGCCACCACTGCAACGCGCGAGTTGCCGCGCCCTCGCTATGCCCGAACTGTCGGGGCACTCAGATCGCGCCGTATGGCATCGGCACACAGCGCGTGGAGATGACCCTCAAGAGGCTACTGCCCAACCTGCGCGTCGCACGGCTGGACAGAGATGTGCTGAACCGCCGCGACCTCTATCTGCAGCTGCTGCAGGCGTTTCGGGCGGGCGAGTTGGATGTGCTGATCGGCACGCAGATGGTAGCGCGGGGGTTGGACTTTCCGCGCGTGATGCTGGTCGGCGTGCTGAATGCTGACACCGCGCTGCACCTGCCCGACTTTCGCGCCGCTGAGCGCACTTTCCAGCTGTTAATGCAGGTTGCAGGGCGGGCTGGCAGGCGCGAGCAGCAGGGGCGCACGCTGATCCAGACCTTCAATCCTGACCATCACGCAATCCAGTTTGCAGCGCAGCACGATTACGAGGGGTTTTATCAGCATGAGCTGGAGGCGCGGCGTGAGCCGCTCTATCCACCCTTCTGCCGCTTGGTGAACCTGGTGGCGCGGGATGCAAACCCTGAGCGTGCCTTTCGCGTGTTGCGATGCATGGCGGACGCGCTCGAATCGATTCGGGATGATACCCTCCTTCAGGTGTTGGGACCAGCGCCGACGCCGCTGGAGCGCGTGGAGGGGCAGTACCGCTATCACTTGCTACTGAAGTTCGCGCCCGAAAGCGAGCCTGCCCCGCTGCTGCACGAGGCGCTAACCGCGTTGGAGCCACGCAACCGTGCCACCCTCCAAATCGATATTGACCCGATAAGCTTGATGTAGGAATATTGGTATTAGCTGCGTTTGAACCGTCGCTCCAACTCCTCCCAAGTTAGGGTCAGGGTGATCGGGCGCCCGTGCGGGCAGAGATAGGGGTTCTGGGTACGCGCCAGGTCCTCTATCAATTTCTGCATTTCGGGCAGGCTCAACGGGTCGCCCGCCTTGACTGCCAGCTTGCAGGCGGTGGTGATCCACAGCTGCTCGCGTGCAATGGGCAGTCGCCGCTGAACCGACAGCTCCACCAACTCATCGATAATGTCGCGCAAAGCGCCTAATGGATTGCGTCCAACCAGCGCAGCAGGCACTGCACGCACCAGATAGGCATCCTGACCAAACGGCTCCAGCTCGAACCCCAGCCGATTTAGCTCATCCAGCCGCTCCTGCAGCAGCAGCGCACTGCGTCGGTCGAGCTGAAGTGGCTCTGGACTAAGCAGCGCCTGGCGCGGAATAGGTGTGCCACCTCGCTGGTCGCAAAACCGCTCATAGAGCACCCGCTCATGAGCCACATGCTGGTCGATAATCACCAGTCCTTTGCGCGTTGAGGCGACGATGAAGGTGTTCCGCAGCTGTCCGAGTATCTGCAGATCCTCCAGCAGGTCAGCAAACGGCAGATGGGCAGTTTCTAACGGCTCCGCTGCCGCAGGTTGGAACTCTGGTAGGGTTTGCGGTGGGGCAACCTGCTCGATAGATGGCGCCTCAGGCGTAGTGGGCGTAGCGGGCGGAGGCTCCAGTTGGGTTTCCTGCGGTGCCAGCCCCGCGCGCTGGAGCAGCAGCCGATGCACCGTCTGCACATCGGGCACATAGCGTTGGGGTGTCGCCGTCAAGCCCCCCTCTCCCGCAGCGTGGGCGAGGGGCTGGGGGTGAGGGGCAGGCACGGCAGCGCCACCAACTGCTGAGGGAATCATCCCATGTTCGAGCAGTGCGGCGCGAATCGCCTGCACCACCGCCTCGTAGACCTCACCCTCCCGCTGGAACTTCACCTCGATCTTGGCAGGATGCACATTCACATCCACCTGACGCGGGTCTAAATCCACCAGCAGCACGCAGGCGGGATAGCGTTTTTCGGGCGTCAGCGTGCGGTAGGCTTCGTCCAGCGCAGCGGTCAGCGTCTTGTTCCGCACGGGACGCAGGTTCACATAAAAATATTGATGCTGTCGCGTGGGACGCGCATGGTGAGGTGGCGCAACCAGACCGTACACATGGATGTTGTCTCGCTCATAGTCCACCTCGACCATGCTGCGCACGGCGTCGCGTCCCCAAACGGCGGCAACCGCGCTCAGGCGATCTCCGCTGCCTGGGGTAAAGAGTAGCTCCTGCCGCTCATGAACAAGGCGAAAGGACACATCGGGAAACGCGAACGCATAGCGGGTAACGGTTTCCAGAATGTGTCCCAGCTCGGTGGGCACCGTTTTGAGGAACTTGAGGCGAGCGGGCACATTGAAAAAGAGGTCACGCACCGTGACAGTCGTGCCGATGGGCGCGCCGACCTCCTCCACCGTTTTGATTTCGCCGCCGACAGCGACAACACGCGTGCCAATCTCCTCCTCGAAGGCGCGCGTGATCAGCTCCAGTCGGCTCACTGCCGCGATGCTGGGCAGCGCCTCGCCCCGAAAGCCCATCGTCTGGATGCGCAACAGGTCGGCATCGGTGCGGATTTTGGAGGTAGCGTGGCGTTGCAGGGCAAGCAGGGCATCCTCGCGCGTCATGCCGATGCCGTCATCACGCACGCGGATCAGTCGCCTTCCCCCCATCTCCACTTCTATCTCTATACGGCGTGCGCCTGCATCGAGGCTGTTTTCAATCAGCTCCTTCACGGCAGACGCAGGTCGCTCGACCACCTCCCCCGCCGCGATGCGATTAACTACCTGTTCGTCCAGCACCACAATGGGACGCCGCTCTGGGCGCGTTCGCATAGACAAAAGTATACCCAGCGAGGTATACTCTGTCCTGATGCGTTGGGGTTGGTTGATCTGGGACGCGGTGGCGCTTCTTGCCTTCACGCTGATTGGGATGTACTCGCATCATATGCCGTACAACCTGCCCAATATCGCGCGGACGCTGATCCCGTTCTCGCTGGGCTGGTTCGGCATGGCGCTGCTGCTGGGGCTGTATCGTCCATCGGCGCCGCGCTGGGTGTTCCCAACCGTGTTGTTGGCGGGCGTTACCCTCGGTGTGGCGCTGCGTGCCTGGGTGTTTGCGGGGCGCGGCGTATCGCTGCTGGCGATTCATCCCACTTTTCTAATGCTTTCGCTGCTCTTTGTGGGGCTGTTCACGGGGCTACCGCGCCTCTTGGTGAGTATCGTCCACTACATCCAGCAAGTTAGGCATGTTAGGCAATCTTGAGTGAGCCATGCGGCGCTGGCGGAAGTGGCTTTTGCTGGGCGTTGGCATCTTGCTGCTGGCTGCGGGTGGGCTTGCGGGATGGCTCTACCGTGAGACGCGCCCACTCAGTCGGCGTTTTCAGCCGCAGTTGGTGCGCCTGCGCGAGCCGCTAACTGCCGACGCGCTTGCCCAACGGCTTGCCCAACGCCAGCTCATCCGCAACCCGCGCCTGCTCGCCTTCTACCTGCGCTGGAAAGGCAAAAGGCAGATCGCCCCTGGGGACTACGAGTTCAGTCCCAATCAAAACCTGTTCGAAATCGCCCAAATCTTGATCGAGGAACGGTTCACACGCAACTGGGTGACCATTCCAGAGGGCTGGAACCGCTTTCGGATCGCGCAACGCCTGCATGAGCGGGGGATTGCCGACGCGCAGGAGTTCCTCGCCTTATGCCGCGAGCCGCAACGGTTTCGCGACCTTGGCTTACCTCTGCCCGAAAACGCGAATTTAGAGGGCTATCTGTTCCCCAGCACCTATCGACTGCCACCTGGCAGCGGCGCGGAGACCGCCATCCGCACGATGCTCAAGGCGACGCTCCAACAAGTCTATCTCCCCTA
>JBCNVA010000113.1:0-10340 GCA_039630445.1 Armatimonadota bacterium
CCGCGCATCCCCCTACCCCCCAATCGCGCCGTGTTTGAGCAGCTGGCGGCGCTGGGGCAGTCGCTGATGGCGTTGCACCTGCTGGAGCATCCCGACTTGCAAATCCCGCTATGCAAATTCCCTGTGGCGGGCGACAACAAGGTGGAGCGCGTGCGCTACGACGGCGAGCGAGTGTGGATCAACGCGCAGCAGTACTTTGCGCCCGTGCCAGAGGTGGTGTGGGCGTATCGGGTGGGTGGCTATGTGGTGTGCGAGAAGTGGCTTGCCGACCGCAAGGGGCGCGTGCTGAGCTTTGACGAGGTACTAACTTACCAGCGCGTGGTGACTGCCCTTGCGCGCACGCTGGAGCTGCAGGCACAGGTGGATGCGGCGTGCAAGGAGGCGTGGGGATGGTGAGGGATACAGGCTGTGTAGAGAGTGTTCGAGAAGTGCCTGCACTGGCTGACGGCTAAAGCCGTTCCTGCTCAATCTGCTGTCGCAGAGCGAAAGATTCAGAAAACGACCACACGCGCGCTTTCTACGCCTTCCAGTTGGCGAATCTGCGCCAGTACCTCAGGGGGGATAGGGTCGTCCACCTGCAGCATCATCACGGCGCGTCCGCCTACACACTCGCGCCCCACATGCATCCCCGCGATATTGATCTGGTGGCTGCCCAGCAGTGTGCCCACACGCCCGATAATGCCCGGACGGTCATGATGCTCCGTCACCAGCAGGATGCCTTCGGGCTTGATATCCACGAACAGGTCATCCAGATGGGTGATGCGCAGGTCATAACGCCCGAACACCGTGCCTGTCAGTCGCTGCTCGCCCTGCGCGGTGGTCACAACGGTTGTGATGGTGTCGGGGTAGAGTTCCGATTCGGCGCGGTGGCTCCATTCCAGTTTCAGCCCGCGCTGCTGGGCAATCAGCGGCGCGTTCACCAGGTTCACGGGTGTGTCGGTGGTGTGGGCGAACAGCCCGACCAGGGCGGCGCGCGCCAGCATGTCCAGCGGCATGCCTTCCCAATCGCCCGAAAAGCGCACATGCAGACTTTCAACGGGTGCGCCCAGCAGTTGGGCGTGCAGGCGTCCCATGCGCTCCGCAAGCTGCAGATAGGGCTGAACGCGCTCCAGCTGCTCAGCCGGGATGGGCGGCAGGTTCACAGGGCTGCGCGGCACCCCCCCTGTCAGCACCGCCACAATCTGCTCCGCCACATCGAGGGCGACCTTCACCTGCGCCTCCTCTGTCGATGCGCCTAAGTGGGGCGTCAACACATTCTGGGGCTGATGCAGCACGCGCAGGTCAGCAGGTGGCGGCTCTTGCGGGAACACATCGAGCGCAGCCCCCGCCACATGCCCCGAATCGATCAGTTCCGCCAGCGCGTCCAGATCGATCAGCTCACCACGAGCGCAGTTGATAATTCGCACACCGGGCTTCGTTCGTCTCAGGCGTTCCCGATTGAGCAGGTGATGCGTTTCGGGGGTGAGGGGCGCGTGTAGGCTGATGAAATCGCTACGGGCAAGCAGCTCCTCCAGGCTCACCGGCTCGGCACCTAACTGCTGAATGTGGGCGGCGGGCACGAAGGGGTCGTGCGCCAGCACATGCATGCCGAAGGCGCGGGCGCGTCGGGCGACCTCCCTGCCAATCTTACCGATACCGATGATGCCCAGCGTCTTTTTGTAGAGTTCCACGCCCAGAAACGCGCTGCGTTTCCATTCGCCCGCGCGGAGCGAGCGGTCGGCATGGGGCACTTTACGGGCAAGCGCGAGCAGCAGCGCGAAAGTCAATTCCGCCGCCGCAATCGTGTTGCCTTCCGGCGAGTTCACCACTACAATCCCGCGTCGGGTAGCCGCGTCCACATCGATGTTGTCCACGCCGACACCCGCCCTGCCGATGACCTTCAGGCGCGTGCCCGCCTCGATCAGCGCGGCATCCACCTGCGTTTGCGAGCGCACCATCAGCGCGTCATAGTCGCCGATGACGGCAAGTAGCCGCTCGCGGCTGAGCGCAGGACAGTAGTCCACCTCACCTGCCTGCCGCAGGATGTTCAGCCCCTCTTCTGCGATCGGGTCGCTAACCAGAATGCGTGACATCACCCTAATATTATGGCAAATAGCAGTTATCTGGTAAGATTCAGCTGTGCGGTGGCTGGTGGGGTGCGCCCTTCTGCTGGGCTTGCTTGCGGCGGGTCAGGCGCGGGTGCTGGTGGTGGTCATCACAGGGGGCGACGAGATGTTCATCCGCAGCGCGTGGCTCCAGCGTGTGCTGCCGACGGGCGCTGCCGGATGGCTGGTGTCCACGCCACATCATTCCGCAGGCAAAGCGTGGAGTCCTGAGATGTCGTTGATTGACCTACACCTCACAGGCTCCGTAAAAGGGCGCGATGCGGAACAGGTTTTCCCTATGCCGCCCAATGCCCGCTCGATCTCTTTGCAACCTGATATGGACACGGCGTTTGGCGTACGCGCCCTGCCCGATGCGTTGCCTGCGGGCTGGCGTCGGGATATGCAGCGAGCGCGATGGGTGGAAGTACGGCTTGGCGAGGTGGCGCGCGCCCTGCGCTATGCCGAGTTCTGCACGCCAGAGCAGGCAGAGCGTCTGTTGCGGCGCGCCTGGCACCATATTGACCGCTGGCTGGCGTTCTTGATGGGGATGTACAACCCGCAGCGCGATCTGGTGATGGTGGTCGGCACTCCGCTGGAGGAGGGCAAGCCTTCAGCAGTCTGGTTGCGTGGCAAGGGCGTGGGCAGCGGCTGGCTGCGGGACGATTCGGTGCGCGTGCAGGGTGCCGGGCAGACCCTTTCGCTGCTGACCACGGTTCGCACCGCGCTGGGGCTGCCCATCTCGCCCGCATGGGGCGATCGCTTGCGCGGGGAAGGCACACCACCTACCGCCGCGATGCTGATGGCGCGTCGGGAGGCATGGTTGGTGCGCCACTCGCTGTGGAAGGGCGCGTTCTGGATCCGCGCTGCGTGGATTGCACTAATGGGGCTGGGGCTATGGTGGACCTATCGGGCACGGCGAGCGCATCGGCAGCGGGCGGTGGTGCACCTGCGTATGGTGGGGCAGCCCTCTCGCTCGCCACGCGCCCCATCATCCTCTTCACCCGCCACCATGCGCCCTTTACCCTTCGCCCTCTTTGCTCCCGCCACATGGGGCGTGTGGGGAATCGCGTTGGGGGTTGCCAGCCTCTTTCCAGCAGTGTTGCCCGCCGCTGCCATCTGGAGCGCACCGCTGATCGTGCTGCTCGGCACAGGCTTGCTCTTCTGGTTGGCGCGTGCGCTGGATGCACCGCTGGTTGGTCTGGGTGCCGTCGTAGGGCTGGGACTCATCGCGCTGGTGCTGGATACTCTCAGCGGAGGCGACTGGAACCGCCACGGGCTGTTCGGATACACGCTGCTGGGCGGCTACCGTTTCTATGGCGTGGGCAACCCGTATGCAGCCCTCGCGTTGAGCTGGGTGCTGATCCTCTGCGCCGTCTGGTTGCGCATCGAGGGATTACCTTTAGGGGCGCTTGCGCTATTGGCGCTATTCACACTCTGGATGGGCTGGCAATCGGCGAATGTAGGCGCCACGCTGGCGACAGTGGGCACGCTGATGGTGTTCGGCGCGCCGTTGCTGAAAGACCAGCTACGCGGGCGACCGCGCCGAGTGCAAGCGACCTACGCTCTCGGTCTGGTGGGGGTGGCAGCGCTAAGCCTGATCTTGCTTTGGCTGAATACACCACACTTGCGCAGCTTCCTGACAAGCACGCTCGGCACTGTCGAAACGCCCCCTACCTCCGATGAGTCGAACCTGCTGATTCGCAAGGTGCTGACCAATCTGGGCGAGTCGCTACTTTCGCCCTGGGCACTGCTGCTGGTGGGGAGTGTACTGGCGATTCGATGGCTACCTCCAGCCGCATCGATAGCTGCGGTGCCGCGCGACTTACGCCGTGCCTGGCTGACAGCAGGAGTTCTTTGCTTTCTGCTGAACGATACGGGCGCACTGATGGCAGCCATCTTGGCGTTTCACTACTGGGCGCTGGCGTTTACCCGATGGCAGCAGGAGACAATACCCCCTGTACCGAATCGAGCGCATGCGATAGGAGGAGAACGATGAAAAACTGGATTGGATGCCTGATGATGGCGGTGTTACTAACGCTTGGCGTGGCAACGGTTCAGCAGGGGTCTGCTCCGCCCAAAGCTGAGCCGAAAGCAACTCAACCGAAGCCTGCTCAACCGCAGCAACCGCAGAAGCCGGCGCAGCCAAAGCAACCGCAAAAGCCGGCTCCGCAAAAGCAGGCGCAGCCGAAACCGCCTCAGAAATTTGTTCCGCCCCAATTGCCGCCCCTGCCCGACCCAAACAAGGTCGTCGCAACGGTGAACGGCGAACCGATTCGGGCAGGCGAGCTGATGCGTGCCGCCTATGACTGGTCAGGTGCCGAAATCATCGAGTACTTGATATTTATCCGTATCATCGAGCAGGAGGCGAAAAAGCAGAAAGTCAGCGTTAAGCCTGAAGAGGTGGAGGCACGCTACAAACAGCAGCTACAGGTGGCGGAGGCGAACATGCCACCGGGCATGAGTTTGGAGGATTTCCTGCGTCGCAATCGCTTCCCACCAAGCCGACTCTACACCCACATTCGTACCCAGTTGCTGGCGGAAAAACTGGCGGAACGGCGCATCAACTATGATAACTTCATCGAATATAGCCAGATTATCATCCGCATTCCGGGCAACAATCCTGAGGAACAGGAGCAGAACGCCCCCACTGCTGAAGCCAAAGCGCGGGAAGCCTATCAGAAAATCAGCGAGGGGCTGGATTTTGCTGAGGCGGCGAAGCAATACTCGGAAGACCCCTTCACCAAAGACCGCGGTGGCAAGTTGAACTGGCAATATAAGCGGTTCATCGCGGGCGACATCCTGCAGCAGTTGGAGAAGCTCAAACCGGGGCAGGTGTCGGAGCCGTTCCGCACGATGGGTGGCTACATGATTGTGCGGCTGGAGCGCACCGGCTCGCAAGCGAAGGGCGAAGACCGAGAGCAGATAAGGCAGCAGGCGCTGCAAATCGAGCTGAACGACTTCATTCGCCAGCTGCAGAGCCAAGCGAAAATCACCAACACCATCGTGAAACCCCTCACGCCGGAGCAGATGATGGGCGGTGGACCGGCTCGCCCAGCGCCGCGCACGCCCGCTGCTCGCCCGCCTCAACCACCACGCCAGCCACCACAGCAACCCCGACCCCAGCAACCCGAATCGCCGCAGCAACCTCAGCCAGAAAAGAAACCTGAGCAACCACCCGCTCAGCCCGAACCGAAACCCTAATGCGCAACGGGGTCAGACCCATCTGGTCTGACCCCTCTGAAAGAGGAGGTGAGTCCCTAATGGCAAGACGCAAGCTGAATGTGGCACTGATTGGCTATCAGTTCATGGGCAAGGCGCACAGCAACGCCTACCGCCAAGTCGTGCGCTTCTTCCCGGAGCTGGAGATTGAGCCTGTGTTGAAGGTTATCTGTGGGCGAAATGAAGAGCGTGTGCGCGCCGCCGCCGAAAAGTACGGCTTCGAAGAGTACGATACTGACTGGCGGCGTGTGGTCGCCCGCGATGATATTGACCTCGTGGATGTCTCCACACCGGGCAACCTGCACGCGCCCATCTCCATCGAAGCCGCGCGGCACGGCAAAATCGTGCTATGCGAAAAGCCGCTGGCGAACAGCCTGCAGGAGGCGCGTGAGATGGTGCAAGCCGTCGAGCAGCACGGCGTCAAGCACGGCATCTTCTTCAACTCCCGCAAGGCGCCTGCTGTGAGCTTCGCCAAACGGCTCATCGAGGAGGGCGTGCTCGGCACCATCTATCACTTCCGTGGTACCTACCTGCAGGACTGGATTGTGGACCCGAACTTCCCATTGGTGTGGCGCCTGCGCAAGGAGATTGCTGGCTCTGGCGTGCACGGCGACCTGAACGCACACATTATTGACCTCGCTCGCTGGCTCGTGGGCGAAATCACCGAAGTGTGCGGCATGATGACCACCTTCATCAAGCAGCGTCCGCTGCTGCGCGAGGTGGATGACCGCCTGGGAGGTCAGGCAAGCACCGAGATGGGCGAGGTCACCGTGGACGACGCGGCTGCTTTCCTCGCGCGGTTCGAAAACGGCGCCATCGGCACCTTCGAAGCGACCCGCTTCGCGCTCGGACGCAAAAACTACAACCGATTCGAAATCAACGGCTCCAAAGGCAGCCTCGTGTTCAATCTGGAGCGGATGAACGAACTGGAACTCTATCTGGAGACCGATCCACCGGGCACGCGCGGCTTCCGCGCCATTCAAGTCACGGAGGGCGTCCATCCCTACATCAGCGCGTGGTGGCCTCCAGGGCACATTATCGGCTATGAGCATACCTTCACCCATCTGGTGCGCGACGCGCTGGAAGCCATCAGCAAGAACGAGCTGCCCTCGCCAAACTTCTACGACGGCTTGAAGTGTCAGGCGGTGCTGGAAGCGGTTGAGATTTCGGCGAACGAGCGTCGCTGGGTCGAAGTGCCGCGTTCCTAACGCGGGTGCCGCGCGCTGGGCAGCAGGTAGGGGGTTCATACCGAGCCTTATACTAACCCAACTCGCCACCTATCCGAGATTCCTCGCCTTCGGCTCGGAATGACAAGCCCCTTGCCACATAAAAAGTCTTGTCATTCCGAGCGGAGCGAGGAATCTCACTTGCTCAAAGACAACAGGTAGCAACTTGGGTTAAGTTATCCATTGCCGCAGGAAACTGCGCCCATGTGGGGTATATTCATAAGGGGGACGAAGATGGTCCATATTGGCGATCTGACGGCACTGGTCGCGGTGATTCTTATTTTCGGGCTCGCCATCATCATCCCAGTGACGGCGATGGTGCTGAAGCATCGCAAGGAGATGATTAAACTGGAGATCGAACGGCGCACTGCAGTGAGCGAGGAAGTGCTGGCACAGCTGGATGCCCTGCGCCGCGAGATCGCTGAGCTGCGCAAGACCTCTACCGAGTACGACATGAGCCTCCAGGCAAATCTGGAGAACTTACAGGAGCGTGTGCGTGCGCTGGAGCAGCAGCTGGATGAACGCGCGCAGCTGCGCACCTTCTAACGGGGGACGAGACTATGGGCGAACTGGGTGAAGTAGCACGCTGGATTGCGATTGGGCTGTTGGGCGTTGGTGGAATCGTTTTCCTGCCCTTATGGGTTATTGGGCTGGTTTCGGCGGTGCTGGAGCATCGGCGCGAGATGAAGCAGCTTGGCGCAGGCAGCGAAACGCTCCTGCAGCAGCTGCAAGCCCTGCGTGAGGAGGTCGCCGAGCTGCGACGCACCACAACTGAACATCAGCTGAGCCTGCAGGCAAATTTGGAGAGTCTCCAAGAGCGCGTGCGCGCCCTCGAAGCCGAACGCGAACAGCACCAAGCAATTCGCTCCCTATAAGGGATACAATCTCTGATCTGGATAGTGTCCAGCTCCAGCATGAGATTAGCAAATGGCGATGCGAACCGCACTCCTGATTGACACGAACCTGTTTCTGGAAGCGCTACTTCAACGCCCACGCTGCGCAGAAGTTGTTCAGCTTTTCCCATAGGAACTTCGCCTTGGAGAGCGAACCTGATTCGGCGATGAAAACGGCGGTTATTTTGTGTGCGGGCGAGGGGAAGCGGTTCTGGCCCTACAACGAGGTGCGCAACAAGGCAGCCATCCCCGTAATGAATCGCCCGAATGTGCGTCGCCTTGCCGAGAGCCTCCTGCAAAGCGGCTTTGAGCGGCTGATTGTGGCGGTGGGCGCGTTCGAAAACTCGGTTCGCGCCGCCCTGCATGGGCTTGAGTGCCCTATTGCTTTTATCCGCCAGAACCCGCCGAGCGGCACGGCGCACGCGGTGCTGAGCGCGCTGCCACTGATCGATGGGGAGCCGTTCTTGGTGGCGTATGGGGATATTGCGACACCGCCCGACACGCTGCGTCGCCTAAGGGAGACCTTCCAGCAGACAGGCGCCATCGCAGTGGTAGTCGCCCAACCCTACCTGCCCGAACATGACCCGCGCGACTGGATTGGTGCCTATGTGCGCGACGGGCAGATTCAGCGCATCGAAGGGCACAGCACGGACACCACCCACCGACTGGGTGGGCTATATGCCTTCAGCCCGCATGTCGTACCCGCGCTGAACGCTCACCCAGGGCTGATGACCAGCGTGCCTGTGGGCGGCATGCCGCCCGTGGAAGCCGAACTGGCACAGACGCTCCAGATTCTGCTGGATCAGGGGCATGACATTCCCTGCGTGGAGCCTGCGGGCTTTTTGGTGGATATCGACAAGCCGTGGCACATCTGGGAGGCGAATGCCCGCTGGCTCGACTGGGAGGCACAACGCTTAGAGAGCGACCGCATCGGCAAAGAAGTGCAGATCGACGACTCCGCCGAGATCCACGGGCGTCTGGTGGTGGAGGAGGGCGCGGTCATCGGCAAGCGCGTGGTGATCGGAGGGAACGCCTTCATCGGGCGCGAGGCGCGTCTCCTGAACGGCGCAATTCTGAAGGGCAACCTCGCGATTGGCGCACGCACCCGCATCAGCGACTATTGCTTAGTCAGTGGCACAACTGTGATTGGCAACGGCTGCATCGTGGGGCACGACGCCGAGATGGATGGCGTGATGCTGGATGGCTCCTTCCTGTTCCACTACTGCGAGATTATGGGCGTGGTGGGGCAGAAGGTGGACATCGGCGCGGCGACTGTGTGCGGCACGCTGCGCTTCGACGACGGCGACACGATCCATACCATTCGCGGGCGGCGCGAACGCCCCGAATTCGGTGCGAACGGAACCTATTTTGGCGACTTCTCCCGCACAGGGGTGAATGTCATCACCATGCCGGGCGTGAAAATCGGCACATATTCGTGCGTCGGCGCGGGGATCGTGGTCTATGAGGACATCCCCAGCCGCAAGCTGGTGCTGCTCAAGCAGGAGCTGGTGTTCCGCGATTGGGGACCCGAACGGTATGGGTGGTAATACCAACAGCTAAGCTTGGTCGACTCAAGTCGTGCCCAGACAAACGAAGCCAGCCTTCGCTGGCTAAAAAAAACCCCGCCTGCGCGGGGTTTCGTCTGCATCCGTGCGACTTCAGTTGCCTTATGCCGTTTGAAACGCCGATCGGTATATGCTTTCACCAGCCCTGCTCAGGCTCCCAGTGGCGGCTGGCATAATCGGCAAACGCAAAGGCAAACATTATTAGCAGCCAGAAAAAGCCCGCCCCTGCAAAGAGCCATGAAAGCTTACTGGTGAAGCGCACATGCATAAAATTCATAATCACGACCGTCGCCTTCGTCACGGCAATCGTGAGGGCAACCATGATGCCCAGCCAATCGGGCATCTTGAGAAAGCCCGCCCACACGGTCACAACCAGCAGCACCATCAGAATCCAAAGGGTTTTCGCATAGAACGAGACCGGTTGCGCGTGCGTATGTTCCTCGTGATGATGTGTTGCCATCATTGACCTCCCATCAGGTAGAGTAGCGGGAACAGGAAAATCCACACGATGTCCACGAAGTGCCAGTAGAGACCGACCATTTCCACCGGCATGTAGTCCGCGTGGGGTATTTTGCGCCTGTAATCGGAGTAGGCGCGGACAGCCAGAATCGCCAGCACGATAATGCCTGCCAGCACATGCAAGCCGTGCAGCCCTGTCATAATGAAGTAGAAGCTGAAGAAGAGTTTCGTGCGTGCAGTGAACTCCTCTAAGGAGACCTTGCGCGCGCCCATATCGACCATCCCATCTTCCACCTTCAGGTGGTTGTGATGGATGACCTCGTGGGCAGAGTAGTTCACATTCGGAATAAGGTCGTGGTGATACTTTGCCGAATACTCAAAGTACTTATTCACCATGAAGATGCTGGCGAAGAAAATAGTCCAGAGCAGATATTTGAGCTGCTTTTTATGCTTCTGCTGCATGGCGGCGCGCACGGCGCGTGCCATCGTGTAGCTGCTAACCAGCAGCACGAAGGTGTTGAAAGTGCCGAACCCGATGCTAAGCGTATGGTGCGCCGCCACGAACTCGTAAAGGTACTTGAACCGATAGACGGCATAGCTGGCGAACAGCCCACCGAAGAACAGCACCTCCTGCACGATGAACGCCCACATGCCAATCGTGTAGGCGTCGTTCTGCTGCTCGATGGTCTCGTACTGCTCGCCTAAGTGCAGCGCCTCTCGTTTATGCTCCACCAGATGCAGTTCCGCCTCTTTAACGCTCACAGTAGATCCTCCTCTTGGACTGGTAATACCCATCGGCAGATCGGACGCCGTGATGTCGTGGGCGGGACGCCGCCGCGCAAAAAGGCGGGTTGGTATGGGGGGCGGCCCCCCCCCCAAAAAAACAAAAATGTA
>JBCNVA010000114.1:0-3854 GCA_039630445.1 Armatimonadota bacterium
TCACGCTCCTGCGGAACTCTGGGTGCTCGTGGGATCGTGCCTCAACAACATCGGGGCTGTGTATCAGGCGCAGGGGGTGTTGGAGCAGGCGCTGGCGTATTATCAGCGGGCGTTGGCGATTGATGAGGCGATCGCGCCCCATTCCCCCGAAACTGCCACAGACCTCACCAACATCGGTTCGGTGTATGAGGCGCAGGGGAATTTGGAGCAGGCGTTGGCGTACTTTCAGCGAGCGTTGGCAATTATGGAGCAGGTTGCGCCGAACTCCCCAAAATATGCTGCTATCCTCACCAGCATTGGGTCGGTGTATGAGGCGCAAGGGGATTTGGAGCAAGCATTGGTGCACTTTCAGCGAGCGTTGGCGATTTACGAGGCAATTACACCTCAATCCCCCCAAACCGCCACTTGCCTCACCAAGATTGGGTTTGTGTATGAGGTGCAGGGGAATTTAGAGGAAGCGCTGGCATGTTATCAGCGGGCGTTAGCGATTATTGAGGCAGTCGCCTCCAACTCCCAAAACCATGCCGCTTGCCTTGCCAACATTGGGACTGTGTATTGGGCTCAAGGGGATCCGGAACGGGCATTGGCGCACTTTCGACAGGCGTTGGCGGTAATTGAACAGGCTGCACCGAACTCGCAAGACCACGCGACTATCCTCACCAACATCGGAGTTGTGCATGAGGAGCAGGGGGATCTGGGGCAGGCGCTGGCGTGTTATCAGCGGGCGTTAGCGATAGACGAGGCAATCGCACCCCAGTCCCAAGAAACTGCCAGAGATCTCAACAACATCGGGTTGGTGTATCAGGCACGCGGGGAGTTGGAGCAGGCGTTGGCGTACTTTCAGCAGGCGTTGGCGATTGTTGAGACAGTCGCCCCCAACTCCCAATTACGCGCGAGCATCCTCAAAAATATTGAAGAGTGTGTATCGGCGCAGGGGATTGAGGAAACCTTTTGGGTTATAATAAAGGGTGCAGCGTTGCACGACGCGAAGTGGCAGGTGAAACTATGCGCTATGAGAGCCTTCTGGACGCTATCGGGCGGACACCGCTGGTGCGCCTCCAGCGCATCACGCGCCATCTGAAGCCCGCCATCTATGCCAAACTGGAGTTCATGAACCCTGGCGGTAGCGTGAAAGACCGCATCGCCCTGCGCATGATCGAACAGGCAGAGCGTGAGGGACGGCTCAAACCTGGCGGCACGATTATTGAATGCACCTCCGGCAACACGGGGATGGGGCTGGCTATCGTCGCCGCGCTGCGCGGCTACCGCACCATCTTCACCACGACGGACAAGCAGTCGCGCGAAAAGATCAACATGCTCAAGGCGATGGGCGCGGAGGTGATTGTGTGCCCGACTGCTGTCGCGCCTGATGACCCGCGCAGCTACTACTCTGTCGCCCGCAAACTGGCACAGGAAATCCCCAATTCCTTTTTTGTGAATCAATACGACAACCCCGCGAACCCCGAAGCGCATTACCTGACCACAGGTCCCGAAATCTGGGAGGATACCGAGGGGCGCGTCACGCATCTGGTCGCTGGCATGGGCACGGGGGGCACCATCTCAGGTGCTGGGCGCTACCTCAAGGAGCGCAACCCAAACATCAAAGTCATCGGCGTGGACCCCGTTGGCTCCGTTTATTATGACTACTTCCATCACGGCAAGGTGGTGGAGGCACACCCCTATTTAGTGGAGGGCATTGGGGAGGATATTTTCCCCTCCACGATGGACTTCTCGGTGGTGGACGATGTGATTCAGGTTACTGATTGCGACTGCTTCTTGTGGGCGCGTCGACTGGCGCGTGAGGAGGGGATTTTTGCAGGTGGTTCGGCAGGCGCTGCGTTGTACGGCGCATTAGAAGTCGCCAAGAACGCCAGTGAAAATGACCTGATTGTGTTCATCGTGCCCGACGGCGGGCTGCGTGTGCTGAACAAGGTGTATAACGACGACTGGCTGCGCGAGCATCGCTGCTATGAACCGCGCGTCAAGCTCACTGCCCGCGACCTGGTAGACGCCAAGCATCAGCGCGGTCCCGTGCGCCAGCTGCTGGTGGTCAGCCCGCAGGACACCTTGCTCCACGCATTTGAACTGATGGAGATCCACGATGTGTCGCAGCTGCCCGTGATGGAGGCGGGTGAACCCGTAGGCTCCATCTCGGAGGACACCATCATGCGCATGGTGTTGCAGGGTCATGACCTGCAGGCGTTTGTAGTGCGCGAAGTGATGACTCCGCCTTTCCCCATCGTGTCGCCCGACACCTATCTCGATGAGCTGACCGATCTCATCAGCCGTGAGACGGCAGTGCTGGTGCCCTTAGGAGATAGCCAGTATGATGTGCTGACCAAATACGACCTTGTGCATACGCTGGCACACCTGCTGGGCTTACCCTAAGCCACTTGGGCATCCTGTCCCACCAGCAGCGAGTTTGGGCAGGATGCCCACGCTACAGGAAAATGAGGAGGCATAGACTATGCGTTTCGCAACGAAAGCGATTCACGCAGGCATTGAACCTGATCCAGCGACGGGCGCAATTATGACCCCTGTCTATCTCACTTCCACCTACGCGCAATCGGCGCCAGGGCAACACAAGGGCTATGAATACTCGCGTTCGGACCATCCCACACGCGCTGTGCTGGAGCGCAATCTGGCGGCGCTGGAGGGCGTGGAGTATGGGCTGGCGTTCGCCAGCGGATTAGCCGCCGAGAACACCGTGCTGAACCTGCTCCAAGCGGGCGACCATGTGCTGGCAACGCGCGACCTCTACGGCGGCACCTACCGCCTCTTTGAACGGGTGTGGGCGAAATGCGGGATTGAGTTCTCCTATGCTGACGGTGACGATCTCGACGCGCTGCGCCGTGCCTTCCGCCCGAACACCAAGCTACTCTGGATAGAAACGCCCAGCAACCCGATGCTGAATATCATCGACCTGCAAGCGGCGTGCCAGCTGGCACACGAGCATGGGGCGCTGGCAGTGGTGGACAACACCTTTGCCACGCCGTATCTGCAGCAGCCGTTCGAGTTCGGCGCAGATATTGTAGTGCATTCTACCACTAAGTATCTGGGCGGGCACTCCGATGTGGTAGGCGGCGCGCTCTGTGTCCGCGACAAATCGCTCTATGAGCAGCTGAAGTTTTATCAGAATGCAGTTGGGGCAGTGCCCGGACCTCTGGACTGCTTCCTGGTGCTGCGCGGCATCAAGACGCTGGCGCTGCGCATGCGCCAGCACTGCGAGAATGCGCGTCGTATTGCCGAGTATCTCGCCAGCCATCCTGAGGTGGAGTGGGTGCGCTATCCGGGGCTGCCGAACCATCCCGGTCATGAGCTGGCGCGGCGACAGATGCGTGACTTCGGCGGTATTGTCACGATGCAACTCAAAGGTGGTGCGGAGCGGGCGATGCGCTTCCTATCCAGCACGCGCCTGTTCACTTTAGCCGAGTCGCTGGGCGGCGTCGAATCGCTGCTGTGCCATCCTGCCACGATGACGCATGCTTCCGTTCCACCTGAGGAACGCGCCCGCCTCGGCATCAGCGACGCGGTGGTCCGCCTCTCGGTAGGTATAGAAGATGTGGAGGATCTGATTGAAGACCTGGAGGGGGCGATTGCCCGAAGTCGCTGAAGCGTTTCGCCTTTGAAACCTTAGGTTTGCAGGGGCGCGTTCGTAGCGTCGGCGCCTCGCTGACGACATCACGGCGTTTGCTCTGCCAATTGGTATAAGGTAACCCAACTTGCCACCTATCTGAGATTCCTCGCCTTCGGCTCGGAATGACAAGTTCACTGCCGCATAAAACGCCCTGTCATTCCGAGCGGAGCGTTGTCATTCCGAGCGAAGCGAGGAACCTCGCCTGCTCAAAAATGAC
>JBCNVA010000115.1:0-5048 GCA_039630445.1 Armatimonadota bacterium
AAAAAGGGTTCGTTCCTCGCCAATGAAAAACCGACTGAACTGATCCAACGACTCATCTGTCAGAAAGACATTCCCAAACCAGGAGCCAACCACAATCTTGCCATCCACCGATAAGTCTATGTCTGTCATGTAGTTGAAGCCCGTGTTCAAGCTGTCCACGACAGTACCGTTCTGATTGAAGCGGTAAATCACTGGATCAAATAGAGGTACTCCGAAGATTTCTCCTGCTGCATTTACCGCAATTGCGCGAACGCTTCGCGATAAGGTTATTCTCCTCAGCAAGTTTAGGTTCACTGGATCGTACACATAGACCCGCTGGGTCGCGTCCAATGCATATAGCAAACCATCCCAACCCAACACGAGATCTATAAACTCTATTGTATCAGCAAATCGCACACCTGAAGAATCTGCAAGATTGAAACGCACGATCCCTCGGGCAACATCTTGTCCACCATTACCGAAAGTAAACATATCCGTTACATACACAAACTGTTGGTAAGCAGTGATGCCACCAATGCCAACCACATTCGCCGTACTCCAGCCAGGGTAGGTTCTGTGAACCCAAGTGCTTGTGTAGGGGTTATATGTGCTCAAGTAAGGATCAAAAGTGCCGTTGTAAACATGTAGGTTGCCATCAGGACCAACAACCAGGTCGCGCACATATTCTGAGCCATAGTTTACCCCTGGATAGGGAACTGGAATTGTTTGAACACGCACGCCAGACGGTGTATACTCATAGACAACTGCCCGGTCATAGACGCTAACAAGGATGTTACCTGGGGTAAACGGGGATGCATACGCAAGTTGAACAAGAGTCACGAACAGCATCGCTAAGACCGACGCAGACCGAGGCGCAACTTTTCGTAGCCCCAGGGCAGATCCATTTCTATGCAAACCAAAGCCTTTTAGCACTCGCCAGTCTACCTTGTGATGGCTTTGCATCGTCGCACCTCGCTATATTAAGACTCGCGAAGGGGTTTAAACCGGACAAGCTCCGTTCTCTCGCTTCAGAGCACACCTGTTTCAGGGTTCAGGTCGCCTTCAGCGAAACGGGTGGGGCGTAAGGGGGTGATGTCGAACGGCAACGGCTGTCCCAATATCAGCGCGGCGACAATCTCACCGAGCGCGGGTGCGTGCATCACACCGTGCCCTGAGGAGCCGTTCACGAGGTAGAAGCCGCGCAGTTCGGGCGCCTCGCCCACAATCGCATGGCGGTCCGGCGACATTTCGTAAAGCCCTGCATAGCACGCCTCGCGGTCGATAGGTATCTCCTTCAGGCACGGCACACGATAGTGCGCTCGTCGTAGCACCTTCGGCAGCCACGCTTCATCGAAGCTGAGATCGAATGGGTCTGAGGCAGGATGCTCATCGGGCAGTAGCAACAGCACGCGCCCGTCACGCACGCGCAGGTGAAAGCCATCGCTCACATCGATGCTCATCGGCATCGTTTCAGGCAGCAGCGTGGTAGGCACGGTGATCGCCACCTGCCGTTTGACAGGGCGCACGGGCAGATTGACACCTGCCTGCTGGGCAACGACGCCCGCCCATGCGCCTGCCGCATTCACTACGACACCTGCCGCGATGTGCTCACCACCTACCTGCACACCGACTGCCCGATCCCCCTCGCGCCAGACCTGCACCGTGCCCACGCCGTAGCAGAACTCCACCCCATTGCGCGCCGCTGCTTGCAAATAGCCTTGCAAAATATTCATTGGGCGGGTGAAGCCGTCCAGCGGACAGAAAGTACCCCCGATCAGGTCATCGGTGTAAAGCGCAGGGTTCAATTGGCGAATGTCGTCCACGCTGACCTCGTGCGATTCGGTCAGCCCTGCCGTGCGCTGGGCATCCAGCGCGTCGCGCAGGAGAGCCAGTTGCACCTCGGTGCTGGCAACAAAGAGGTAGCCACATGGACGATAGCCCGAATCGATGCCTATCTCCTCGTGGAAGCGTAGTAACTTCTGGCGCGAGAGCAGCGAGAGGCGCACATTGATGGGCGTGCTGAATTGGCAACGGAAGCCGCCCGTCGCCCTGCCCGTACTGCCCATGCCGGGCTGTGGCGCACCGTCCAGCACCAGCACCTCTCGGCAGCCCCACTGGCTCAGGTGATAGGCAACGCTCGCGCCAATCACCCCACCACCGATGATGATGACCTCTTTTGATGCGGTATCTGGCATGCGCATGGAGCTGACCCCTGTACCCTGCCAAGTGGGCAGTTTTTAGCTGGTCGGGAAGTTTGTCCCTGACCGAGATTTCGCGGTGTAAGGTGAGGCTCCTGCGAGGTGACTCGCCGTGAGGATTACCTTCCTATTGCGCAGGGGTTCTACCCATCATCTCATGCAGCCATGTGAAAACGCGGGCGTATGTGTGGAATAAGGTCGGTGTGGGCGGCGGGAACACTCAGCAACAAGGCGGAGGAGGAACTATGAGCCAAAGGAACTGGCAATCACAGAAGCCTGTTCGGTTAACCAAGCGCGAGATTGAAGTGCTGAGCCTCATCGCGCAGGGACGCTCTTCCCAGGAGGTGGCGGACGCCCTGTTCGTCAGCAAGCGCACGGTGGATTTCCACCTCGCGAACATCTACGAGAAGCTCAATGTCAACAATCGGGTGAAGGCGTTCCGGCGTGCCGCGCAGATGGGGCTGATCCCTGTGGAGACCTTCTTCAGCGACGGCGGGGATTAATCCCGTCGGGTTATGCTAATACCAATTGGCGTTTCAAACGCTGTGATGCCGTCGGCGAGACGCCGACGCTACGCATGGCATGTCCGTAGCGTCGGCGTCCCTGCCGATAATAACAGCACTTGATATAGCGATTGGTAAATACCCAGCGGCGAGTAGCGTGCAGGCATGCCTCCACAAGAGTTTCGCGCATGGCGACGTGCTACTCGCCCTTTCCCCTCAATAAGTAGGAGGTAGCACGCCGCGCGGCACAATCCCCGAAGGCGCGACGAGAATGACATCCCACTCCGCGTAGAACTTTATTTGACCCGCAGCGGGCAGGTGGCGCAACAACAGGAAATGGTCACCCGCTTTGAGCGTGGCGCTGCCCAGTGGAAGCCAGATATATCGGTCAGCATAGCTGCTGACCGCTCTGGAGGCGTCCAGAGTGACTGTGCCCTTCGCCAGTGGAGTCTTCTCATCTGTGCTGCTGAAAATCTGCCACTCGATGGAGTCGGGGGTTCCATTGAACGGTTTGACCCGGCAGGCGAGATAGAGGTTATAGGCGCCCTCCGTGCGAACCGTCAAAGGGTAGCGGGCATAGTAACCGTCGGCTGTAGAGCGGAGTGGGGTATGGAGCCAGAGGGTTGCCCCGCCACTGGCTGACAGATCCCGCCGAATGGTGCTGAAGGTATGCTCCCGTGCGCTTTCCGCCTCAATCAGACGATAGGACTGGAACGCGCTTTCGATATCGAGCCATGCGTTGCGCACCAATGGAAAGCCCTGCACCCGATCGCGCTGATAGGTGGCGAGCGCGCTGTCGAACAGGAACTTCATCACGCGGGCATCCTGCCCCGCAGGCGCATCCCGTTTGAGCAGGGTCTCCACGCGCTGTGTCCATTCGCTCACAACGCTTTCGCACAGGGGTAGCCCTTCGAAGCCGCGCAACCGCACAGGCACTGTGCCGACCTTGAGGCGCACTGTATCGCCTCGCACAGTAAGCGGCACTGACTCGCCGTTCAGGTTCACCGCGCTGAGCGGTGTGCGGTCAAAGCGGCGCAAGCTCACCTCGCGCTCGCCCCCTGTCGTCCACAGATAGAGGTCGATGCGGCGCACCGTGACACTTTTGCCCTCCTTGTCCAGCTCTTGCACCTCCACGGGACGCCAGAAGGCAAAAAGTTCGAACCCCCAAAATAGCGGTTGCAGTTCCTCAGGCGGGTCTGCAGGGAGCCACCAGCCCAGCCGCCATTTTTGGATGCTGGTTGTCCCCCATAGACTGGCAGGAAAGGGGATGAACTCTGGGGTAGATGTTGGGCTATCGGTCGCCTGCAGTGCCTGCCAGACCTCGCGCGTTAGCGCGCTGGCATTTCGAACCTGCCAGATGACCAGCGGGATGCCCATCTCGCGGGCGAAGCTCTGAATCAGGCTGGCACGCTCCACCGACTCGCCCTGCCACTCCATCATGACGAGCTGCCTGCGTGCACGGAACGACTCGATAAGCAGGAACGGACGCCACTCGCTGCGCATGGCAGCAGGCAGGGCGTAGCCACCTAGCAGGAGCGGGTCGCGCAGCACGGCAGGTGCCACAGGCTCAGTGGAATCAGGCATCGGCTGCACTACATGGAACTCCACATCGGGCTTGAAGGCGAGCAGCGTCTGGCGCAATCCCCTCAGCAAGGTACGCCACCGCTCGCCCAGAAAGGTGTGATAATCATCCCAGAAGCGACAGGTGCGCGGGTCTACCTCCAGCGGTTTCTGCTTGCCGTCAACGGCTACCAGATAGGGCAGTCCCCGCTCCCCGTACCAGAGCGGGATGAGTGTGGTTGCATGGTCATACTGGCTCAGCGACGCGCTTAAATCCCACGCCCGCTCCAGCTCGGTCAGGTCGCCGTAGCGCAATTTCAGGAAACCGAGCCACTCGGCACGGAACCGTGCCGTGTCAGGAAAGGCATTCGCCGCTTGGAGGTCCCAGCCCATCTCGACGATCCAACCGCGGAATTTGCCTGCAGGCGGGCGCATCAGCAGCAGTGCACACAGCGCGTCGCGATAGCGATCCCAGCCCTCCCACAGGTCAGGCAAGGCGTTCACGAAGCGAGGATAGAGCAGCAACACACTTTCCGCCGTATTGCCCATCGCGGTGACGGCGCGTCCATCGCTTAGCAAAAGTGGCGCAAGCGTCTGCAACACGGGCTGATCGCGAGGCGAGATGGCGAGCAGTGCCTGATCCGCCTTGGGTAGTTGGATGGAGTAGACGCCCTGCTCGGTGCCGCGCAGGCGGTAGCGTTCGGGCAACACAACCCAGCCGGAAGCACGCGGCAACTCGGCGAGGCTGCAACGCCACTCCAGCTCACTCTTATCCAGCGTGTCGAGCATCGCCTGCCACTGTTGGAGG
>JBCNVA010000116.1:0-21899 GCA_039630445.1 Armatimonadota bacterium
GGAGGCAGCCGGAAGTCGGATCGCGTCCACCCTGCTTACATGGCTTGGCGCACTGCTGGCGGTCAGCTGGCTCCTGACCATAGTCCCGGAGCCTCTGATCCAGGCGCTCGGCAGCGGGCTGATATGGATCAATCCGTTGAAGGGCATGAGTTCCTCTGCGTATCCCATCGGGCACTATGCAGGATATGCCCTCTACGCCTTGCTGCTGGCAGTGGGCTTTGCCTGGTTTGGGATTCGCCGCGGGCGTGCCGAATATGCCTACCTGCGCCAATCGGTTCTGCCTGAGGGGTATACTTCCCAAGAGCATGCAGGAGGGCTCAGGTAATTAGTAAACTGGCACAGGAGGAAACAGGTAAGCGCCAGTATTATCGTCCCATCTATTCCCTGCGCAGATGGTGGGTGTGGCGTGCTTGCACTCCTTTTGTGCCTTTCTGCTTTTAGCAACTTATCCAGAGTTGCACATTCGCTGTTCCATCAGGAACCGTATGGCTAATCTGAGTGAATGGAGATGGTGGCAGCGGTTGCAGGCATGGTGGCAGGAGTACTATGTGGACAACCCTACTGTGTGGTTGTCATCGCTGCCGCGCCCCTTGAAGCCGTTCACGCCCTCGGAGACGCCTTCCAAAGAGGCTAATTTGCATGCTGCCACTGAGGAGCATGTGCGGCGACTGCTGGCGCGTCGGCTGCCCGAACTCAGCGAGGCGGAACGAGAGGCGATGTTTGCGGAGATTCATCGGCAAGTGGTGGGGTCTCCATGGACATTGCGCACGCCCTGGCAGATCTCGTGGGTAGAGGCATGGAGCGCAGTACTCGTTTGGCTTACCTGCCTACTGCTGATTGCAATACACTGGTATCAGCAATGGCTGATGATTGCAGGCAGAATACACCCTGCTATTCTCTATATGCTGACAGGCTACTTCCCCGTGTTAACGACGATCAAGGATTGGATGCGCTCTGAGTTGACCGTTCGTGCGTTGGTGAACCCTGCAGGGGGTTTGTATGTGGGCTTGACGCGCTTGCACGGCGCCAAGATCGCGCTGGGCGTTCTCATCCATAGCTTGTTTAGTAACCTCCGTGCGCGCCTGCTGTTCACCTTTCCGTTCCTCTGGCTGCTCGGAAGCCTCATCAAAAACCATCTCGTCTGGGGACTTCATTTTGCACTCATCGTAGTCCTCTGTCTAATTGTGTTGAGCTTGTTGCTAAGTGAACTGGGGATTCTGATTGGAGTGGCGCGCCAAGGAACCAGCATGCTCTCAAGGGCAACTGCGTCCTTTGGGGTTACGGCGTTTAAAATTTACATGATTTTTATTCTTCTTGCAGTGCCTGCTATACCTCTTGGCATTCTGTCCAGTGTGCCAACAATTATGGAATGGTACACACTACCACACTGGTGGATTAGCCTTATGCCAGGAGGATTGCCCGTTACCATGCTGCTCGTGCATCATCCGCTGTGGGGCTTCCCACAGATCGCCATCACCTTGCTGGTTGCATTATGGTTGATACCGCAAGCCGTGCGATGGGTGGAGCGAGCACGGTTGCGGCACGAGCCTGAGTTGACACCCGATGAAGGGGACTGGTGATGCTGGCGGAAACCTGGTTAGTGGCATGGTTTGAGTATCGGCGCCATCTGCGCTCGCGCTTTTTCTGGCAACGGTTGCTGGGCGGTGCGTTGCTGGTCTTTTTGCTCACTGCGCTGCTGAGCTGGGCGCTTTCGCGCTTCACGCAAGCGGGGATGGAGCGTGCCTACGCGATGATGCTACAGTTTATGCTCATTTTGCACGGATTCGCAGGGTTAGTCGCACCCTTCTTGATGACACCGCGCATTTTCAGCGATAAAACCCGTCGCGGCGAGACGCCCGATATTTACATGACCGCGCTCCATCCGCTCGGAATCGTGTTGGGGCGTCTGATGGCGGTGGGGATGCATTTCGGGCTGATGCTGCTCGTGCTGTTTCCGGTGGGGGCGTACATCTGCCAGCTGGCAGGCTTTCCATTGCTTTTCTGGGTTCAGGTGTTGGGCATGACATGGCTGGCGGCGTTGATGTGGGCGTCGCTGGTGGCACGCTGGCTGAACAAGTATCTGCCTGGCGGGCTGACACCACCTGAGCGCGAGACAGTAGGTATCTCCTATGGATTGATGTGGATCGCTGCGGTTCCATTTATCCTCGCTATTCAAGTTATCTTTCCTGTGCTTGGACTGGAGCTTTCGATGCCGCTGATGCTGATGATACCGCCCCTGATCCCTGAGCAGATGTTGAAAGTGTACAGTATTGGTGGCTGGGCGCTGCCTGCATGGTTGGTGAGCCTACCTTTCGTGCTGGGCTTTACGCTGTTAGGCGCCATCGCAACGGCGCAGCGATTGGGCTGGTGGTCAGATGTTGCCTATCGCTGGCAGCGATGGCTTGGCACGGTGCTTTACTGGCTCTTTTTCGGGGTGAATATGGCGATTTTTGCGGGGCTATGGGTGCGCTCGGCAGCGCAGGCAGAGCAGCTGGTTTTCTTTGGCATGATGGCGGGCGCGGTGCTCTACCTGCTGGTGGTTAGCCCGCTGTTAGGCTATTATGGCGTAGCGTTGCGCCCGCGGCATGGGCGGTACGCGCTGCCACCGCCGCTGGGAGGCCTCCTCTGGGAATGGGTGATGGTGCTTGGCATCGCGAGTGTGGCGTGGCAAGCAGTGGGCTTAGGCAGCGGCTACTGGGTAGAGCCTGCCCGCTGGCTGGCGTGGACAGTTTGCCTGTGGAGCCTGCTTGTGATGCTGCAGTCTGGGCGCGGTGTGTTGCAAATGAAGTATCTGTTTGTGCGGGACGGCACCGAGTTGTGGGGCTGGGGTTTTCCGCTGGCGTAACACAGCAGAGCGACGCGCTGAGTTAGACAGGCATTTTTACAGCGCACTGTTCACTCCGCTCCTCGTGCTGCCTTGGATGGTTATGACTATCCAGCATTCCATCGCCACATCAACGGGCTTTTTCGCCGAGCTGATGAAGTGGCTTCTCTGGTTGTTGCCCTTCAACGGTTTGAGCCACTATGCCTATCCGCTATGGCACTACTGGCTTTACGCTGCCTATTCGCTGGTGATTGCGGGCGTGGTTTATGCGTTTGGCTATCGCTGGGCGCGGCGTCGGGCTTCTGAAGTAGGGGTTTCCTAATGACCCGCCTTGCTGATGGCGTCCATCTCCTCCAGGGCGCGTCCCGTGCCGATGGCGACGCAGGAGAGGGGGTCGTCAGCAACATGCACAGGGATTTCGGTTGCAAAGGCAAGCAGCTTGTCGATGCCTCTCAGCAGCGCGCCACCGCCTGTCAGGGTAATCCCACGCTCCACAATATCAGCCGCCAGTTCGGGCGGTGTCTCCTCCAGCACGGAACGCACCTTCTCCACGATCTGGTTCACTGGCTCAGCCAGCGCGGCACGAATCTCCTCGGAATGAATCACTACCGTGCGCGGTAGCCCTTCCACCAGGTCGCGCCCACGCACCTCCATCGTCAGTTCCTGCTCCAACGGGTAGGCGGAGCCGATGCGGATTTTGATCTCCTCGGCGGTACGCTCGCCAATCATCAGGTTGTAGGCGTTGCGCACATGGCGCATGATGGCTTCGTCCATCTTGTTGCCGCCCACGCGCAGGCTGCGACTGATGACGATCCCACCCAGTGAGATGACCGCAATATCGGTCGTGCCTCCTCCGATATCCACCACCATATTGCCGCCGGGCTGACTGATGGGTAGCCCTGCGCCGATGGCAGCCGCCATCGGCTCCTCGATCAGATGCACCTCGCCGGCGCCCGCCTCGCGGGCTGCCTGGATCACGGCGCGACGCTCCACATCGGTGACCCCCGAGGGCACGCAGATCAGCACACGCGGACTGAACAGCCGCCGCTTGCCCAGCACCTTGTTGAACACATGCTCCAACATCTTGAGGGTCGTGGTGTAGTCGGCAATCACGCCGTTGTTGAGCGGGCGCACGGCAATGATGTTGCCAGGGGTGCGTCCGAGCATCAGGCGCGCCTCCTCGCCCACCGCCAGCACGCGCCCCGAAGGCTGCGCAATCGCCACGACGGACGGCTCGCGCAGCACAATCCCCTTGCCCCGCTGATAGACCAACAGGTTCGCCGTGCCCAGATCGATACCTAGCTCCGCGTGTAAGCGAAACATGCCCGTTTCCCTTTCTGGGTAGACGCAAGGTCTACCTCTCAGCAAGGCAGACACGGGGGTCTGCCCCTACAACGGTTGCCTTATCGGTGGGACGCCGATGCTACTTCCTAATCCACTGGGAGGGGGTTCACCGCGGCGTAGGGCTTAACACGCTCGATCTGGGCGCCCAGCCCTTTCAATTTCTCCTCCAGTCGCTCGTAGCCGCGGTCGATGTGGTAGACCTCCCCCACATGGGAAGTGCCTTCGGCAGCGAGCGCTGCCAGCACCAGCGCTGCGCCGCCACGCAAATCGGACGCGCGCACCCGTGCCCCTTTCAAACACGGCACGCCCCGAATCAAGATGGTGCGCCCCTCCACAATCATGTCCGCGCCCATCCGCTGCAACTCTGGCACATGCTGGATGCGGTTCTCATAGATGGTCTCATGCACGACCGACGCGCCTTGCACTAATGAAAGGTAGGCACACATCGGCTGCTGCAGGTCGGTCGGAAAGCCCGGATAAGGCAGCGTGCGGATGTCCACCGCAAGCAGCGGATCACGAGCGCGAATCATAATAGAGGTCTCCGTCTCCTGCACCTCCACACCCGATTCGCCCAGTTTCGCCAATAGCGAGTGGAGATGTTCGGGAATGACGCGCTCAATGACAATCTCCCCGCGCGTAATGGCGCCCGCAATCGCGAAAGTGCCCGCTTCCAGTCGGTCTGGGATGACGGTGTATTCCACGAAGGTGCGCAGTTGGCGTACGCCCTCAATATAGAGCGTGCTGGTGCCCGCCCCTTCGATATGCGCACCTGCCGCGTTCAAAAAGTTCGCCAGATTGACCACTTCCGGCTCCATCGCGGCGTTTTCGATAATGGTCAGCCCCTGGGCATAGACGGCAGCGGTCATCAGTTGCTGGGTGGCTCCGGCGCTGGGCACATCGAGATAGAGGCGCGTGCCACGCAAGCCGTTAGCACGGGCAAAATAGAGCGATTGCTCCTCCCGAATCTCCGCGCCCAGCGCCCGCAAGCCGTTCAGATGGAAATTCACGGGACGGCTCCCAATCTGGCAGCCGCCCGGCTGGGGCATCCGGGCATAGCCCAGCCGCGCCAGCAGCGGTCCAAAAATGTAAAACGAGGCGCGCATGCGGTTCACCAGCTTCGGATCTGGCTCCGCATTCGTCAACTCGCGCGTGTTGAGATATAAACTGGAACCCTGCCACTCGTACTGCACGCCCAGCCCTGCTATCAGGGCAAGCATCGTGTTGACATCCTCAATCTGGGGCACATTGTGCAACACAACTTCCCCTTCGATCAGCAGGGAGCCTGCCATCAACGCCAAGGCTGCGTTCTTGCTGCCGCTTACCTCCACCGTACCACGAAGCGGAACACCACCGCTGATTTTGTAGCTCTCCAAAGTCGTTCTCCTCCTTGCTCTGCTCTGTGCCTCCTGCACTTGGGAAGGTGCTTGCTCTCCCCAGGGGCGCTGCGGGATGAACCCTGATGAATGCCTCCGCTCCGGCAAGCACCGGAACTATTATACCTAAGCAAGTGCGGAGTGTAGGGAGCAAATGGCAAGGGGGTCAGGGTTAGGGTGATGGCACCCTGTAAGCGAAACCACCTTTCCAGTAGAGGGTGTCTATTTAAGCCCGCACAGGCGTTTGTAGACGGCGATGACCTTTCGAATGTAGTTCTGGGTCTCTTTGTAAGGAGGCACACCACCGTGCTTGCGCACCGCGCCTGAACCCGCATTATATGCCGCCAGCGTTAGCACCACATGATCCCAACCGTTGGGATCACCCCCCACCTGCCGCCAGTAGCGTTCCAGATGTCCGCGCACGAGGCGCACCGTGCCCGCCAGGTTCTGAATGGGGTCATAGGGGTCCACGACGCCCAGCCCACGCGCGGTGCCGGGCATCAACTGTCCCAGCCCCATCGCCCCTTTGCGCGAGGTCGCGTTCGGATTAAAACCCGATTCGACCAGCACAATCGCCACAATAAAGCGCGGATCCACGCCGTAGTGCGCGCTGAAGCGCAGGATAGCGCGGGCAATCTGTTCCGCCTGCTGGGCGGGCAGGCGCGGGTTGAACTGCCGAATCGCCTGATAGTAGTAGGGCACATAGAGTTCTAAGTTTGCCGCGAAACTCTGCCAGTCGGTGATGGTAGGTGGCTGAGAGGACGCGCCGCGACTGGCAAGCGATTTGCCACGGGTGGGCGGCGAGGTGCGCGACGGGCGTACAGGCAAGGATGGGGACGAAGTGCCTGCACTCTTGCCACTCAGCCGCTGCTCTGCACTCTCCCGACGCGCCCGCTCCTGCGCTTCGTAACGCGCGAACACGCTGGCATGCACCGCGCCAATCAGCCGATAGTCGGGCGTGACAAGCGCGCTCTCGCGCACCACCTGCACCAGCGCGCGGACGCGCACCTGCCCTCGCGTCAGCCAGCTGTCCTGCGTGCCGATATGGATCACGAGGCTGCGTGTGGGTTCTACCTCCAGCAGGATGGAGTGCTTGTCGTCGATGGCGATCGAGCCGCGCACGATGCCCTCCACCTCCAGCACACGCTTGCCGACAGCCAGCTCCAGTGCACCAATCGGTGTCAGGCTCTGCACCTTATGCAGTCGGCGCAAGTGCAAATAGCGCTCCAGCTCCTGCGCCGATGCCTGAAGCACCATCCCGCCGAGCAACAACCCAACAAGCCACCAGCGTTCCATCGCGGTTAAGTATTCCATACAGTCCTGCCCCTCCCTGCACAACCCTTTCAGGGCACGAATCGAGTTGGGAAGGCGATTCGAAATGACAGCGTTGTCTGCCCACTCGACCAAAGCGTAATTCGCTACCTGATTCGTCAGGGTATCCTCTATGGGATGGAGGGCAGCAAGGCAATGGAGGGCGCAGAGCGAGCCTTAAGGACGGTCTCCCTTCTCCTGCTGGTGCAGATTGTGGCACTGGTGGTGGGCTTTGTGCTGGTGTATCGCACGCAACTTGCCATCGTGGAGCGATTGGACCAGATTCGGCAGGAGATGCAGACGACCAATCAGCATCTCGGTGATCTGAAAACAGGGCTGCAGCGGTTTATTCCGGGCATCTGAATGGCAGGGCTGACCGCAGGTCAGAAGCGGGTGTTGGCGCAGCTGGGCGCGCTGCTGTTTGGTGGCGGGAGGCTATTCCCTGGGCAAGATACCCAGGCGACGCCGAGAGAAGTCCCCTCTGGGCAGGGTGCCCCAGCGACGCAGCTGACCGAGCGCGTGCTGAACCGCTTTGAGGAGTGGTTCGAGCGTCTGGACGCTGAGTCGCAGCGGGCGGTTCGGTTGGTGCTAACCGCATGGGAGGCTCTTCCCCTCTTTTCCCGCTGGCTTGCCCTCTTCACGCATCTTTCCCCTGAGCAGGCGCAAGCGTTTGCTGAGGGGGTTCGCGACCCGTACCGCCTTGCGCTGCTACGCCTTGTGAAGGGATTGTGTGGGATGGCTTATCTGCTCGATGAGGAGTTGACTGCCCAAATTGGGTATGCGGTGCGCCCGTTGCGGGAGCCGCCGTTGCCCCTACCACCTCCCAATCCGCTGGAGGTGATCTATCCCGAAGGGGATGGTACGGATGAGGTAGATGTGGCTATCGTTGGCTCAGGTGCGGGTGGAGCAACGGTGGCGGTGCGTCTTGCCGAAGCGGGTCTGCGGGTTGCCCTTGTGGAGGAGGGTGAGCTTGCCACGCGCGAGCATGCCCAAATGCCCTTGCATGAGCGTGCCCGCCTGTTCTATCGCATGAACGGCTTCACCTTCGCGCTGGGGTTGCCCCCTATCTTCTTGCCGATGGGCTGCACAGTGGGCGGCACGACAGTGGTCAACTCAGGCACATGTTTTCGCACGCCCGATTTTATCCTGCAGCGCTGGAAGGATGAGCTTGGCATTCCCTTCACGCCTTCCGAAGTGGAGCCGATTTTTGAGCGCATCGAGCGCGACTTAAGCATTCAGCCTGTGCCCGAAGTGGTGCTTGGTGGGAACGCCCATGCGCTGCGTCGCGGGGCGGAGCGGTTAGGGGTGCAGCATATGCCGTTGAACCGCCCGCAGCGCGAATGTCATGGCACGGGCGTGTGTGCCCTCATCTGCCCCCGTGATGCCAAGCTGGATATGCGCCTGACCTATCTGCCGCGTGCGCAGCGGGCAGGAGCGCGCATCTACGCGCGCTGCCGTGCCGAACGGGTGCTGCTGGAAGGTGGTCGTGCCATAGGCGTGGAGGCGCAGGTGCTGGATAGCGAGAAGCGCCCCACAGGACGCTTTCTGCAGATTCGCGCTAAGGCGGTGGTCATCGCGGCGGGCGCGCTCCATACGCCAGTACTGCTCTGGCGCAGTGGAATTCGCCATCCCCATCTGGGGCGACATATCCACCTGCATCCATCGGCAAGCCTCTTTGCCGAGATGGAGACGCGCGTCGAGGGCTGGCGCGGCGTGATGCAATCTTATGGCGTCACCGAATGGGTGGCAGAGGGCACGCTGATTGAGGCAACTTTCCCACCCTTGGCAGTTGGCTACGCGCTGCATCCGTTGCCCTTCTGGGGTGAACGCCATCAGCAACTGCTGGAGCGCGCCGCTTACCTCGCAAGCGTCGGCATCCTGACTGCTGACGAGACCAGTGAAGGACGCCTCTATCTTCTCCCGAATGGGATGCCGCTGCTGCGCTATCGCCTCTCGCCAGACGACCAGCGACGCATTCTGAATGGCATCGCACGCGCAACACGAGTGCTACTGGCAGCAGGCGCGCAGGCGGTCTATACCGACCTGCCCGGTGCGGAGTGCTTGCGCAGTGAGGAGGATATTGAGCGGCTGCTGAATCGCAACTGGCATCCGGGTCATTTGAGCCTGAGTGCGTACCATCCTGCAGGCTCCTGCCGCATGGGTGAGAACCCTGACCTATGCCCAGTGGATAGCTTTGGCAGCGTGCGTGGCGTGGAGCGCCTCTGGGTCGCAGATGCCAGCCTAATCCCGACACCTACCGTAGTCAACCCTCAAATCACCATCATGATGCTGGCGCATCGCGTGGCGGAGGCGGTGTTATACCAATTGGCGGAGTAAACACCGTGATGTCGTCGGCGAGACGCCGACACTACGGACATGCCCAGCGTAGCGTCGGCGTCCCCGCCGACGATAACGGCACTTGAAATGGTAATTCGTATTACAAACTACTCCCGTTGCTATAAGGGTGGTTGTCAAACACCGCCACACCTGCGCATTGAGCCAGCATCAAGCAGGAAGCGGGGCATTACTCGGTTTCAGACAGGAGGGCTGTAAGTCGCTGCTGGAACGCCTGCACACTGCCCGCACGAACCGCTTCGGTATAAAGCGAGAGCAGCCGCTCCGCGCCCGAAACGCGCTGCAGAGCCTCCACCAGCGACTCAGGCACTTCCCCATACAAATCCTGCAACAGTTTGAGCAAGCCCTCGCGCAAGCCTTTCTCTTCGCCTTGCTGTAAGCCCTGCTGTAAGCCCTGCTGCAAGCCCTGCTGGATGCCCTGCTCCAACCCTTGCTGCAAGCCCTGCTGTAAGCCTTGCTGTATGCCCTGCTCCAGCCCCTGTTGCAAGCCTTGCTGCAAACCTTGCTGTAAGCCCTGCTGCAAGCCCTCGCGAATCGCGCGGCGCTCCAAAGCCGAGAGAAATACTGTCCCCCGCTCCTGCTTGATCTCTTCCAAAAACTCCTCGTATACCTGCTCCAACAACTCTGGCAGTCCCATAACCCACTCCATCAACCGCAGCAGCTCCGCCTGTGTATCTATATCATAACCCAAGTTGCTACCTATCCGAGATTCCTCGCCTTCGGCTCGGAATGACAAGCGCCTTGCCGCGTAAAAAGCCTTGTCATTCCGAGCGAAGCGAGGAATCTCACCTGCTCAAAGGCAACAGGTAGCAACTTGGGTTATCATACCCTCGATCCACCATCAGCCGCACCAACTCTTTCCGCGCCTCCAGTCGCATAGCATCTTTACCTTCCGTCGCCATCGCCCGACGAAACGCCAGCAGCACCAACGCACTCGGATTTTCATTTGCCACCAGCGCGGCTTCATCCATATCCAGCAGCTTCACCGTGTAGAACTCAAACAGCAGCCGACACCCCGCCAGCGACCGCTCATACCGCTGCGGACGCCAGTGGGGGTTTTTGTCTGCCAAGATGGCAAGGCTGACCAGCGGACGCCGATAGTGGAGCCAGATGCGGGCGTGATAGGCGAAAAGCCGTTCCTCAAACTGCGTTTCGGGGTGGGACTGCACCTCGATGTGGACGAGGATCCACTGTTCGTCGCCGTTAGTGAGGTAGACCTGGGCGAGTTTGTCCACGGTTTGGCGTCCCGTTTGGCTTTTGGGAGTGATTCGTTGCAGTTCGGTATCAAGGAAGCGGACGCCTTGTGTCCAGTCGACGAGGTTGTAAAGCTCTGGATGAACGAGTTGTATCAGCTCTGGGAAGAAGTAGGTGAGCAGCTCCTTCCAGGGGCTATCCTGATCCTGGCGCGGCTCCTGTCGGCGCATGCGCTCTCTTTACGACACTGTTGACCAATTTCCTACCCATATAAGAAACAGGAACCTATCGCAGAGGATTGAAATTAGTTGAGAGCAAGGAGGTGAGCCGATGGAACCGCAAATGTCGCCTGTTGAGGAACAGAAAGCCGCCTTACGGCAGGCGGGGGCTTCAGGCGCAAGCTGGTTTTACTGGATTGCGGGGCTGTCGCTGGTCAACACCGTTATCGCCTTTGCAGGGAGCAATATCCGCTTCGTGTTTGGATTGGGCATAACTGATCTGGTCAACTCCCTTGCCCAATACGCGCGTCAGGAGCAGGCTGATATTGCTGAGCCGCTGAGTGGGATTGCCGTCATCGTCTCGGTGATTGCCGCAGGCGTGCTTGCACTGTTCGGCTGGCTCTCACACAGGCAGATGCTCTGGGCATATGCCACAGGCATAGTGCTCTATCTGTGCGACGGCATCCTCTGCCTCATCTTTCAGGACTGGATCGCAGTGGTTGTGCATCTGATCGCGCTTTTCCTGCTCTTTCGTGGCTTCCTTGCATATGCTCAGCTGGCGCGGCTGGAGGGTCAGGGAGGCGTTTGAACAGCAAACCCCAAAAAGCTCAGCGCTTATGCAAGCACAGGCTCAGGTGTTCCCAGAAACGCCATCGCCACTTCGCTGTGCCACAGCAGCCCCTCCTCCGTGAGACAGATGCGCGTGCCCTCTTGAACCAGCCAGCCACGCGCCACCATCGCCTGGATCACCGGCTGGTAGTATGCTTGCACGGGTAGCCCGTAGCGCCGCTCCAGCTGCGCTAAATCGATGCCCTCCGTCAGGCGCAAGCCCAACATGACCGTTTCGCCAACCGAATCCCATCCTGTCAGGCATTCGCTCTCCAGCTCCAGCGGCTCGCCTGCCCGAATGCGGCGCACATATTCACGCGGATGCTTGATGTTCATCCAACGCCTGCCCTCATAGAAGGAGACCGCCCCCGGACCAAAGCCCAGATAGGGCAGATTGTGCCAGTAAATCAGATTGTGGCGGCACTCGTAGCCCGGTATGGCGTAGTTTGAAATCTCATACTGCCGATAGCCTGCCTCGCGTGTAAGCCGTTGCGCCAGGCGAAACATCTCGATCTGTGTCTCCTCATCGGGCAGGTGCAACTTGCCCTTCTGGTAGAGGTGATAGAAGCGCGTGTTCGGCTCCAGCATCAGCGCGTAGAGCGAGAGATGTTCCGGGCGCAGGGCAATCGCTTGGCGCAGGTTCGATTCCCATCGTGCCAGTGTCTGGTCAGGCAGGGCGAAGATGAGGTCTAAATTGAGATTCTCGAAGCCCACTTCGCGTGCCCACTGCACTCCCTGCAACACTTCCTCGGGCGAATGGATGCGATCCATGCGCCTCAGCTCATCTGGGTCGAACGACTGCACACCGAAGCTGAGCCGATTGAAGCCCGCCCTACACAGGATACGCAACTGCTCCCGATCCACACTGCCCGGATTGGCTTCGACAGTGATCTCCGCGTTGGCATCAATAACAAACCGCTGACTGAGATGCTCCAGAATGCGCGCAAGGGTCTCCCCATCCAGAAAGGTGGGCGTACCCCCGCCAAAGAACACCGTGGGCGCGCGGATGCCCGCGTAGGGACATCGCTCGATCTCCTGATGCAGCGCGTCCACAAAGGCGGACACGATCTCCCCGCTCAAGGCATAGGAGTTGAAATCGCAGTAGCCGCATTTACGGTGGCAGAACGGGATATGCACATACAGACCCGCTTCGCTCATTCCACTTTCATGATACCGTGCGAATACAGGTAAAATAGAAGCGCGATGCAAACAACTTACCGCGGCGTCCAGATTGAGGTGATAGAGGCGGACATTACGGAGCAGCAGGTGGACGCGATTGTGAACGCTGCCAATAGTGAACTGATTTTGGGCGGTGGCGTGGCGGGCGCGATCGCGCGGAAGGGTGGACCGAGCATCCAAGAGGAGTGCGATCGCCACGGACCCATTAATGTGGGAGAAGCGGCGATCACGGGTGCAGGCAATCTGCCCGCAAAGTATGTCATCCATGCTGCCAGTATGCGCTTAGGGGGGCGCGCCACTGCGGAGAGCATCCGCAGCAGTGTTGCCCATGCCTTTCGCCTCGCCGAGGCGCATCAGGTGCGCAGCATCGCGCTGCCAGCGGTCGGGATGGGCATCGCGGGCTTCCCCCTGCGCGAGGGCGCACGCCTCATGATGGAGACCCTCAAGGCGCACATCGACGCGGGCACAGGGCTGCAACTCGTGCGCTTCTGTCTGTTCGGCAGCGAGGCGCGCGAGGCGTTCGAACAGGCGTTGCAGGAGGTGTTCCGTGTCGACTGAACGCCCGCACCTGTCGGTAGTCATCCCCGCCTATAACGAGGAGGCGCGTATCGAAAACACTTTGCAGCGCGTGCTTGCCTATTTCGATGCACGCGGAGAGCCGTATGAGGTGCTGGTCGTGAGCGACGGCAGCACCGACCGCACTGAAGCCCTCGTCCAAGCGTTTGCAGAACGCTATCCCCAGGTGAAGCTGCTTGCCTATCAGCCGAATCGGGGCAAGGGGCACGCCGTGCGCTACGGCATCCTACGGGCGCGCGGGGAGCGGATACTGTTCAGCGATGCCGATCTCGCCACTCCGATTGAGGAGTATGAAAAGCTCCTGCGCTATCTGGAGCAAGGCTATGAGGTGGCGATCGGTTCGCGTCCACTGCGTGAATCGCAATTGATTGTGCGCCAGCCGTTCTATCGCGAATGGGCAGGACGCGCCTTCAACAAGCTGGTGCAGCTGCTGGCAGTGCCGGGCATCCACGACACGCAGTGCGGGTTCAAACTGTTCACGGGCGAGGCGGCGCACGCCATCTTCGCGCTGTGCCGACTGGATGGCTTCAGCTTCGATTTTGAAGCGCTCTACTATGCGCGTCGGCTGGGCTATCGCATCGCGGAGGTGCCTGTCCGCTGGATGCACCAGCCCGGTTCGAAGGTGCGCCTGCTGCGAGATGGGCTGCGCATGGTGCGCGATCTGCTCTGGCTGCGCCTGACCGCGCCGCGCCGCCTGGCGCTGGTGCAGATGGCAAAAGATGCTGCAAGGGGAGAGGCTCAGCGCGGGCTATGATGGGCGTACAGTTTTGCATCACTTCTCGCTCCAACTGGCAACGGGGGAAGTGGTTGCACTGGTGGGACCCAACGGCAGCGGCAAGACGACCGCTCTGCGTGTGCTGACGCGCGTGCTCCAACCTTTTGAAGGCTATCTGACCCTGGATGGACGCCCTTTTTCTGACTACACCCCTGCCGAGTTCGCTCGCAAAGTGGCTTATGCTCCGCAACTGAACCTACCCGAGATGGGCTTTCGCGTGTATGAGCTAGTGCTGATGGGGCGCTACCCGCATCAGAAGGGCTTCTGGGGCATCACGGAGGCGGATCGGCAGGCGGTGCGCGAGGCGATGGAAGGGCTTGACCTCTGGCATCTGCGCGATCGGCTCGTCAGTCAGCTTTCGAGCGGGGAGCGGCAGCGCGTGAACCTCGCGCGGGCACTGGCGCAATCCGCCCGCTACCTGCTGCTGGACGAGCCGACGGCGCATTTAGACCTGCGCCATCAGGTGCGCCTGCTTGCTCGCCTGCGCCAGTGGTGTGCCGAACGGCAGCTGGCGATGCTCATCGTGCTGCACGATCTGAATTTAGCCTCAGAATATGCCGATCGGCTAATTTTGCTGAGCGAGGGGCATATCGTTGCGCAAGGCACGCCCGCTGAAGTGCTGACGCCCGAAACCATCGAGGCGGTCTACCGGGTGCCGACGCTGGTGCGCCCGCATCCGCTAACAGGTCGCCCCGTTGTGTTCGCCCTGGAGCCGACTCTGCGTCCGCCTGCCGATCCCGATGCGCCCACACTCTTTCTGATCGCAGGCGGTGGGTCAGGCGTGTCGCTTTATTACCCGCTGCTGGAGCAGGGCTGGCAGGTGCGTGTAGGTGTCATCAATCTGCTGGACACCGATGAGGAGGCAGCGCGCGCCCTGAATCTGGAGATTGTCAGCGAGCAGCCCTTCTCGCCCATCTCGGAGAGCGCTCATCGGCGGGCGAAGGAACTGATCTTGCGCTCGCGCGTCGTGGTGCTGAGCGATGTGCCGTTTGGACGGGGCAACCTACGCAACCTGCAACTCGCGTTGGAAGCGCAGCAGGCAGGCGTACCTGTCTACGCACTTGCGACGCGCCCCATCGAAGAGCGCGATTTCACCGAGGGCGAGGCAACGCGCCTCTGGCACGCGCTTCAGGAAGCGGGTGCCCAGCTGTTCCCTGACCAATCCTCCCTGCTAAACGCCCTCCAAGCCCTCGCCGAACCGCTTTAGAAACGGGGGTTGCCTGAGCCATCTGTGCCAAAGTGGTCATACGGCTTGCCTGGGACATGGGTGAAAAGGTATCCTCTTGCGTGGAGATGAAGGAGATGGAGCTAAGTGCGGAGGCGCGGGAGGTGGCAGAGCGCTTTATGCAGTTGGAGCCGGGCTTGCAGCAGGCGATCTTGACCTTGCTGCGTGCCCTGCCCACTCGCGGCAAAACTCTCTCTGGCGCAGAGTTGGTGGAGCTCATCAAGAGCTTCCCTAAGGAAGTGGCTGAAGAGATCGAGCAGGCACTCCGTGAAGCCGTTGAGGTTGCACCACGATGAGGGTGTTGCTGGATACCAGTGTGATTGTGCCTGCGCTGCGTGGGCAGCAAACACTCTGGGAACGGCTCCAAGCGGTGGAGGTCGCCTATCTATGCGTACCCGTGCTGGCGGAACTGCTGACAGGTGCGTTGCGCTCCTCGAATCCCTCTGAAGCTGTAGCAGCCGTTCGGCAGTTCGCCAGCCATTTCCCACCTGTTCTCCCCTGCGACGAGGAAACCGCCGTCCATTACGCCGAGATCGAAAGCTACCTGCGTCGGCAGGGGACGCCTGTGCCTGTAAACGACCTCTGGATTGCTGCGATTGCGCGTCAGCACCGTCTGCTGCTGGCAACCCACGACACCCACTACGAACGCATCCCCCAACTTCAGGTCGAGGTGTGGTGAACCAGCGACCACGCCGACATGCAGCGGGCATAATAACTGCCGCACTCTGGTTCATTGAAAGGATTGCGTTTCGCACCGTCGTGGCGTTCCCGCACGGCTTGCACCACGCGCAACGCTTCCTCCTTCAGCCCATAATCCAGCAGCAGGCGAGCGAACATATACTCCAGCCCTGTCCAGCACTCTGCCCAGTAGGGGAAGGGCGTTTCGGGGCGTCCACCGCGCGGATAGGAGCAAATCAGCACGCCCGACTCGTCGCCCAGCGCGTAGGTGCGCATGTTGTTATAATGCTGGTGGAAGCCGCGTCGGAAGTTATAGCGCATCAACGAGCGCAACGCCTTCACGATATGCTCCCGCTTGAGCAAATCGCCCAGCCCCGCGCGGTTCGCCTTGTATTGCCCTGTCAGCTGGTCAATCAGGCAGCCCTCACCTACTTGATAGCGAGTGTAGGCGGGGTCATCCTGTGCCAGCCCCGTGGTCATCGGGTGAGGCTTCTCGCGCAAGGGCTGAACCTTCTGCACATAGTATTCGCCATTAAACAGATTCTCATCAATCCAGCGACTGCCCCGCTCGAAAAGTTGGCGGCACTCCTGCGCGAAGGCGTGGTCACCCACCAGCTTCGCCATCTCTTCCATCGCACGTAGCGCAGCTAAGTACCACACGCCACACATCGGGTTCGGTCCGAAAAACTCGATATCGTAGGTGTTATGCTGGGCGCCTTCCATCACGCCGTCGCGGTCAGCGTCCCAGCTGCCTGGCAGCCACGCGAAGGCAAGCATCTGCTTCAGCTTGGGATAGACCTGCCTGAGCCATTCAAGGTTGCCATCACGCCGATACTGCTGATAGGCGCGTACAATTAGCCCCATCTGTCCATCGGCGGCGGCACGCCCCCAGCCACTCACACCCAGCGGCAGGTCGAGCCGAAACCGCTGCGCCCCATCGGGCGTGATACCATATTTCAGGTGGCTCTCGATCATCGAGCGATGCAGGTCAGGAAAAAGCGCAAGCAGTGCCTCCTCATAGTTCCAGACATGCGTGCAAGAGCCGTGACAGCAGCCAGTAGTTGCATTACAGCCTTCAAAGCCACAGAAAGTGCCATCCTCCAGTCGGAAGCAGGTCGGGCTGCGCAGCACGCTGAGGCAATTGAGCGCAGCTTCGCAAAACGGCTGCGGAAGCCCTCTATCGATAACGGAGCGTACGAACGCGAGGGTTCGCCGTTCCAGCTCTGCCAGGCGAGGGATGACCTTCCGCGCCACATCGAGCGCGTCGCGAAAACGCAGGGCATAGTAGTTGCGCACAAGGGGATCGTCCCCCTCTCTGCCCTGCCACCAGCCCAATTCGCGCAGGTCGCGATACGGGAAGTGCCAGCACAGCAGGAAGCGCACCGTATGCTGGCTTCGGGCGGGCAGCTGGAAGCGCACGGAGAGCGAGCTGTCCCAGCCGTACTCATTACTGGGCGGGCAGGGCGCGTTCGGGTTTTCATCAGGAATGACCCCTTCGGCAAGCAAGGTGTCCATCAGCCCCAGCACCTCGCCGTTCCAGGGGCGGTCGCGGAACGCCCAGCGCCGCGCGACGGTGATCGCGCCACCCTCGCCCAGCAGCGCCAGTGTGCCCCAGCGGGGTGAGCGTTGCTCCGAATCCTTGCGGAATAGCAGTCCGCGCCAGCCATGAGCCTCTGCAAACTCGCTGATGTTGCCGCGCAGCTCGCGTCGGACGCCGTCCTCGCCCAGAAAGTTGGTCAGCAAAAAGGTGAGCGAGGCTTCCAGCGGGCGCGAACCCCGATTGAACACCGTCACTGTAAGCAAGCCCATCGGCAGGCTCGAATCGTCCGTTGCTTCGGGTATTAGCGGGTTGAATGCCTCGATGGAGACCTCCAGCGGCAGCAGGGGGTCATGCAGCAGGGCGCGCCCGAAGGGGTACGCCGCCTCGAAGCCGACGGCACGCATGCGGGGAATGCCTCCCAGCAGTTGCGGCACGCCGTGATCCGCGTCCAGCTGCAGGCGCAGCATGCCCTCCAGCACGCGCAGGTACGCCTTACCGTCATGGGTTCGTGCCCAGAGGAGCAAGTGGGCATAGGGCGGTCGCCAGCCGCGATGCGGTCGGCTCATCAGTTGCCAGTCGATCAGCGCGCCGTCGCCCGCAAGCGCGAAACAGCCCGTGCCGATGCCGCCGACAGGCATCGCGATGGCTCGCAGGCGCGTGCGCCCATACCGCGACAGAACTGGAAACGCGCTCATAGCGCAGAGATTCCTCTCAACCTCCTTGTTTTCCTGCTCGGCAGGAACTCTGGACGCGGTGGGTGCGTAATCGAAGGTGGTCGGGCGCGTGAGTGCCGGAGAGGTCGCGGGGTGAAACTCCCCGCCCCCCGCTTCTGCGGGGGTAGCTCAGGAGAGAGCGCTCTGGGCGCGCCCGATCAGTCTTATTGCGTCACGAAGCTGGTGAAGTAGACCTCCAGCACGCTCTCCTTATCGTTCGTTTTTTCGTAGAGAACTTTGTTCACGCGCTCGCGGATATGCTCTTTGACCTTCTGCTTGCCTTCGTAGGTGTTCAGCTCGGAGCGGTTGAAACTGGCGAATGCCATGAGGATCGCATCGCGCAAAGGGGCATTCTCCTTTTTGAATTTCTCGGCAGAGATGCCCTCCTTCAACCCCAGGGCAACCCCTGCCTTCAGGTAGTGTTCGTCATCCAGATTGACCAGAAACTCACCCAGATCGAGGGTGTGCCCCACTTTGGGCTTCTCTGGCTCTTTTGTGCCCTTGCCCCCGAACAGCATCTTGCCGGCGAAGGCGCCGCCCACCAGCCCGACAATCAACACGATGACAATTAGCAAAATCGGCTTGCCACCCTTGCTGCTTTTACCCTCCGTTTTTTTCTCCGCCACCGTCGCTCACCAGAGCGATTATTCCACACGGCACGCTGCTTCTCAACTGGTGAACATCTCTGGGGTGAAGTGGCGTTTGGTGCCAGTGGCGATGGCTTCCTCTGCCAGCAGCACGGTAGCAAGCGCGGGGATAGCCTGCTCGGCAGTGCAGCGTGGTGTTTCGCCTGTGCGCACGCAGTGGCAGAAATGCTCCAGCTCCAGATAATAGGCGTTGCGGTTCGCGCCGTAATTCAGCTGTTCACTGGGGTTCTGGACGCGGCGGGTGGGGCGCGCTTGCAGGGTGATCGCCGTGCGCCCACCTACCTGCACCGTGCTGGCATCATCCTCCCATTCCAGCTTGCCTGCGCGCGGCTCGCGGAAGAGCAGCCCTTTGTTCTCCTCAGTCAGCACGATGGTGCCTTTATCACCCATGAACCACTCGCCATAGCCATCGTAGGCGTTCGCCGTGATGCTGGTATAAACCACCTTGACACCGTTCGGATACTCAAAAATCAGCTCTACATTGTCATACACTTCGCGCCCGTCCTGCCAGTAGTCGATGCCGCCCGTGCCCATCACAGCAAGCGGATAGCTCCCCAGGAACCAGTTGATCACATCGAGCTGATGGCTGGCAAGTTCAGTAAGCAGTCCGCGCGAATACTCTTTGTAGAGGCGCCAGTTGAGCAGGCGTTCGAACTTGGGGTCTGGCACAGGGCGTCGCCAGCTGCCGTTGCGATGCCAGAGGGCACGCACATGGGTGATGCGCCCAATCGCACCCTCTTGGATGAGGCGATGTGCCTGCTCATAGATGGGATTATAGTGGCGTTGATGCCCGATTTGCAGGATGCGTTTGGTCTCGCGTGCCGTGCGTGCCATCGCCTGTGCCTGCTCGAGCGAGTAGGCGATCGCCTTCTCGCAGAACACATGCTTGCCCGCCTGCATCGCGTCGATGCTCATAGGGGCGTGCAGGTGCAGGGGCGTTGCGATGACCACCGCTTCGATGTCCTTGCGGTCGAGCAGGGCACGATAGTCCCGATAAGGTTGCGCCTTTTCACCTGCGATCTCCATCGCCCCGATGAGGTGGGGTAGATAGACATCACAGAGCGCGACGACCTCGGCGTTCGGCAGGCTCATCAGCTGGCGCAGCAGGTTCTGCCCCTGCGCACCCGTGCCGATCACGCCGAGGCGCACCTTCTCCTGTTGGTTGGCGCGTGCCGTCAGAATGCCAAAGCTAAAGGCAGCGGCACTTAGTGCCGCTTGCTTGAGAAACTCGCGCCGTGTCAGTTCCGCCCGATTAGAAGTGTTCACTCCAGCCATTGCCGTAAGTAGTCTGCATAGCGATAGAGCGCGCTGCGCGTGCGTTCGATGCGCCCGATGAGGTCGCCCTGATCGGCGTGGAGCAGCTCCTCCAGCGTTTCGAAGCAGAACAGGGCTTCAAAGGCGTCGGTCGGCTTGCCTCGCGCCTGCAGCCCAACCGCCTCGTCGCTGGGATCGCAGTTTAGGTGGGCGATCAGGTAGGGACGCAAGTGCGGATAGGCGCGTTGCAGCCAGGGGCGCAGCGCGGCATATTGCGCCTCAAAGGGTTCTGCATTCTCACAAAACGCGGCATCACAGATCAGCTCCACCAGCTGCTCGTAGCGCTCGTAGAACTCAGCAAGCAGCACGCGCTGCTCTTCGACAGGCAGGGCAACGGTTTGCCCGCGCCACTGCCGCAACTGCTCCTGAACCGTTGTAGGGAGCGCACGCAATGTCGCTATGGATTCGCGTATGCGCCGCTGCGCTCGCAAGGGCAATGATGCAACTGCGTGCATCAGCCGCCGTGAAATGCCTTGCGCGAGGGTTCGCGCCCAGCTCTCAATCCCCATCCCTTATGCCTCCGTGCTTGCTGATGAATCGGACCTGCCTGACTCGTGAGATGGTTCAGATATTCTCGCCACAAAGTTGACTTTCAGGTCGCGAATCTGCCGCTGCAGTTCGCGCATGAGCGATTCTTCGACGAAGGGGCGCAGCTGTCCTGCCAGAAAGTCGGCGCAATCGATGGCGATTTTTGCCTGCTGCAGGTCGGTTCGAATCTGGCGCGTGATGGGGTCTGGCACCAGCCCCATCATCTGCCACGCCGCCGCAATGTAAAGGTGCAGCGTGTACTGTAGCAGCGTGGGCACATCCGCCCCTTGCACCGCCTCCTGCTCACCAGTCAGATGATGCTGCTCCTGCTCACCCATCGGATCGCCCTCCCACTTGATGGTGTCGGATGCACTCTCCTTAGGCGATTCTTTCCGGCGACACGATTTCGCCGCGCGAGGTGATAAGCCCCACCCGACGATCGCGCGCCGCCTCTTCTGCCGTCACATCTACCCGAAAGCCAAACAGGTAGAGATGATAGGGCGATTCGAAGCCGTGCGTCCGCAGTCGATTGAGAAAACCTTCAGAGCGTATGCGGTCAGACCATTGCTCCACTGCGCTTCGGCTTAGTCGCAATTTGACCTCCATGAGCACTGTGTGCTGCTGCCCTGCCGCGTCTTCAAAGACAGCGATCAAATCCAGCTCCCCATCAGTTGAGAGAGTGTTGGGACCTCTCACCAGCTTCCAGCCCTTTTTCTCCATCACATAGAGCAGCATATCCTCCGCATTTTCCTCGATGGAGAGACCAAGACTCTGGGCAAGGTTGCCTACATAGGTACGCAGCTCCTGAATAGCTTCTGTATGTTGTCGCTGCACCTCCAGTACATGGGCTAATATCTCCTCGTGGCGTTGCAGTACCTGCAAAATCTGGGTGAGCGTCTCCTCATGGCGTTGCAAGACTTCTTCGTGGCGTTGCAGGGTTTGCAAGATACCTCGCTGGGTTTCTATCAAATCCGCAATCTGCTGTTCGTGCCGCTGCTGCGTTTCCAACAACTGCGCCAGCAACTGCTCGTGACGTTGCTGCGTTTCCAACAACTGCGCCAACAACTGCTCGTGGCGTTGCAAGGTCTGCAAGATGCCCCGCTGGGTTTCTATCAAATCGGCAATCTGCTGCTCGTGGCGCTGTTGGGTTTGCAAGATGCCTCGCTGCGTTTCTATCAGCTCTGCGATCTGCTGTTCGTGCCGCTGCTGGGTTTGCAAAATCTGCTGCTGCACTCGGATTAGCTCGGCAATCTGCTGCTCGTGCCGCTGCTGCGTTGCTACCAGCTGAGCAATCTGCCGCTCGTGCCGCTGCTGCGTTGCCACGATCTCGCGCTGTGTCTCCACAATCTCGCGCTGCGTTTCCACAATCTGGCGCAGCAGCTGCGGCATCGTGAGCAGCTCCTCGCCCAGTAGCACCAGGCGCAGAGCCTCTCGCCATTCAGGGTGCTGCTCCAAGAGGCGCACCAGCTCCGGAAGGTCTGATAGTGTGAACGCCA
>JBCNVA010000117.1:0-18754 GCA_039630445.1 Armatimonadota bacterium
CATCTCGCCCGCGCGGAACAGATGGTGAATATAGGCGAGGCTGTACCGCTGGCAGACGGCACAGTCGCATTCGGGGTCTATCGGCTCCTTACACTCGGCGAATCGAGCGTTGCGCAGATTGAGCCGATCGCGCGAGGTGAACACCGCTCCGTGCCTACCCAGTCGTGTCGGCAGCACGCAGTCGAACATGTCCACGCCCCAAGCAACCGCGTGCCGAATATCGTCAGGCGTGCCGACGCCCATCAGGTAGCGCGGGCGATGGGCGGGGAGGCGCGGCGCTGTGAACTCCACCACCGCCCGCATCAACTCCACAGGCTCGCCCACCGACACCCCACCAATCGCATACCCGGGCAGATCGAGCGAGGTAATCTGTTCAAGGCTCATCCGACGCAACTCCTCATACACCCCGCCCTGCACGATGCCGAATAACGCCCCTTCGCTGGCTGCAGGAAGGGATTCCTGCCACGCCTGCTTGCAGCGAATCGCCCAACGGTAGGTACGCTCCACCGCCTGTGCCACCACATCATACTCTACAGGATAGGGCGGGCACTCGTCCAGGGTCATCATAATGTCGCTGCCCAGCAGCCGTTGCACTTCAACGGCGCGTTCGGGCGTGAGGCGGTGTAGCGAGCCATCAATATGGGAGCGGAAAGTGACACCCTCCTCATCGATCTGGCGTAGCGGCGCCAGGCTGAACACCTGATAGCCACCGCTATCGGTCAAAATCGCGCCACGCCAACTCATAAAAGCGTGCAGCCCACCCAGCCGAGCGATGCGCTCCGCGCCCGGACGAAGGTAAAGGTGGTAGGTATTTGCCAGGATCAGCCTGTAGCCTAAGCTCTCCAGCTCCTCTTGGCTGAGTGTCTTGACGCTTGCCTGCGTGCCGATGGGCATAAAAGCGGGGGTTTCAATCACCCCATGCGCGGTGTACAACCGCCCCACCCGCGCATGGGTACGCGCAGATTGAGCGACAATTTCAAAATTAAAAGCGATTCCCATCCTTACTCACTGTTGCGTTGGATGATAGGTAAACGACGCACTCGAACAAGCGTATCTTCAATTAACCACTCTGTACAGGAATCTCAGAGAGGGGGATGATGCGTTCTTCCATTACCCAGGCAGCGTAGCCGAGCGCCTGGGAAATATCTTCGCGATCAAGTTCGGGCCATTCGCGAAGGATGTCCTCGATGGTCATGCCTGCGCTCAGGTAGCTGAGAATGGAAGCCACTGGGATGCGCAAGCCTCGAATGCATGGCTTCCCGAAGCACTTCTCTGGGTCGAGGGTAATCCTGTCAAATAACGGATGCCGTATCTCCATATTCTACCCACCTCATGAAGTTTACCTCTCTTACTCGTAAACCCCTGCGTAGACAGCTTGGATGACTTCGTAGGGGGTGGTCATGCCGCGCAGCACTTTATCGCGCCCATCATCCAGCATGGTGCGGAAGCCTTCCTTCTGGGCAATCTGCATAATCTGGTCGCCCGTGGCGCGGTTCACGATGGCTTCACGAATGGCGGGACTAATAAGCAGCAGCTCAAAAATCCCCGTGCGCCCGCGAAAGCCCGTGCCGCGACAGTTCTGACAGCCCCTGCCCACATAGAAGGTGAACTGGGCAGCTGCCTCCGCCGGGATGCGCAACGCCGCCAGCTCATCGGCTGTCGGCTGATAGGGCACGCGACAATCGGGGCAAATCAGGCGCACCAGTCGCTGCGCCATCGCACAGCGGAGCGTCGCCGCAATCAGATAGTCCTCCGCGCCCATATCGATCATGCGGCTAATGGTCTCGATAGCGTTGTTCGTGTGTAGCGTGGTCAGCACCAGATGCCCCGTCAGCGCCGCCTGGATGCCTATCTGCAGCGATTCGCGGTCGCGAATCTCGCCAATCATAATCACATCGGGGTCGTGGCGCAGCATCGCCCGCAGCGCGCGGGGGAAAGTAATCTTATCACTCACCTGCACTTGCATCACATTGTCGGGAAACTCATACTCTACAGGATCTTCTACTGTCACGATGTTACGACGCACCCTGTCAAGCGTGTGGAGCGAGGCATATAGTGTGGAGGTCTTGCCTGAACCAGTGGGACCAGTGACGACCAGCATGCCGTAGGCGACCTGCAGGGCGCGCCGCCAGTTTGCCAGCACATCTTGCGGCATGCCCAGCGTATCGAGCCTGACCTGCATCTTGGCGGGGTCCAAAATGCGCATCACGATACGCTCGCCGTTCAGCGACGGGATGCAGGAGACACGCGCGCTGAGCCGCCTATCCATATACTCCATATCGATGCGCCCATCTTGCGTGTCGCGCTTCTCGTCTAAGTGCATGTTGGCAGCGAGCTTCACCCGCGCGATCATGGCTTGCCATAAATCGGGTTCAGTGATGGTCTCATGCTCGTGCAGGACGCCGTCGATACGAAAGCGGATGCGCAGCATGTTGCGCTCAGGATGCATATGGATGTCGGACGCGCCCGCTTCGAGCGCCTCAATAAACATGCGGTCCACGCGCTGCACGGCAAGCGAGAGTTCCTCGCCGCCCATCTCGCGCGTCACGCCCGCATGGCGCATCAGCAACCGAAACATTCGCCCAGAACCACGCATGCCACTGTACATCATCGCCTCATCTCACCTGCCGATCATACCAATTCGGTCGACTAAAGTCGTGCCCATTCAAATGAAGCCAGCTTTCGCTGGCTCCAACCCCGCGCAAGCGGGGTTTCGTGTGTATCCATGCGACTTCAGTCGCCTTGTACTCTTTGAGCAGAAAAAATTTTACCCCCACCCCCCCCTTTGAGGAGCGAGGGAGGAGTGGGATATGTGGGGAGGAGAGTGGAATTTCCTTACAGGTTCCCGCGCAGTGCCTGCTCGCGCTCGATCGCTTCGAACAGCGCTTTGAAGTTGCCCTTACCGAAGCCGCGCGAACCCTTGCGCTGGATAATCTCAAAGAAGAGCGTCGGGCGATCCTGCACCGTCTTGGTGAAGGTCTGCAGCAGGTAGCCCTCCTCGTCGCGGTCTACTAAGATGCCCAGCTCCGCCAGCGCACGGATGTCCTCATCGATGGTGCCGACGCGCCCGGGCAGATCCTCGTAGTAAGTCTGCGGCACATAGATGAACTTCATCCCACGGGCACGCAGGTGGCGCATCGTCTCGATGATGTTGTCAGTCAGCAGAGCGATGTGCTGTACGCCCGGACCCGCGTTGTATTCAAGGTACTCCTCGATCTGCGACTTGCGGCGTCCCTCCGCAGGCTCATTGATAGGCAGCTTGATCTTGCCGCGCCCATCCTGCACCACCTTCGACATCAACGCGGAGTACTCGGTGCTAATGTCCTGATCGGAGAAGTGAACCAGCAGTTCGAAGCCCATCACCTCGCGATAGAAGTCGACCCAGTAGTTCATCTTGCCCAGCTCCACATTGCCGACGATATGGTCGATCTCTTTCACGCCGATGGGTTCGCCCGGTTCATACTGCTCCTTGAAGCCGGGCATAAAGACGCCCTTGTAGCGGTCGCGATTGATGAAGGTGTGGATCACATCGCCGTAGGTGTGGATGGAGGCAAGATGCACCTCGCCATCGTCGTCTTTAATCACGGTCGGTTCCTGGCAGCCGCGGGCACCGCGGCGCACCGCCTCGCTGTAGGCGCGCGCCACATCGTCTACCTCGAAGGCAATATCACATACGCCGTCCCCATGCTTAACCAGCCAGTCGGCTTTGGGATGGTCGCCCTTGTAAGGGGCGGTCAGCACAAAGCGGATCTCGTTCTGCTGCAGCACATAGGAAGCCTCGTGTCGGACACCCGTCTCCAGTCCAGCGTAAGCCACCACATCGAAGCCGAACATGGTGCGATAGAAGTACGCCGCTTGCTTTGCGTTGCTCACAAAGAAGCGCACATGGTCAATCCTGCGAATCGGCATAAAGTCCATCTGCGTCACCTCCTCGTTTGGTCTACCGCTCTCAGCAACGAGAGCCAGAAAGATTGTACCCTCTCTGCGACAACGCCACTGACGCAAGCGCGAAGCCGGGAAGCTAAATCACCCGCTCACCCAGGCGATAGACCGCATCCACCACCTGCCCGCCCAGCGTGTAGGGCAGGTCGCGCCAGTCGGGGCTGGATAGCACAAGAAAGTCGGCGCGTGCGCCCGGCGCCAACGCTCCCCGATCGGTCAAGCCCAGCGAGGCAGCCGCGTTCACCGTGCCAGCGACAAGGGCTTCCGCAGGCATCAGGCGATTCAGGCGCACCGCCAGCGCGAGCGCCAGCTGCATCGAAAAGAGCGGGCTGGAGCCAGGGTTCAGGTCGGTACCGAGCGCCACGGCTGCCCCTGCTTCGATCAGCGCACGGGCAGGCGCAGGCGGCAAGCCCAGATGCAGGCTTACCCCTGGCAGGATTGTAGCAATCGTGGTGCTGCCTGCCAGCGCACGGATCTGTGCCTCGCCCGATGCCTCCAGATGGTCTACCGAAAGTGCGCCCAGCTGCACTGCCAGCTCCACGCCACCTATCGCATGGAACTGATCGGTGTGTGCCTTGATGTCCAGCCCGTGCGCCTTTGCAGTGCGCAGCACTTGCTCCGCCTCCTGAACGCTGAACGCCTCCTGCTCTATAAAGATGTCCACCGCGCGTGCCAGCCCCCGCCGCGCTACCTCAGGAATGAGTTCACGACACACCGTCTGCAGATACTCCTGACGCCCCTCGCGCGGCGGCACATGGATGAGAAGCGTCGGGATGAGTTCAGGTAGTGGGGAGGCGACCTCCTCACCGACGCCTTGCGACAAACGCGCGATAGCCTCCAGCATCTTGAGTTCGGCTTCGGGAGTTAGCCCATAGCCTGATTTAACTTCGACGGTGGTCGCGCCTGAGCGCATCAGCTGCAAGAGGCGCGGGCGTGCCTGTGCAACCAGCTCCTCAACGCTTGCTTGAGTCGTGCAGCGAATCGTATGATAGATCCCACCGCCACGCGATAGAATCTGCTCGTAGGAGATGCCCTGCGTCCGCGCTTCGAAATCGTCCAGCCGATCGCCTGCCCAGAGCGCATGGGTGTGCGGGTCAATCAAGCCGGGCACGACGGCGCGTCCGCCCAAATCGATAGTCTCGCTCGCCTCTCCCTGCCAATCCGTGCGCTTTCCTGCCCAGACCACCTTGCCCCCTTGCACAGCAATCGCGGCATCGGGCACGACCTGTACCTGCGCCATCTCCCCGCCCCGATGCGCCCCCAACCGCAACGGGGTAACCATCTGAGCGATGTTGATAAAGAGCTTATCGGCTGATAGCAACATTCCTTTTACTCGCTTGCTTCAATTTCATAGGCTGACGCAAACGCGCGGTTTACCTTCCCAACCTGCCGCCGAGAAAAGCACATTCGTATCAAATACGACGACATAGCGCATATTCAGTTATCATTCAGAAAATCGTCTGCCAGTGCGAGTCGTGCCTCATCATCCAGCGCATCCCAATCCAATCCACGCGATTGAGCGTACTCCCGCAGACGCCTGATATGAGCGGACCACTCAGCTTGTCGGCTGCGAATCTCGCGTTCCAGCAGCCTCCATAACTTCAGCTTAACCTCAAATGGCAGCTGTTCTACAAGTGCGATTAGCTGCTCATCGGATAGAGTGAGACTGACCATACCAGTCACCGCTTCGATTGTACCTTGTATCAATTGGCAGAGCGAACGCCGAAATGTCGTCGGCGAGACACGGACGCTGTGAACACGCCCGCGTAGCGTCGGCGTCCCCGCCGACGATGACAGCACTTAAAATGGCGATCGGTATTAAAGCGGTCGGCAGGGTACCTGAATGTTTTTACAAGCGAGTTGTATCGAGGGGCAGTAGTATCTGCAGCCGAAGGTCGCGGATGCCGAGCAAGTTCTCGTGGCGGTGGGGTTTGGCGCGTGCGCGTATAACGACTACCTGCCCGCGCTGCACGCGCAGCGTGTTGCCCTGCACGACCGCCCACGCGCCTTCGTCCACACCTACGCCTGTCAGCAAAGGGTTCTCCAGCACAGCGCCAATTAGGCGGAGCAGCCGTCCTCGCTTCAGGAAGTGCTGGTCAACGATCGTGTTGGGCAGCAGGTTCAACGCGGGTGCAAGCGAACATCCACCCACACGCAGCTCGCCCTCGGGCGACTGTTTGCCTGTGGGCATTAGGGTGCCCATCAGTGACGCACCTGCACTCGTGCCGCCCACCACGCCACCGCGCCTAAGCACGCCCCGAAGGGCACCTAAAAATGCGGCGGAGGCGCCCAGACGCGCCATAAAACGGTTCTGATCGCCACCGGGGATCCACACGCCCTGCGCCGCGTTCAGCAGTTCAGCGAGGGTGTCGGGGTCCAGGGTATCAGGCGCGACGATATTTTGCGCCCCATGTTCCTGAAAGAAGGTAGCGGAGCGTTGCGCACCGCGCCCCACATCCGCCTGCGCATGTGCCAGAATCACAACGCGCGCCTGCACCCCACCTGCTAATTCCAGCAGCGTTCGTGGCACCTCGGGAGGAGTATCGCCTCCACCTACCAAAATCACTGCACCCTGCTTCATCCATCGGCTCCAACGGCTATGGGGTAGGCAAACTCAATCGGCTCAGGAGTGCCAGACCACCTACGCCGAATACCAGGGCAAGCACAATTACCAGAATACCTCCTGACACCGAGCCGCGCACAATCGCCACTACCCCGCACAGAAACGCCAGTGGTGCCAGACATGGCGGGCACAGTCCCCCCAGCACCGCCAGCAGCAATCCCAGAACGACCCAACCCGTGCCGTTGCGGGTTGCAGGCGGCGGGAGAGCGACATTCGCGGGTGTCCTTGTCGGGGATGGCATCCCCCCAGGCGGCAGCGAGGGGCTGGGAATCGGTTGACCCATCGCACGGCGCAAGCCATCTGCTGCCGTGCGTGCTGCCACCAGGGTGGGATCCAGTTGTGCGGCTTGCTCGTACGCCCGAATCGCCTCGGCGTATCGCCCCTGCTGGTGCAAAAACGCGCCCCAGTTGTAAAAGGTGTACGGGTCATTCGGGCTATATTTGAGCGCGTCCAGAAAGTGGCGCTCAGCGCGAGCCGTATCCCCTTGCGACGCCAGTGCGATTGCTAAACACAGGTGCAGATGCCCATCATGCGGATGGGCACGCAAGGCGCGCTCCAGAAACGGCAGTGCGTCCGCATAGCGTCGTTGGTAAAACAGCTCGCGCCCGATCTCCCCAGGATCACGCATTCATCTCACAGCAGGTCGGCAAACACCTGCACCGAATCGCGACGCTCCCACCGAAAGGCAGGATTGCCAAAGTGTCCGTTCTTTGCCGTCGGCAGGTACTGGGGCTTCTGCAAGTCCAAGAAGCGAATAATCCCGCGCGGGCTGAGGTCAAATGCCTCCTGGATGCGCCGCACAATCTTTTCGGGGTCTACCCGATGCGTGCCGAAGGTCTCGATCATCAGCGACACGGGCTGTGGCACGCCGATCGCATAGGAGATTTGCAGCTCCACCTTCTCACAGAGTCCCGCCGCGACAATATTCTTGGCGAGATAACGCGCCATATAAGAGGCTGAACGGTCAACTTTGGTGGGGTCTTTGCCTGAAAAGGCACCGCCCCCGTGCCGGCAGTAGCCACCGTAGGTGTCCACGATCACCTTGCGCCCCGTGACGCCCGTATCCGCCTGTGGACCCCCGATCACAAAGATGCCCGTCGGGTTCACATAGTAGTTTTTCACATTGATGTCCACCCGATCGGCGAATCGGTTCAGCACAGGCTTGATCACATACTCAATCACGCGCTCGCGCACCTGCGCATGGGTAACATCGGGATCGTGCTGGGCGGAGACGACAACGGTCTCGATGGCTTTGGGCACGCCTTTCTCGTAAACCACGGTGACCTGCGACTTGCCATCAGGGCGGAAGCCCAGCTCGGGATGGGCGCGGCGTACCTCCGCCAACTGGCGCGTGAGCGCATGGGCAATCGTGATGGGCAACGGCATTAGCTCGGGAGTCTCGGTGCAGGCAAAGCCGAACATCATGCCCTGATCGCCTGCGCCACCGATATCGACGCCCTGCCCGATATTGGGCGACTGCTCCTGAATCGCGACCATCACGCCACAGGTCTCACCCTCAAAGCCGTACTCGCTTTTCGTGTAGCCGACCTCACTAACCACGCGGCGCACCACATCGGGGATCTCCACATAGGCGTGCGTGGTGATTTCGCCCGCTACGATCGCCAACCCGCGCGTCAGCAGCGTTTCGACCGCCACACGCGACTGGGCATCCTGCGCCAGGCACTCGTCCAGCACCGCATCGCTGATCTGATCCGCCAGCTTATCAGGATGCCCTTCCGTCACACTCTCCGAAGTGAACAGTTGCAGCATCGATCGCCTCCTTATGCTCTCGTTTATCGGCAAAAGAGTATACCTCCTGAAGAGGGTGATGGGTATAATCGCGCTGTCAGGGAGGCGCGACATGGCGAGATACCGCTGGTGGGTGCGCCCTACGGATCGGCGCACAGCGGAGCTGCTGCAAAAGGAACTGAGTGTGAGCTTACCGCTGGCGCAGTTGCTGGTTGCCCGCGGTTATGACGACCCTGCTGAAGCCTATCGCTTCCTGCATCCCTCGCTCAGCGACTTGGGCGACCCGCTGCTGCTGCCCGATTGTGAGCGTGCGGTATATCGGCTTCGCCAAGCCGTGCAGCGCAAGGAACCTGTGCTGGTCTATGGTGACTATGATGCGGATGGGGTCACCTCCACCGCGCTCTGGCTGTTCACCTTGCGCCGACTGGGCGTGCCCGCGCACCCGATGCTACCACGCCGTCAACAGGAGGGCTACGACCTGCACCCGAACGCCATCGACGCGGCGCGCCAGATTGGTGCGAAGCTGGTGCTGACCTGCGACTGCGGGGTGCGCGCGCATGCTGCCGTCAACGCCCTCAACGCCGCTGGGCTGGAAGTGCTGATTACCGACCACCATCAGCCTGACAGCACGCTGCCGAATGCATTGGCGGTTGTCAACCCCCATCGTCCCGATTCACGCTATCCATTCGCCGAACTCAGCGGGGTGGGCGTTTCGTTCCGCGTAGCCGAGGCACTGGTACGAGCGCTGGGTTACTCGGTAGAGAAGTTCCGCCAAGCAGTGCTGGACTTGGTTACGATTGGCACAGTGGCAGATGTGATGCCCCTGCTGGGCGAGAATCGGGTGATTGTTGCCTGCGGGTTGGAGCGGCTGATGAACACGCCGCGGGTAGGGCTGCGCCAGCTGATCGAGGTTGCAGGGCTAAGTCAGCGACGCCTCACGGCGCGTGACATCGGCTTCATCATCGGACCGCGCCTGAACGCGGCGGGACGCCTGGAGGACGCGCAGCTCGCCCTGCAGCTGCTGATGGAAGAGAACGCCGAGACGGCGCGCCTGCTTGCCAAACAGTTAGACCAGCACAATCGGGAGCGACAGCGACTGCAGCAGGCGATTCTGGACGAAGCGCTTGCCCAAATCGAGCAGGAAGGGCTACTGCAACATCGCGCCCTGTTCGTGCGCTCCTTAGGCTGGCATCATGGTGTTATCGGATTGGTTGCCAGCAAGCTGGTGAACCTATTCTATCGCCCAACTGTTGTGGTCAGTTTGGAGGAGGAGATGGGGCTGGCACGCGGCTCTATGCGCAGCATCCCTGCGTTCGATCTGACACGCCTCCTCTCTGTGATGAAGCCCCTCTGTCAGAAGTGTGGGGGGCATCCAGCTGCGGGCGGCTTCGTCGCCGCACTGGATCAGCTGGAGGAACTGCGACGGGTCATCTTGGAGACGGCAACACAGGAGTTAAGCGATGAGGATTTGATCCCAGAGCTGCTGATTGACATGGAGGTACAAGGCTACGAGGTCAACGCACGCCTGTTAAGCGAATTGAAACTGCTGGAACCGTATGGTGAGGGCAACGAGGCGCCGCTCTTCCTGTGCCGTGGGGTGCATGTGATTGGCAGTCGCACCAGTCAAGATGGCAAGCACCTGTTCCTCAAAATCCGCCCAGAGGGTTCCACAGTGCTGGATGCTGTGCTGTGGAACGGCGGCGACACCCCGCTCGAACCCGGTACCCGCCTCGATGTGGTATTCGAGCCTGAGGAGGACAACTACTACGGCTACGGAACTCTACGCTGGCGACTGTGCGACTTCGAGGAACGCCTGGAAAGTGAACCCCCCGCTGCGCTGGAATTTCTATCGTTGTAGTCCAACCCCATTCGTGGGAAGGAGGGACCTGTCATGGCACTTGAGCAACTCAGAGTTCGGGAAATCGTCAAGCAAGCGGTGAGCAAGCAGCTGGACATCCCTGAATTTCAACGCGAGTTCGTCTGGGATGCGGAGCAGGTCAAAGAATTAGCCGATTCGCTCTACCGCGACTATCCGATCGGCTCCTTTCTGCTCTGGGATTCCTCAGAGTACCAGGAGTCCAAGACGGCTCAAGGGACACAAACCTCGCTCTGGATTGTGGACGGTCAGCAGCGTATCACCGCCTTATGCCTGCTATTAGGACAAAAACCCTATTGGTGGGATAGTGCTGAAAGATGGAACAAAGCTTTGGAGCAGTACAATGTGATGGTTAACCCGCTGCCTGATGAGGAGGATGACGATCTGGAGTTCGCCTTACCCAACCCAGTTCGTTGCAGAGACCCCCGCTGGATTAGCCTCCGCGAGGTGCTTAGCAAGGAAAATGTTGAGGAACTGACCCTCTTGACGCAAGCAGTCGTGGAGCGTTGCAGTGATGAGCCGATCAAACTGTTTGGCAAGGTGCATGCCCGCATCCTGCGTCTCTGGCAGATTCGAGAGCGGGATGTCCCGATTATCAAGATTAGCCACGAGGTAGAGGATGTCGCTGAGATTTTTGCCCGCCTGAACCAGGCAGGTACGCGCGTCAAAGAAGCCGATGTGGTACTCGCCCTCGCCGCAGTGCGAAACAAAGGCTGGGTGCGCAGAGAGTATCTCCCATTCCGCAGCGAGTTAGAGGAAAGGGGTTGGGACCTGGACGCAGGCATCTTCATCCGCACGATGACAGGCATCGGCAAAGGACGCGCGCGGCTTATTGAGGTTCCGACAGATTTCTGGAACCCCGAGAATCTGCCTGCTGTGTGGCGAAGCACAAAGGAGACCATCGCGGAAGTTGTGAAGCGACTGGCGGAAGTGGGCATCACCTCGGCAGACCTTCTGCCCTCCACAAACAGCCTGATTCCGCTCTTCGTGCTTCACCATCGTTGGAAGGACACGCAGGGCTATCAATTCGGCAAGGCACTGCACTGGTTCCTTCTGGCGAATTGGGACGGGCGCTACAGCGGTCCATCGGTCACCCGACTCAACGAAGATGTGCGGGCAATCACAGAAGCACCAAATTTCGATCAGGCTGTGGAGCGTTTGCGACAACGCCTGCAAGTCTCCCAAATCGCCGAAGAGGATTTCCTGAAACATCGCCACAACCGCGCGGGAAGCCGCTTCTTGCAGCTAATGCTCTATCTGGTGCTCTTTTGTCGCGGGGCGCGAGACTGGGTAGACAAAACGCGCATCGGCTATGACAAAACAGGCGCTCATATCACTGCAGGCTTTAAACCGCACTGGCACCATATTTATCCCAAAAGCATCCTGAAGGAGGCGCAGGTTCAGGATGACAAAATCCACGCTTTAGCGAATATCACCGTGCTCAACGAGCATACGAATGTCCGCGCACTGGGCGCCAAGCCACCCTCGCGCTATCTTAGGGAACACATGATCTTAGAGCGGGATTTGCGAGACCATCTGATTCCTGAACCCTTTGCCTGTGCAGTGAACAATGCTGCCCATTTACAGGAACAGTGGGACATAAATCGGTTTGACGACTTCCTGACCGAGCGAGCGCGGCTGCTGGCACAAGAAGCCAACAGGTTCCTGCAACGCTTGGAAGGATGATCAGTTGACTTCTGGTTCGCATCGGGGTTTCAGTGGTATACTCCTACCCAGCCAGAGGTGAGGGCGATGACTACCACTCTAACCCAGAAGCGTATTCGGATGAGCCGTCAGGAGTTCGAACGGCTGCCTGAGGGACCACCCTACTACGATTACATTCAAGGGGAGGCTATTGAGGCGAACCGACCTACTGGGGAGCATCAGCAAATGGTTGTTTGGCTGGCAGCAAAACTTTGGGAGCATGTGCGCCAGCACCAGTTAGGCGATGTCTGGGCGGACATCAATGTAGACATGCCCACAGGCGATCTGGTAGGACCCGATGTGGTGTATCTTTCTGCCAATCGGCTTGACCAATACGACCGCTCCAAAGGCTACATCGTGGGCGTGCCTGACCTGGTGGTGGAGGTGCTTTCGCCCAGCACGGCAAGTTATGACCGCTCTGAAAAGCTGGAAGCCTACCGTCGCGCGGCGGTGCCTTGGGTGTGGCTGGTGGATCCTTATGCGCTCACGGTGGAGGAGTATCGCTGGACGCCAGAGGGGTATTTGCTGGTGGCGGTGACGCCGCCCACGCAACCGTTTCAGCCGAAGCTGTTTCCCGAATTGAAGCTGGCACTGGGTACAACCTTCGGCGAGGACGCGGCACGCGAAAATGATCCTTCACCGCGTGCGGAATGATAGAAGGGCATCCGAAAAATTCCGTTATCTGCCAAGCAGAGGGACAAGCCATGAATCAGAATGGATTGACCGCGGATGAACGGCTATGGGCGATGCTGGCGCACCTGTCCGCCCTGCTGGGCTATGTCGTGGTGCTGGGACAATATATCGCGCCGTTGGTCATCTATCTTGTCTACAGGGAGCATTCGCGCTTTGTGGCGTTCCACGCGCTTCAGGCGCTCTACTTCCAGCTTGCGCTGCTGATTCTCTGGGTGATTGTGTTTATCCTGACCTTTATCACCTGCGGCTTGGGTGTGATTTTCGCCCTCGTACCCATCGTGCTGAACCTCGTGTTCGTGCTAATCGCAGCTATTCGCGCCTATAATGGCGAATGGTACGAGCTACCCCTTGTGGGCGCGATGGCAAGGGGGAGCATATGAAATAAGAGGGTAAAATTGAAGAAGGTGACCGATATGCAAGTTAAGCTGAGCCAGGAATTAGAGCAAGCGCTGCGGGAGATTGCCCGCCGCCGATCAATCAGTGTCGAATCGCTTATCGAGCAAGCGATTCGACAGCTGGTGGCACAAGAGGCAGAAAGTTATCAGCAGCGTGTGCAGAAGGCGCTTTCAGTAGTGGGCAAGTATCGCTTCGGTATAACCGATCTTGCCGAAAATCATGACACCTATTTCGCTGAGGCAGTAAAGACCTGCTGTGATGAGCGTCTTCGTTGATACATCAGCATTACTAGCGCTTATGAATGCTGATGATGCCTTCCATATCAAGGCGAGAACCCTCTTCAACGCTCTGCTAACCAATGGTGCTGAATTAATCACTACGAACTATGTTGTTGTGGAAACAATCGCGGTGCTGCAGAGTCGATATGGTATGGAGCCAGTATATGACTTTTTGGACGGTATTATGCCTACGCTGCAGGTTGTGTGGATCTCGCAGAGCGATCACCAAGCGGCAGAACAGCTGCTGCGAGCCGTGAATCGTCGCCGAGTAAGTTTAGTGGATTGTGTGAGCTTTGTCATTATGAACAAGCATGGCATTAATCAGGTATTTGCTTGGGATCGTGACTTTGAGGATTTCGGTTTTACTATTTTGGAATCGGTGCAATGAGCTTGTATTCTCTTTCTGAGCGGCAGGAGCGGCTCTGGCGCAGGCTGCGGGGGGAGGGGGTTCAGGCGGAGCTGTTTGACCGCTTCGCGCACGTTGTGCAGCAAGCGTTGCAGAACGCGCCCGATCCAGACCGCCTGCTGGCGTATCTGGATCGCTGGCGGGAGACGATGAGCAACCCGCTTACTTACTACCGCCTGTTTGCCGAATCGCCCACTGTGCTGAAAGCACCATTACTGATGTTCGCGCTGTCGCCCTACATGGCGGACACGCTGCTGCAGAACCCCGAAATGATAGAGCTGCTGTTAGACCCTGCGCTGCTCTATCGGGAGCGTAGCCGTGCCGAGATGCATCGCGATTTGACGCGGGCACTTACGCCCTGCTCCTCGCACCTGATGCGCCTTGATCGCCTGCGCCATTTCAAGCAGATGGAGTACCTGCGCATCACTGCCCTCGATCTATTGGGCAGGTACACGCTGCCTGAAGTTGCCCGCGCGCTTTCGGATTTGGCGGATGTGTGCGTGCAAGCCGCGTTGGAGATATGCCTTCAAGAAGCCCTGCGAGCGTCTTCTCTCCCTGAAGAGGAGCGCGGTACAGTGCCCCTTGCCGTGATTGCGATGGGCAAGTGGGGTGGACGCGAGCTGAACTACAGCTCCGACATCGACCTGATGTTCATCGCCGCCGATGAGGTGAGCAACTCCTCCCACCATTCGCTTCAATCGCTCACGCGCCTGTGCGAGCAGGTGGTGGATGCCTTGTCGCGCCCGATGCGGCGGGGGATTGTGTTCCGCGTTGATCTGCGCCTGCGCCCTGAAGGACGCTTCGGACCTATCGTCCGCACACTCAGCTCTGCCCGCCATTATTATGAGAACTGGGCGGAGCCGTGGGAGTATCAGGCGTTGATCAAGGCGCGTCCCGCTGCTGGCGACATGCGGCTGGGGCAGGCGTTCCTGCAGATGGTCGCCCCCTTCGTCTATCGGCGTCGATTGGGAGCAGAGGAATGGGAAGCGATTCTGGATCAGAAGCGGCGCTCGGAAGCGCACTGCCGTGCGCAGGGTAAGTGGGAGACCGACATCAAAAATGGCTGGGGCGGCATTCGCGATATTGAGTTCGGCGTGCAGGGGTTTCAGTTGCTGTACGGGGGTCAGCTCCCGCGTCTGCGCACGCCGAACACGCTGGAGGCACTGCGTCGCCTGCGTCACGCACGACTCATCACGCCCGATCATGCCCAGCGCCTACACGATGCCTACTGCTTTTTGCGCACTGTGGAGCACCGGCTGCAGCTCATCTACGGGCATCAGACGCATGAGCTGCCCGCGGAAGGATTGGACGCCCGTGCCCGTTTTGCCCGCTATCTGGGGTTCCATGAGCCAGAAGCCTTTGAGCAGGCGCTGCAAGCGCACCGTGAGGCAGCACGCACCTTCTGGGAAAGCCTGTCAACCATGTCAGACATGGCGAACCTGCCTGGTGCGTCTGAGCCATTCAGTGCGGAACTATTGGCGCTGCTGGGCACGCCCGAAGGGCAATCACGCTGGGAGACGATGCTGGAGTCGCTGGGCTTCCGTCAGCCCCAGCAGGCATATGCCCTGCTGCTGATCCCCACTATTGGGACGCAACACGGCTTACCCGATCCTGCCACACGCCGCGCCTTCGAGCGTATCCTGCCCGCTTTGCTCACCGCCTGTGCGCGCACGCCCGATCCCGATCTCGCCTTGACAGGACTGGAGCGATTGGCAGACGCTATGCCGAACCGCGCCATGCTCTACACCACCTTTGCTGACAGCCCTGAGGTGCTAACGCGTCTGGCAGAGTTAGCCCAATCGCCTGTACTGTGGGGGCACCTGACGGCACATCTGGAGCTGCTCGATATGCTGTTTGGCGAGGAGATTATCGCTTACGGTGCCAAATCTCGCGAGGCGCACCGCCAGTCGCTGGTGCAGCGGTTAGCCAGCTGTCGCACAGCGAAGGCACGGGTGGCAAATATCGCTGCCTACGCGCGGCGTGAAGGGTTGCGCATCGGTGCACGCGACCTCTGGGGCGAAACCAGTCCCATCGAGACGGCTGCCGACCTGACCGCGCTCGCTGACACGCTGCTGCTGGCTACCTGGGACGAGGTGGCTCGCCAACTCGCCCAGGAAGGCATGCCTGATGCGCCACAGGTTGCTGCCGAGAGCCTGTTGCTCGGTTATGGCAGTCTGGGTGCGGGCGATTTGAGCTACGCCAGCGACTGGGATCTCGCCTTCGTCTGCCACGATGAGGCGAGCCTGGCGACTGCAACAGCAATAGCGACGCGCTTCCTGCAGCTGTGCCAGCGGTTCGTGGAATCAGGGGCGTTCCGCCCTGTGGACGCGCGGTTGCGCCCTGAAGGTGGCGCAGGGGCATTAGTGCGCACCTTGCAAGGATGGCGCGACTACTTTGAACGCTATGCCGAGCCGTGGGAGCGACTCTCTGCCTTGCGCGTTCGCCCGTTGAACCTCGAATCGCCTCTTGCCCAGCCGTTTGAGCACATTCTGAACTCTTTTCGGTATGGCAAGCCGCTCACACCTGAGGAGCGCGACGCAATCCAGCACCTGGTTGTGCGTGCGCTAACCGAGCGCGTGCCCCCGCAACAGCGCGACCGCCACCTCAAGCTGGGGCGGGGCACCCTGGCAACGATAGAGTTCTGGGTACAGCAGCGCACCTTGGCAACCGTCACTGGGGGCAATCTGCCCGACTCGCCAGAGGGTAGTGTACTGGGCATGCTACACTGGCTGCTGCGACATGGGTCAATCACCCGCGCCGATTATGAGGTGCTGCATTCCGCATGGCTCTTTCTGTACCAGCTGCGCAATCGGGTTGCCCTGCTATTTGAGGCTGCGCCTGACCTACTGCCAGAAGGCGATCGGCTGGAGAAACTTGCCCGCAGCCTCGATTTCAACTCCGCGGATGAACTACTGCAGCGATATAAAGAGATGACTGAGGCTGTTATTAAGGTAGGTGCTCACCGTGTCGGGTAGCCTGTTGAGATTCCTCGCCTTCGGCTTGGAATGACAATACCTGTTCGCGATAGGTTCTGAGCCGTGGGGCAGTTTTCTTTACCGAAACCGTACAATCGTCACGCCGTCGCCGCCCTGTTCGCGCGGGGCGAGTTGGAAGGAGGCGACTTGCGGATGCTGGCTCAGGTAGGCATGCACCGCGTTGCGCAGGGCACCCGTACCTCTGCCGTGCAGGATGCGCACGCTGTCATAACCCGCCAGCAGCGCATCGTCCAGATACTTTTCCAACACGGGCAACGCTTCGTCCACGCGCATCTGGCGGATAATCAGTTCATGTGGCACAGGCTGAGGTGGGCGTGGACGCTTGGTGCTTACGCGCGATCGGGGTGCAGGCGGTGCGACAGGCTCCAGATCATCCAGTTCAACAGGGAGGCGTAGCTTGCCAATAAACACGGTCGCTTTGCCCTCGCGTGGCAGCTCTGCCAGCACACCCACCTGATTCAGCGAGCGGATGCGCACCTGCATCCCAGGAGTCAGGGATTGGGGAACAGGGATTGGGGGCAGGGGTTCGATAGGAGGTTGGGCAACCTGCTCGCGAGCGCGCTGCTGCAACGCCTGCAGCTGTTCGCGTATCTGGGCGGTCTGTTTGCTTTCGCGCGTGGCTTGACGCAACTGTTGAAAGAGCAGGTCTGCCTCCTCGCGGATTTGCCTGAGCAACGCCTCCATCTCTTGCTGTGCCCGCTGGCGGGCAGTTCGGCGTGCCTGCTCGGCGGCAGCAAGCTCCTGTTGCAGCTGTTGCTGGAGCTGTTTGACCTCCTCGTTGCGGGCGCGCCATTCGGCTTCTGCCTGCTCTGCTGCCCGCTGCGCTGCTTCCATCTTGCGCAACATCTGCAAAATATCTACCTGCTGCGCGCCCAGCGAGCGATACGCTGCCTGCACCACAGGTTCAGGCAGTCCAAGCCGTTGCGCAATCTCAATCGCATGGCTTGCACCGGGTACGCCCATCCGCAGGCGATAGGTCGGCTGCAGCGTCTCCAGATCGAACTCCATCGAGGCGTTCTGCAGCAAGGGATGCTCATAGGCGAAGGCTTTCAGTTCGCCGTAGTGGGTAGTCGCCAGCACACGCGCGCCGCGCTCCAGCAGGCTATTCAGGATCGCGCGTGCCAGCGCCGCGCCTTCAGTTGGGTCGGTGCCCGCACCAATCTCATCCAGTAGCACAAGGCTATTCCGCTGCGCCTCTTTCAGAAAGCGCCCGATATGTCGGATATGTCCCGAAAAGGTGGAGAGCGACTGCTGCAGGCTCTGCTCGTCGCCGATATCAGCGTAGATGCCACGCGGGATGGCGATCTGGGTACCCTCGCGGGCAGGCAAGTGCAGCCCCAGCAGGGTCATAAGGGTCAGCAGCCCCAGCGTTTTGAGCGTCACGGTCTTGCCCCCCGTGTTGGGTCCCGTGATGAGCAGCCCGATAAACTCGCTTCCCAGCTCCAGATCGATAGGCACAACGCGCTCGCGCGGGATCATCGGATGGCGCGCGCCGCGCAATCGCCAGTAGCCCTCGGTGTTGATAGCAGGGCAGATGCAATCCCAGTCCAGCGCGAGCCGCCCCGCTGCCAAAATCGCGTCCAGCTCCGCTAATGCCTCCACGCTTTCGGTCAGGCGCGCACTCTCCGCTTCCACGGCACGGGACAGTCCATATAGAATGGCTTCGATCTCCTCCTGCTCCAGCGACTGCAACTCGCGCAGGCGATTGCCCAGCTCCACAATCGGTTCTGGCTCCACAAAGAGCGTTGCACCGCTCATGCTGGTGTCATGCACAATTCCGCGAATGCGCCCACGAAACTCACTGCGCAAGGGCAAGCAGTAGCGTCCCGCCCGTAGGGTGTAAATCGGCTCCTGCAGCAGCTCGCGCCAGCGGTGGATGAGTTCCTGCAACTGTTCGGTGATACGCTTCTGCAGGCGGTGCTGGTCGTGGCGCAGCTGGGCGAGCCGCTCACTGGCAGTGTCCAGCACTTCACCCGAAGGCGCGATGCAATCACGAATCTGCCTTTCTAAGGCGCTGAAGGTGTGCAATCGCTGGGCATGCCCTGCCAGCGCGGGGTAGCGTTCCGCACGGGGCAGGAGATGCTCTTTATA
>JBCNVA010000118.1:0-9611 GCA_039630445.1 Armatimonadota bacterium
CCCCGTCCCCTCAGCTTCTGGCGGGACGCCGACGCGACGCACCGCGGGTTCGCAGCATCACGGGGGACGCCGCCGCTCCGCAGCGCGTGTTCGTAGCATCAGTGGGGACGCCGACGCTACGCAGGGCGTGTTCGTAGCGTCGGCGTCTCGCCGACGACATCACGGCGTTTGCTCTGCCAATCGGTATAACATGTCAAGGGCAGACACAAGATCCACTCATGGGCAGACATGGGGGGTCTGCCCCTACTCCGTATAGGTACGCTGGGCAATCTGGCGGGCAATCGCCTCGCGCCAGCGCTGGACGGACGGCTCGTTGGGCAGCGTCGCCAGCGCCTCGCGATAGAAGCCCAGCTGGTAGAACACCATCGCGCTGGTGTAGGGCGCCTGACGCGCATGCTGGCGCGCCCAATCCAGCTGTGCCTGCTCTGCAGGTGTCAGCGTGCGGAACACATAGTCGCAGAAGGGATTGTTGCTGGGCAACCCGCCAGGCAGTCGCGCTTCGATGCGCAGGCGGTAGGATGCACCCGCTTTGAGACGCATGCCAGATGGCAACTGCGCCTGAACGCCCTGCACCTGTAAGGTGATCAACTCACCCACAGGTAGCGGGGTCAGCGTCGCTATATAGCCCTGCGCGTCGAGAACCGCTTGCCAGCGGAACAGAGGCGTCAGCGTGGCTATCGCTTCGTTCGCGGGGTCAGGCACTTGCAGGCGGATCTCGCTCGTTATCGCCTCGCCTGAGCGCACAGTCGGGGGTGGAGATTGCAACCGAGCAACCGCCCGCGCTGCCCACTCGGGCAGACGCACCGCGCCCTCGTAGGTTGCGCCCTGAACCTGCCGAATCGCGCTCTGCCAGCCCTGCGAAGGTGGATTTAGCGGGCGCAGCAGAAACCAGACCGCCAGCGCTGCTGCTGCAACCGCCACAGCGGGCACCCCGACGCGCATCAACCGCTGCCATGGAGGACGACGCGCCTCACGAACCGCCTCCTCTGCTGACAGTAAGTACTTATAGGTCATGCGACAGGTTTCGCACTGAACAATATGATCGATCCACTCCTGATAGTGGGGGCAGCGCCGTCCCTGCTCCACCAGCTGGAGCAGCTGGTCGGTACTCAGGTGCGACGGCATGCCACCCTCTGTATCGACGGCTTGTGGCATCGTTGACGGTGCATACATATTCGTACCTCCCTCGGGTTGTCCTGCTCAGGGCAGAAGCTGTGCAATCCACAGAAATCGTGCGATTTTTAGGCATGCCTTGCGCAGCAACCGCTGATTGCGCTCGGGGTGGCGCAGCGCGTCCAGTTCCTTCACGGTCAGTTGGTCGCGCCAGTTGCTCTCGCGACGATGCCGTTCTATCGCGTGTTCAATCGCTGCGGAGCCACCCACCAGCGCGGGTTCATGCTGCACAATATATGCCAGCACTTTCGCCCGCCCACGCATCAGATGCGTGCGCACCGTGCTTGGATTGAGGCGAAGCATCTGCGCAATCGCCTCCAGGCGCTCGCCCTGTTCCTGCAGCAGGATGACCCGCCGCTCATCGGTCGAGCAGACCTGCTCGATAATTCGCTGCAGGCACTGCCGTGTCTGTTGCGCAGACACCTGTTCGACAAGACTCGCTTCCTGCTGGGATTGTTGCACCTCCGCCGCCCATTCAGGGTCGGGCAACTCGGAAAAGAGGGTTTCATGGATGTTCGCTTTTTCCTGTAGAAAGTACACAGGCAGTTCGCCGCGATGCGAAGCACCCAGTGTTCGAAGGGGGCTTTCAGCGTGGTATAGGGCAACGCGCGGGCAGCTCGAAGCAGCACCTGCTGGGTCAGGTCATGACAATCCTCCTCGTTGCGCAGACGCGCACGCAAGTAACGCCAGACCAGCGGGCGATAATGCTCCAGCAGGCGATCCAGCGCCTGGCTATTACCCTGCTGCGCGGCGATGACCCATTCGCTGACTTGATCCGCGTTTGCCGTCACGCTCGACGCCTCCCAACCACGGTCGCGTCGCCGTTCTGCGCTCGCGAGTCGCAACTGAACTTCTGTGCAGGGGATGGACAGGTGGGCGATGCGGCTCTGTTCGGCTGTCCTCTCCTCTGCCCGCTGTATTCTACCCTAAATTAGTCGTCGGCGTCGCGCCGCCTGACATGCCATGCTCGGTTTCCCTCACTCCGAACCCCCTCTTCCACACCGTGGGAGAGGAGGTTCCTATTTAGCCACCTGGGGGTGGCGGAAAGTCCAGCACGGTCACGGGCACACGCAGGCTAACCCCCGTGCGCGTGTCGGTGATGATGAGATGGGTGCTGCCGCGCGTGATGCCCTGCACGAAGCGTGTGTTCGGCTCGCTGCCTGTTATGGTCGCGATGTTGGGATTTTCTATAGACCAGACGAAGTTTGCCTCCACAATCGTGCCGTTCGCGTCGCGCATGGTCGCCACCACCTGCTGCCGCAACCCCACCCACACCTCCACCTGCACAGGGTTCGTCTCGATGCGGTAGCGGTTGAGGTCATAGCGGACTTCAGGTTGTGCCCCCATCACAATCGTGAACTCCTGCGCGATGATTTGCCCATTACTCAGCTGGATTTCAACACGGATATGGTGTGTGCCAGCGGGCAGGTCGCTGAGGTCAAGGGGGGCGGTCCCGCGCTCGATGCCGTTCACGAAGACCCGCGCGCCCGCAGGAGTCCCCACCACGCGCAGCGTGCGTGTGCCCCCGCCACCGCCGCCAATGCCACCACCGCCGCCAATGCCACCACCTCCACCACCTGAACATGCCCACAAGATGAGCAATGTCAGTGCGCTCAGCGCAAAGTTCAGCCTTCGTCTCACCTGCTTCATGCTCGTTACCCTCGCAAGTTGATCCGCAGGATGCCGACGCCACACGCTATGGCTTGGCAACCCGCATCGATTAGACGCGCGGTTAGAACTCGGCATTTCCCGGCGTGCGCGGGAAGGGGATCACATCGCGGATGTTTTTCATGCCTGTGATGTACATGAGCATCCGTTCGAAGCCCAGTCCAAACCCCGAATGGGGCGCAGAACCATACTTGCGCAGATCGAGATACCACCAGTAGTCCTCCTCATTCAGCCCCATTTCGCGAATGCGCTCGCGCAGCACCTCATATCGCTCCTCGCGCTGGCTGCCCCCAATAATTTCGCCGACACGCGGCACCAGCACATCCATCGCCCGCACCGTGCGCCCATCATCGTTCACGCGCATATAGAACGCCTTAATCTCCTTCGGGTAGTCCGTCACGATGACGGGCTTCTTGAACGCCTCCTCGGTCAGATAGCGTTCATGCTCGGTTTGCAAGTCGCTGCCCCATACAGGTGGAAACTCCCAATTCCGTTCCGCTTTTTGCAAAATCTGAATTGCTTCCGTGTAGGTGATGTGCTCGAACGGGGCAGTTGCCACATGCTCCAGCGTGGACAACACTGTGTTGTCGATGCGCTGATGGAAAAACTCCATATCCTCCCGGCAGTTGTCCAGCACATACTGAATGATATATTTCAGGAACTCCTCGGCGAGGCGCATGTTGTCGGGCAGCTCGTAGAACGCCATCTCGGGTTCGATCATCCAGAACTCGGCGAGGTGTCGGGGCGTGTTGCTGTTCTCAGCACGGAAGGTGGGTCCGAAGGTGTAGACTTTGCCAAACGCCAGCGCGAAGATCTCCGCTTCGAGCTGACCGCTCACCGTCAGATAGGTGGGCCTGCCGAAGAAGTCTTGGCTCCAGTCGATGCGTCCATCGGGCGTGCGTGGCGGGTTCTCTATATCCAGAGTGGTGACTCGGAAGAGCGCACCTGCTCCTTCGCAGTCGGAAGGGGTGATGATGGGCGTATGCACATAGATGAAATCGCGCTCCTGAAAGAACTTGTGGATGGCATAGGCGAGCGCGTTGCGCACTCGGAAGACCGCGCCGAAGGTGTTGCCCCGCACACGCAAATGGGCAATCTCGCGCAGGAACTCGAACGAGTGCCCTTTTTTCTGCATGGGGTAGGTGGCGGGATCCGCCTCGCCATAGAGATGGAGATGCTCCACACGCAGCTCCACCGGCTGACCGGGCGCGGGCGACTCGACCAGCTCGCCTGTCGCCGCGATGCATGCGCCCGTGGTGATGCGCTTCAATAACTCCTCTGGCACAACCCCCTCATTCACCACCAGCTGCAGGCTCTTGAAGCGCGACCCATCGTTCAGCTCGATAAAGGAGATACCTTTCGAATCGCGCCGTGAGCGCACCCAACCCCGCACGATCAAACGGCTCCCGATGGGCATCTGATACGCCTGCTTGACCAACACAACCTGCGCTTCCATCGCTATCGATTGTACCTGATACGCATTTGCGCTTACAAAGAGAGATCCCTTGACACCCTCACCCCCTATATATTTGGGAATTTGGCGGTATTTTGCCCAAATCTGGGGGTTTGTGGGGCAGAAACCCTTGACAAACGCACATCGATGTGCTATAATATATCCCAGTGGAGATTGGGTGGAGACTCAGTGGTAGTTTGGTGGTAATCAGGCGCGCAGGCGGACGGTGGTGAAACCGCATGGCGAAGTTTCAGGGTGGAAGCTACTACGCGGTGGATGACAAGGGGCGGATCGTGATCCCGATGCGCTTCCGCTCGATGCTGGGCGAGCGGTTCACCATCACTCGCGGCTTCGGCGGTTGCCTGTTCGTGTTCACTACAGACCAGTGGCAGCGACTCGGCAGCAAGTTTGATGACGGCGTGCTGTTCGACCCGCGCAAAATCCGCCTGCAGCGATTCCTGTATAACTACGCCACCGAGGTTACGCCCGACAGTCAGGGACGAGTCGCCATTCCCCAGGAGCTGCGCGACTGGGCACAGATCGAGCCGAACTCAGAGGTGCTGATTGCCGGGTGCGCCAACTGGGTCGAAATCTGGAGCCGTTCGCGCTACGAGACGATCATGCAAGCCGAGCTGGAGAACGGCGACGAGCTAATGCAACTTGCAGTGGAGATGAACATCTAAGATGGCGAGCCACAAGCCTGTCATGCTGAACGAGGTTGTCCGATTGCTCAACCCGCCGCCTGGCGGTGTGGTCGTGGACTGCACCGTGGGCGCAGGCGGGCACGCACGCGCGCTCGCCGAGCAGCTGGGACCCGACGGCATCTTAATCGGCATCGACCGCGACGAAAGCATGCTCGACCTCGCCTACCAGAACCTGCACGACCTACCCGTCACGCTCCGCCTGGTTCATGGCGACTACCGCAACCTGCCAGCCATTCTGGAGGAGCTAAATATCTCGGAAGTGGACGCGATTTTGATCGATATGGGCGTCTGCTCCGATCAGCTGGATGACCCGGAGCGGGGGCTGGCGTTCCGTTACGATGCGCCCCTCGATATGCGCCTGGATCGCTCGCAGCCTGAAACAGCGGCACACTTGCTGCGGCGCGTGTCGGTAGGTGAGCTGGCACGAATCCTGCGCGAATACGGGGGCGAGCGCTGGGCAAACGCCATCGCCAAAGCGATTATTCGACGACGCGAAGCAGGACGCATGAACACCACAGGCGACTTGGTGGCTGCTGTGCTGGAGGCGATCCCGCGCAAGTATCAGGAGAAGCGTATCCATCCCGCAACCCGCACCTTCCAGGCAATTCGGATCGCGGTCAACCGCGAGCTGGACCGATTGCAGGAAGCGTTGGAAGCCATCTGCGGTTGCCTGCGGATTGGCGGACGGATCGCGACGATTGCCTATCACTCCTTAGAGGATCGCGCGGCGAAGCATGCCTTCCGCAATCTGAGCGTGCGCCAGCCCGCACTGGTCGCCAGTGGGCGTATCCAGCCCAGCGAGGCACGCCCGCTGCTGGAGGTGCTGACCCCCAAGCCGTTAGAGCCGAGCGACGAGGAGATTTGTCAGAACCCGCGGGCTCGCAGCGCTAAGCTGCGGGCGGCTCTGCGGGTCGCCTAATAGAGAGGACAGGGAGGTGCCTGATGAAAACTTTGCCGAGATCGAGAGCGGAGGTGGCTAACCAAAACGCGCGTGCAGAACCCCTGCCGCACAAGCCGAAGCGCAGTGCATCTCCTACGCCACGCGCTGCTGACACCACTTCGCGCCCGCCCAAACGCTGGCTCACAGGCGCAGCGCTACCTACCAGTCTGTGCCTGCTTTTTATCAGCCTCCATCTCACTCTGATCGCCCTGCTCAACTGGGAGAGCGCACGGCGCGCATGGCTTGAAAAGGAGGCGCAGCGCCTGCAACAACAAAACGAGGCGTTGCGTGCACGGCTCAACGCCCTCTCTGCCGAGCCGTGGGTGCGCCACTGGGCGGAGGCACACGGCATGGTGCGTGCAGAGACCCGTAGCGCTCAGATCATCCAGATACGCAAGGCAGCGAACGGCAGGTGGCAAGTGGCAAGCGGTAAGTAGCCACTGGCGAGGGAACAGGAGGATAGCCCGATGCGACATCGGCGAGTAGGGATCCGAACGGGCATCGAGGCTCGATGGCGCGAACAGGAGCAGCGGCGCCTGCTTGTGGCAAGCGGACTGCTCACACTGGGAGGGCTGCTCCTCGTCGGGCGCCTTTTTGACCTGCAGGTGCTGCAGGCAGAGGCGATGCGTGAGGCGGCGCGTGTTCGGCGAGAGCGTGTACGCCCCCTGCTGGCGCGTCGCGGCGCCATCCTCGACCGCTGGGGACGCCCTCTTGCCCAAACGGCTTTCCATTATCATATAGCGATAGACCCGCGCAGTGTGCAGGAGCCTGAAGCCGTCGCCCAGTGGCTCGCGCAAGGATTAGGACTCCCTGCGGATCGCCTCAAAGCCGCTATTCAAGAAGCGCAGCAGCGAAACCTGCGCTACCTGCGCGTCGCCACCTTTGTACCCCCACACCGCGCGGAGCCGTTCCTGCACCGCTACCGCAAGACCCCTGAGCGCGAGCGACTCGCCCACTTGATGAAAGAGGTCATCCCTGCCCGCGAACTGCCCGAGGGACGCCTCGCTGCGCAGGTTATCGGGCTGACCACCCTCGAGGAAAACCGCGAACAGGGTAGCCAACTCAAACCGCTGTGCGGTGTCGAAAAAACCCTGGATGCACGATTGCAAGGCATCAACGGGCGCGAGGAGGGCGAGATCGCCCCAAGCGGATTGATTATTCCTGAAACCCTTAGGGTGCGCCAAACGCCCGTCGATGGGCAATCGGTGCGCCTGACGCTCGATATCGCCATTCAGGAGGCGGTGGAGCAGGCGTTAGATGAGCTTTGGCGCAAGCATAAGCCGAAAGGTGCCCTCGCGCTCGTGCTGGATGCGCGTACAGGTGAAATCCTTGCCCTTGCCAACCGCCCTACCTTCGATCCCCACACACGTCGCGAACTGGAGCGTGGGCTGGAACCATTGCGCAACCGCGCCATCACTTTCCTATATGAACCTGGCTCTACACTCAAGCCGATCACGATTGCCTTCGCGCTTGACCAAGGCGTTATTCGCCCCACGGAGCGATTCGGCTGCAGCAGCCGTTTCGTCGTGGGCAGGAAGCGCATCGGTTGTGTCGTGCATAACCGCCGGCACGGCTGGCAGACGCCTGAAGAGGTACTCATCAACTCATGCAATGTCGCCTCCGCGCAAATTGGCTTGCGCATGGGGCTGGAACGGCTCCATCGAGCACTCCAACAGTTCCACCTGCTGGAGCCTACGGGGATCGAGCTGCCGGCGGAGTGGGTAGGCTGGACCGATCCGCCCGATCGGCTGCGCTATGGACGCGCCCTGCGTGCAGCGAACCTCGCCTTCGGACAAGGCGTATTTGTGTCGCCCCTTGCGCTCGCCGCAGCGTACACTGTTTTTGCCAACGAAGGGCGATGGGTGCAACCGCACCTGCTCTATGGACGCACGGACCTCCGCACCGCGCAGGTGCTCCAGCCGGAGACAGCGCGACTGGTACTGCACGCGCTCGTCCGCACTGTGGAGGAAGGCACGGCTGAGCAGGCGCGCATCCCCGGCTACTGGATCGCAGGGAAAACGGGCACTGCACAGAAAGCCATTCCAGGGCAGGGCTATGTGCGCGGCAAATATGTGGCTTCCTTCCTTGGCATTCTGCCCGCGGACAACCCGCGTGCTATCGTGATGGTGCTTGCCGATGAACCGCAAAATGGCTACTATGGCGGCGAGGTCGCCGCACCGACCTTCCGCCGAATCGCCCAGTTTCTCATCTGGTACTGGAAAATTCCGCCATCCGCCAAGTCGAACCCATCCAGTGGGTCTGGCAGCTTTAGGAGGCGCGGCGTACGAATTGGAGGGCACGCATGAAGCGGCTGAGTGAGCTGCTACAGGGGATCGACATCCACTGGACACTGCACGGGGATGCGGAGGTGCAGGGCATCCAGGTCGATTCGCGCAAGGTGCAGGCAGGCGACCTGTTCGTGGCGCTTGTGGGTACGCAGCAAGATGGGCATCAGTTCCTACAGGATGCCCTCGCACGGGGTGCCTCAGCGCTACTTGTGAGCAATCGGGATGCTGTGCCGTCTGGCACGCCCGCTTGGGCATGGGTCGAGAACACGCGTGAGGCGCTTTGGCGCCTTGCCCAACGGTTCTACGATGACCCAAGCCGCCACCTGATAGTCGTAGGCATCACAGGCACGAACGGCAAGACGACCACAGCCCATCTGATGCACGCGATTTTCGAGGCGGCGGGGCTGCCCTGTGCGCGGATCGGCACACTGGGCGCAACGCTGCCCCCCTCCCCTGCCCTGCCCGATACCGCCGCGCCATCGATCACCCTCACGACGCCAGAGGCGTTTGAAATCCAAGCAATCTTGCAGGAGGCGTGGCGACGCGGGGCACGCGCCGCTGTGATGGAGGTCTCCTCGCACGCGCTCGATCAGCGACGCGCCGATGGCATCCGCTTCGACGCTGCCATCTTCACCAACCTCACGCAGGACCATCTTGACTATCACCACACGATGGAAGCCTACGCGCATGCCAAATTGCGCCTGTTCACTGACCTAGCGCGTCAGTCGAGCAAGCCATTCCGCGCCGTGATCAATCTCGATGCCGAATGGGGTGAATGGTTTGCGAAGCGGGCAGAGGGCGACCTCTGGACCTATGGGGTGCATCCCGACGCGCGGGTTCGTGCCGAGCAGATTGAGTTTGGTATAGAGGGCATTCGGTTTGTTGCCAAGCAAGGGTCGCTGTGCTTCCCCGTACAACTTCGGCTGAGCGCGCCTTACAACTTGCACAATGCGCTGGGAGCCATCGCGGCGGCGCTTAGCCTCGGACTGCCCGTTGAAGCCATTCAGCAAGGGCTGCTGCAGGTGGAGCGCGTGCCAGGGCGGTTCGAGCGCGTGCCCCTGGATGCCCCCTTTGAGGTGATTGTCGATTACGCCCACACGCCCGATGCACTGCGCCGTCTGCTGCAGGCAGCGCGTGCCCTGCAGCCGTCCCGACTCACCGTCCTGTTCGGTTGCGGCGGCGATCGCGATCCAACCAAACGTCCCCTGATGGGGGCTATTGCCGCCGAGCTTGCGGATCGTGTCATCCTCACCTCGGATAACCCGCGTACCGAGCCGCCTGAGCGCATCCTGCAGCAGATTTTGGAAGGGGTTCCTATGGAGGCGCGCACGAAGGTGATCGCGGTGGAACCCGATCGGCGCACCGCTATCGCCCTCGCGTTGCAC
>JBCNVA010000119.1:0-6868 GCA_039630445.1 Armatimonadota bacterium
CCCTCTTGGCAAAGCCCCGAAATTGGGGTATAATAGAATCAGCGATGCGGAGAGCGTTGCTCTCCCGCACCGAGATATTTGCAATGTGTTGATGCAGCGTAGTCGCTGCAGTGCCGTTTCAGTCTGCCCTGAACACGGCAAACGACCCTCAGAAAGGAGGATGTGTGTGATGCGTACGAGCAAAATCTTGGCGATTACCGTACTGAGCGTCGTTCTAACAGGAAGCGCTCTCGCCCAGTCGAGATTCTGGTTAGGGCTGAGTAGACAAGGCGGTTGGCCCAATCCGACTATCGTCTGGGGCGATGATAATACTGGTACGATAGAGTTTATTGCCTCTCCTGGTGAAACTCTCTATGCTTACTTCAAGGCGAAGTTCGCGCCCGGATTTGGTGGCGCCACTGCCTGGGCGATCATCAACGCCTTCTTCGACCTCACCCGCCAGTCCAACGCACACGGGAATAACCCCAACTACACCACCTACGGCTTCGATGTGATCGACGATAGTTCCGCATGGACTGGAGAAGCATCAGGTCGCGGATATACTGAACAAGTCAAGCGTGCTGGTGTCATCCGCGCGAACTCGGTTCGCCCGAGTGACACTGGATTCCCCCTTGTGACCAACGAGGGCGCCGCCTACAAGATCCTGGTGCCAGGGGGTACCTCGGACACGGAGGAGCTGGTGTTCGGCTACTTCCGGCTGAAGGTTCCTACCATAGCGGGTATCTGGGAGCTGGGTCCGACCCGCCTGGCTGGCTTTGACGAGCAAGGCAACGGTAGCCTCATCGGATCGGAGGGCGTGACGGTGCGCACCAACTTCGGTACGAATGGCACCCCCAGCTCCGATTACGGAGACCGCATCTACATCACTCTGCTTGTGCCTGAGCCAGCCAGCATGATCGCGCTGGGTTCGGGTCTGGTGGGTCTGCTGGCGCTGCGCCGACGCCGCAAGGCGTAAGTCCCCGCGAAACCAAGTGGCAGCCCCGGATGCATCCGGGAGCTGCCCCGACCCGATGTGCGCAAGGTTGCGCCCCAGTGCTCTGGGGCGCACTTTGCATTTAATCAGGCTATTACGGTTCAAGCGTAGCGTCGGCGTCCCCGCCGACGACATCACGGTGTTCAAGGTTGTCCATTTGCCCCTGTGGTGGCTCCCTCTGCAGGGGTGGTGGATTCTTGATTGCCGGTTGGTATCCCCATGCGGGTCAGCGGGCGTTTCTGGAGGCGCGTGCACCCATTCGCGTGCTGGCGTGTGGCAGGCGATGGGGCAAGACGGAGGTGCTGGCGGTCGAGGTGGCGCGCACCCTGCTGGAGCCTGCCCCGCGCATGGTGTTGCTGGTTGCGCCCTCGCTGGAACAGGCGCTGATCCCCTTTGAGCGGGTGGCGGGTCTGCTGCGTCAGGCGGGTCATACGCCGCAGGTGCGTCGGACGCCCGCGCCCGTGCTGACACTGGGGTCAAGCCGCCTGTGGGCACGCTCCGCGGTGCGTGGCGGTCTCTATCTGCGCGGGCGCAAGGCGCACCTGATTGTGGTGGATGAAGCCGCCTATGTGCCCGAATCAGTCGTGATGGAGGTATTGATGCCGATGCTCAGCGACACGGGTGGGCGGCTCGCGCTGGTCTCCACCCCGCGCGGCAAAAATTACTTCTATCGGCTCTACCTGGAGGGGCAGCAGGGGCGCGAGCAGGTTTGGAGCCTGCGCAGTCCCTCGTGGCAGAACCCGCTGCTCTCGCCCCGCATACTGCAGATGCAGGCAAGGTGGATGAGCGAGCGCCAGTTCCAGGTGGAGTACGGCGCGGCGTTTCTCGATGATGCGGGGCAGGTGTTCCGCACTGAATGGGTCGATCGGGCGCTGCTGCTACGCCTTGAACCGAAGGGGCTGATTGGTGCGGGTATCGACTGGGGACGCTATCAGGATGCGACGGCGGTGGCAATCCTGCAGGGCAGTCAGCAGGCGGCGCGGATGCTGGCGGTACGCCGCTGGCAGGGACTGGCGTGGACGGAGCAGGTGGACACCCTCGCCCGCCTCATGGAGCAGCATGGCGTGCAGAAGGCGCTGTGTGACCGCACGGGCCTCGGCGACCCGCTGGTCGAAGCGCTGCAGCACGCCGTGCCAATCCCGGTGGAGGGACTGCACTTTACCCCTGCGGTCAAGCAGAGCTTGGTGGAGGGGCTGGCGCTCATGCTGGAGCAGGGTCGGCTGCAGCTGTTGCCCGATCTGGCGCTGCTGCAGGAGCTGTATCACTTTGAGGTGGGGGCAACGCCCGCTGGGGTGCGATTCGGCGCGGCGCGCGGCTTCCACGATGATATGGTGATCGCACTGGCGCTGGCAGTGCGGGCGTTGCCTCCTGCGCCCGTCGGGCCTGTGTTGACCAGCGGGCGCGAGCGGTTTTTACACCAATTGGCAGAGCAAATGCCGTGAGGTCGTCGGCGAGACGCCGACGCTACGCAGGGTGCGTTCGTAGCGTCGGCGTCCCCGCCGACGGCGTTACCCAGAGCGTGTTCGTAGCGTCGGCGTCCCCGCCGACGATGACAGCACTTGAAATGCGAGCGATTTTAGTACCGTCGGCGGCGCGTGCGCGGCGGTTCAGGCACTTGCTGGCTCAGCCAGCGCAGGAGACCGAACACCGCGCCGCCTCCCAGCAGTAGGAACCCTCCAAACAGCGCGAACGGTTGCCAGAGCGCCCTGCGCTGGTGTTCTATCTCGCGTGTCGCCTGCTCCATCACCTGCATGCCGTCGATCGTTGTCGGCAGGCGAGAGGCTGCGCCTCCGCTCTGCGGTTGCACCACGAGGGTCTCAGGCACACCAGCAGGCGCACTGCGCGTGACGGCTTCCTCCACCACCGTGGGCACGCCGCCCTGCGGCGGCACCACCTGGGGTGCTGGCTGGATGGGTGCCGCGTTCTCATACGGCTTCCACCAGTCGGGGCGTTCATGGGGTTTGCGCCCCTCCGAGATGATGCCCCAGCCGTTCAGCCAGAGGCACAGTGTCGCCATCAGGCTCACTTCGATCAAGTATCGCCTCATCGATTGGCACCTCCCCATCTTTTGCGTGGGAACCCCCTCCACAAGGTTCCCCCTGCGAGCAAGGGGAACCGATTTTTTCTTTAATGGGTTCCCCCTTAGGGGGAACCTGTAGGAGGGGGTTTTAATAAACCCGCTGCCATGCCATGCGCCGTATGGAGGCGACACGCGGCAGCTCGATATTGATGAGCGGCGTATCATCAAGGCTGCGCTCGCGGATGCGCCAGTCGTAGTTGAACCACATCGGGATGCTCCACAGCACCATCGCCTCGTCCTTGGCGATAATTGTGCCGTTGATGGTCAAGCCCAGTCCGTCGGTGGCGAGATTTCCGCCCCCAACAAAGTTCGTGAACAGAATGCCATCGATGCGCGAAATGCCCCGCTCGTCGGCGCTGATGGTGCCGTTCTGGTCGATGTCGATTTGCAGCGAGAGCCGTTCGATGTCGCTCTGGTCGGCGGCGCCGTAGGCGGACTGATAGCGGAAGCGTCCCGTCTCGTCACGCTCCAAGGCGTTGAAAGGCGGGATCCAGTTGCCGTCCTCGTCGTAGCGTCCGCGCGTAAAGGGGGGCGTCATGTAGCGCAGCGGGTAGGGATCTCTAAATTGGCGGGTATTGCCCATCATGATGCTACCCCGCGCGGCAAGCCCCAGCACATCCTTTTTCTCGACCGAGTTCAGCACGCTGTTGAAGTTGCTGCCTCGAAAATCAGGTGGGTTCTTGTAGATGATGTCGCCCACGATATGCACATTCCGCCCTGCATAGAGCGTGCCCTGCCCCTCCACATAGCCACGAATCACGATATCCTGCGTCACGGTGACGGGTCCGTGGATGCGGATGGGGTAGTCCCGATAGCCGATCAGCGCGACGCTGCCGTTGATCACCCCGTTCGTGGAGATGCGCTCATAACGCCGCGTGGTGGGATTCCAGACCTCCACGAAGGCTTCCTGATTGTAGTAGGGGTTCGCCGTGCCATCGCGATAGGTCGCGCGCGGGTCGCGCCAAGTCCGCGACAGGTTAATGTAGAAGTTGAGGTCGTTCAGGTTGGGCAGCACCATCTCGCGCGTGGGGCGGGTGTCCAGCACTGTGCCGTCGAAGCGGCGTGTGCCCCGCGCATCTGCCAGCACCGCGCCGAAGGGCAAGCCGCCCACCATTTGCCCCACAGCTTCGTACACATAGTCTCGCCACTCATTAAAGGTGCTGCTGCCAATCGCTCCGTGAACTGAGACGGAGTAGCCCTGACGCATGTAGGGCGCCTGCCCGCGATGGTTGGAAGCGATGCGCGCGATATAGGTGGCAGTGTCCCACTGGCGTGGGGCGATACCGTTCTGCACGATGATATGACCATTCGCGCGCGGAGTGAGCCTCTCATTCGCAGCGGCGATAATCGTGCCGTTAATCGTTGGGCGTCCATAGCGGAATTCAAAATCGCCATTCGAGCGCATATCGCCGTTGACCACCAGCTGCTCGTTATCGAAGCCGTACATCCAGCCGTAGTTGTTCACGAAGTAGGCGTAGTCAAACACCCCGGAGCGCGAGAGCTGCAGGTCGAAGGTCTGATCCATCACCTGACGCGGCTCGCCACGGTCCAATTGCCCGTTGCCGTTGCGGTCCTGCCAGCCGATGGCACGCAGCGTGATGCGCCGCGTGTACGAATCGACCTGCTGATAGCCAATCACGGAGGCAGTATAGTTGCCCACAGCGCCTAAGACGCCGTTCCAAGTGCGTGCCGGGTTGCTCGGCGTGGCGTTGCGCAGGCTGCTATCGAAGCTATCAAACCGCTGGCTCACTTTGAATTCGCGCCAGAGCTGCTGCATAGAGGCGTTCAACCCTGCCTCCGCCAGATTCTGGGTGATGACCTCACGCAGGCGCGCGTTAGCGGTGCGGAGATCCTGCGTTGCCATCTGCAGATAGGCGGTTGAGGTCACGATTGCTAACCCCCCTGTGATGAGGGTCGTAACCATCGTACTGCCCCGCTGTCGATGCCGTTTTCTCATCATGGCTATTCCCTCCCCATCTATGGCAAGCAGCAAGATAGGTGATTGCAGGATGCTGCCCACCTATGGACTTACTGGATTGCGCAACAGAATGGTCTCCTCAAACCATGCGGTGGAAGCGGTCCTGATGTTGCCCTGTTGTACGCAGAGCCGAACATGGAGCGCCTGCACGCCCGGCGCATACTCGGTCAGCGTGAAGGGGTTATAGGGCGCACCCTGCGGCGTGCGGTTGAGGACACCTGTCAGCAGCACGCGCGAAACACCACCAGCAGTCACGGTTAGCGTGCCCGTCGCAAAATTGACGGTGAGCTGCACGGGGTTGGCGTGATCGGGTTGCACGGGCAGTCGGATCGCGCCGCTGGCATCGCGCTGGGGCAGCAGCAGTGTGGCTTGGGTCCCGCTGGCATTCACAGACCCCTGCACCGCCTGCTGCACGAGGCTCCGCACCTCACGCAGGGCATTATAAGCACCACGATTAGCGGCGTTGCGTGCCAGCGCCCGCTGGTATTCGCGCAGCGCGCTCACTTCTGCCATCACCAGCAGGGCAATCACTATCACCGACAGTCCGCTGGCGATGACCAGCTCCAGTACCATCGAGCCGCGTAGGCGGCGGTGTTTCCTTCGCATCGGTGCTCCCTCCCCTGAAACTTTGATTGGGCTAACCAGCCCAAACGCTTTATTGCAAACTGGCGATGCTGGTCGCCAGTTGGACCTGCTGCCATCGATCGGTACGCGGCTCCTGCCAGCGTATCGTCACAAAAACGGTCTTTAGACCGATCGAGATGTTGTTGTTCGTGGTCAGATTGACCACCTCGATGGTGCCCGTGGCGTTGCGCAGGTTCGTGGTCAGATTGAGGGTGCCACCGCCGGGCACCGAAATGGTGGTGAAGCTCGCGACAAAACGGTTCGGCTCATTCAGCACCAGCGATTGCGCCAATCCGTTCTGCTGCAGCCCCTCAAAGGTAATCTGGTTGAAGTCCAGCGTGCGAATGCGCTCCAGCACAGTCTGCACCAGGTTGGTGGCATAGCTGTATTGCTGGGCTTGAGTCTGCATGCGGGTGGTCATCGGCGTTACGGCGGTGATCGACAGCACCAGCAACGCGACGAGCAGAATCGCTATCAGCATTTCCACAAATGCTGAGCCTTGCTGACAACGCACTACGGTCCACCTCCCCAGTCGACTGTGTGATCAGGCAAGCCGGTGGGACATGTCGGGTCTGTGCCGATGGCGTTGACTGTGTAGGAGGCACCACCTGCAGCGGGGCAGAACGGTTCGTCCTGCAGGTAATCGGGCACCAAGTCACTCATCTGCACAGGCGCGCCGTTGGGCAAGCGGTTCACTAGCGCATATTGCTCCTTCGCCCGCTGAATCTGGCGCAGGTTGGCTGAGCAGGTACGCGCTTGCGCCCGCGCACGCGCGTTCATCCAGCTGGGCAGCGCAAGCGTCACCAGAATGCCCAGAATAAGGATCACGACCATAATCTCAACAAGCGTAAAGCCCCTCTGACTCACAGCTGGAACCCGCATGATAGACCTCCATGCCCCGCACCGGGGCAGGTGCTCAAGCCCTGAACGCCCTCTACTGCCATTCCCGTCTTTCCATACCACTGGGCGAGCGAACCTGTAGGGTTTCAGGGTTTTTTTCCTGAGAGGGCGACGGCTTTGTTGCACCGATTGGCAGAACAAACGCCGTGATGTCGTCGGCGAGACGCCAACGCTACGAATGCACCCTGCGTAGCGTCGGCGTCCCCGCCGACGATAACACGGCATCTGATAAGGCGATTGGTATTACTGATGCCGACGTCGGCTGTTTTTAGCCCGCGGAGGCGGGCTTGGTTTGCTAAGGAACGGCTTCAGC
>JBCNVA010000012.1:0-3388 GCA_039630445.1 Armatimonadota bacterium
GACCAGAACCTGCCCGCCATCGAAAAGGCACTCAAAGCGGGCGGCAACAAGCAGGTTACCACGCGCAAACTGCCCAGACTGAACCACCTGTTCCAGAAAAGCGAGACGGGGCTGCCCGCTGAATACGCTAAAATTGAGGAGACCTTCAATCCCGAAGCGCTCAAAATCATCGGTGACTGGCTCGAATCGGTCACCAAGCCCAAACCGGCACCACCCAAGCCCGCTATGAAGCCCCCTAAAAAGCCAAGAGGAAGGTAAACTATCTGGACGGAGGCTGGAGGCTATGCGCGGTTTGAAGGAACTGCTGCCGTTGATGATTGCGGTCGCGATTGTGGTAGTGCTGCTGCTGAGCTGGATACGGACAGGGGCACAACATCTTGCCCACAAACGCGCCGCCGCAGTGGCGCCGCCACGCACCTCCTCTGCAAACACTTTTGTGGTTGTTGCCCCTGGCGGACCTGCTGGCGGTCCGATAACGCCTATGGCGGTTGGACTGCCGCCCGCGCCGTCAACTCCCGATGCCCGCCTGCGCCAGCTAACCGTTGCCCTGCTGATGTACACCAGCGACTACAACGATAAACTGCCCCCGATGAATGACCCTATCCGTTTCGAGTTCGCGCTACTGCCCTATGTGAGACAACAAAATGTATTTATTGACCCGGTGAACAAGACTCGCTTTGGGATTAACGCCAGTTTGTCTCTCAAGTCGCTAAACGCAATTCAAAACCGATCCACAACGATTGTATTCTATCAGCAGAAGCCCGATCAGCGCACGAAGAAGCGATGGGTTGCCTTTCTGGATGGCTCGGTGAAGTTATTGGATGAGAAGCAATGGCAGCGGCTGAGCCGCGCATCGGGCATAAGCCCCCCATCCAAAACCACCTCCAACACCCGACGCAGAGGCAAAAAGTAGCGGCTCGCATCACGCAGCCAATCCCTTCAGGCTATCAAAATTGCCAGCTCCCCTGCCGATAATCGGCACGGGATGCAACGGGTACAGCAACTGGCACTCTCTCTGGTGGTATTGGGGCTGGCGGTGAGCTGGGCACAGAGTGACATCCTGTGGCGCCAGCCGATTTTGAGTGGTCAGGCAATCGCCTATTCCCCCAACGGACAGTATCTGGCAGCGGCGACACTGGGCGGACGGATTGCCCTCTATCGCACCAGTGACTGGCGCCTTGAGCGCCTCCTGCAGGACGGCGTGGCGCAGGTGAACGCGATTGCCTTCGCCCCTAACAGTCAGCGTCTGGCATCGGCATGCGATGATGGGGCTGTGCGGCTCTATCAGGTCGATACGGGAGCAATTGTCGCTACGATTAATGCCCACACGGGGGGTGCGCTCTGCGTCGCTTTCTCGCCCGACGGCACGCTGCTGGCAACAGGTGGTGCGGACAACAACGCGAAACTCTGGAACGCCAGCACAGGCGCCGCGGTGCGCACCCTTAGCGGGCATGAGGGAGCAGTTGCCAGCCTCGCTTTCTCGCCAAACGGTCAGCAACTGGCGACAGGAAGCTGGGACGGCAAGCTCCGAATCTGGCAGGTCAGCACAGGCTCGCTTGACCGCACCATCGATGCGCATCTGGCTCCAATCCACGCTGTTGCTTGGTCCCCGAATGGGGCAATGCTTGCCACAGGCAGCGGCGACTGGAGCATTAAGTTGTGGTCGGCAGCCAACGGCAGCTGGCAGCGCACGCTCAGTGGACATAGCGACATCGTGAGTAGCCTCGTGTTCACTCCCGATAGCACGCGGCTTGTTTCGGGAAGCTGGGATAACACCATTCGGATATGGAACCCTGCAGATGGCAGCACGGTTCATACGCTGACAGGGCATGGGCGCGAGGTACTGAGCCTGGCGCTAACACCTGACGGGACACGCCTCGCCTCCGGGGGTGGCGAGCGTGTGGTGCGGTTCTGGCGCGTGTCAGACGGTTCTGCTCAAGGCACCCTCATCACGCCCGTAGACACGATTTATGGCGTCGGTTTTGTCGCTGGTGGTTCAGTTGTCTCCGCAGGTTTCGATGCCGTCCTTCAGCGCTGGAATGCGAGCGACGGTACGCATCAACAGACCCTTACCCAAAGTGCGCCCATTCTTGCGCTCGCCGTGTCACCTAACGGAACCCTTGTGGCAACTGGCGACTGGAACGGCACAATCTATCTGCGTTCGATGCCCAGCGGTACCGTTGTGCATCAGTGGAGTGCAAGCAATGCCGAGATCAAGTCGCTCGCCTTTTCGCCTGATGGTTCAGTGCTGGCTTCCACAAGCGTGGATAGCGAGGTCAAGCTCTGGAATGTCCCTGCAGGCACACTCCGCCGCACCTTATCGGGTCATACGGGTGGAGCAACGGCGGTCGCCTTCTCTGGCAACGGCGCGCTGGTCGCAACTGGCGATTCCACTGGCACCATTCGGCTCTGGAACGCCAGCACCGGGGCTTTAACACGCACGATTAGCGCCCACTCAGGGGCTATCACCCACCTTGCCTTCTCGCCTGATAGTACGCGCCTGGCTTCTGGTGGGGTAGATGGCATGGCACAAGTCTGGGATGTCGCAACTGGCACCGCATCTATCACCCTTCCCCACGAGGATGTCGTCTCGCGCGTGGCGTACACGCCGAACGGCTCTTTGCTCGTCACCACCTGCTGGGATGGTGCGGTGCGTGTGTGGGACGCCAACACGGGTACAATGCAGCGCCAGCTGAACGCCCATGGGATGCCTATCTACGCGCTGGCTGTCTCCCCTGATGGTCAAACGATGCTTACTGGGGGTGAGGATGGGCTGGTGTATGCCGTGGTGTCGGGTTCGCCCAATCGTCCGCCCGATGCGCCCGTGCTCATCAATCCGGCGAACAATGCCAGCCTGACGAACCGCACGCCTACCTTCGAGATTCAGGCAAGCGATCCAGACAACAACCGCGTGAAGGTCATTCTGGAGATTTCAGGGAGCGACAATCGCACCCGCACCTATCAATCGGGGCTGGTCACCAGTGGCTCGACTGTTTCCCTCACCATACCGACGGATCAGCCGTTGACGCCGGGCGACTATAACTGGCGGGCGCGAGCAATGGATGAACACGGAGCGATGGGTGCATGGAGTACGGCCCGCTCCCTCACGATTGCCAATCGCCCTCCAGGCAAGCCTGTCATCTTGGAGCCAGCCGATAACGCCACGCTTAGCAGCACGCCCACCTTCCACCTGCGTTTGAACGACGCCGATAACGACCCAGTGTACGCCGTGATCGAGATTGTAGGCAATAATCAAACGCTCAGCTTCGAAACCGCGGTGGTCGCCAGTGGCAGTGAGGTGCGCTTCACCGTGCCCAGCAATCAGGCACTTGCGCCCGGCAACTATACATGGCGCACCAAAGCGGTAGATAGCTACGAGGATGAGAGC
>JBCNVA010000120.1:0-8588 GCA_039630445.1 Armatimonadota bacterium
CACTGGGCACTCCGGCTCGCACAAACCGCAATCAATACATTCATCAGGGTTGATATAGAGCTGGTCTTCCCCTTCGTAGATGCAATCGACGGGGCAGACCGCCACACAGGACTTGTCCTTAACACCAATGCACGGTTCGCATATCACATACGGCATGGGCTAATCTCCTCCACTAAGCGATTATACCCGTCTACGGGAACCAAACCCCTCGCAATTTCCCCGTTGCTACGGATACTTCTGCATTGTGAATGCACCTGAATACCTCGGCACAGGAAGTTCGCGAGGGCTTTCTTGGACAGCAACCAGGTATTATCTAAGCCAGCATGGCAAATGCTAAGCGAAGGCTCTGCCCCCCTTTGCTGGGCGACACCCCGCTTAAGCGGCGCGTGATACGCGCAATTAGCTGGTCAACGCTGGGGACGGGAACAGTACAAGCGCTATTTCTTGTGGCTTCCATCTTGACCGCTCGGATCCTTGGCGCGGAGGAATTTGGGCGGTTAAGCATAATCCAGCTCACTTTAAATCTGCTGGTCTCTTTCATTGCACCCAGCTTTGGCTGGACGCTCACGCGCACAGCGGCAACATTGCGCGAATCGAACCCCAAGCGTTTGGGCGAATTGGTAAGTGCAGTGGCACTGTCAGGAACAGCTGTTACCTTTGTCCTTGCGGCTGGGCTATTCTTGCTGGCTCCATGGATGTGTTTTACCTGGTTTATAGATCCCAGATTGCAAGTACCGATGCAAATTACTGCGCTTTCTGTGTTTGCAAATGGTGTGTTGGCTTTGCAGGTAAGCTTATTGGCGGGTTTCGAGGCATTCCGTGAAAATGCGTTTCTCAACGCGCTGCGCGGGATTATTCTTGCTGTGCTGATGGTGTTGGGAGCGCTCGTGGGTGGGTTGAACGGTGCAGTATGGGGTTCTGCCCTCTCCAGTCTTCTGGTAGTTGGCGTAGGCGGCGGTCTCGTAGCACACCGGCTTCGCAAATACGCCATCACCTTACATCGTGCCCGCTTGAGAACTGGCTACGAAGTGCTAATACATGTATCTTTGCCATCCTTTCTGTCCACAGTGTTAGGTTCAATCACGATATGGCTGGGGAGCATGCTGTTGGCACGCTTGCCGAACGGACTGGTGCAGGTGGCGGTGTTCAACGCGGCTAATCACTGGAAAACCATGCTGCTCTTTTTACCTGTACAGATTAGTCAATCTATAATGCCGATTCTGGCAAATCTTTGGAGCCAGGGGGAGCTGAGGCGTTTGACAGCCCTTGTGCGTGCTAGCCTGTGGATTAATCTCCTCGTAACGGGGCTTCCCTGCTTATTCCTTATGGTAGCGGCGGATCCCATCATGCATTTGTATCGGTTAAACTTTGGCGCAGAAGCGCTTGCATTCCGACTGCTCATAGCCTCGAGTGTGATGACTGCCCTGTGCGGTGTACTGGGGTATACTATGCTTGCAATAGGACGGTTGTGGCAGGGACTGATGGTCAACGCACTTTGGGCTATGGTGTTTATTGGCACTACATGGACGATGTTGCCACATGGAGTGTTGAGTTTAGGGATTGCTTACTTTGCTTCCTATTCGCTTCTGTTTCTCGTTTCTTTAGTCTATGTGGTTTATAGTTTAGGTGCAAGTGTGCGGAGGAGGGCAGCATGATACTGCCGATAGCGCGGCGGATTGTACATACCTTGCGTCGCCATCGCCTTCGGGCAATGGCAGGACAGACCGGCTGGCAGCGAGTGCCCGCAGGTTTCTGGATGCTGATCGATCCAAAGGAATGGCTTGGTCGCACCGTTATGATGGGCTACTATGAAAGCCATCTCGTGTTCTGCATTCAGCAGCTCGTTCATTTGGGCGATATTTGCCTGGATATCGGCGCACATCAGGGATATATCTCTATGCATATGGCACGCCGAGCAGGCTCGACAGGATGCGTGATTGCCATCGAACCGACACGGGTAGCCTTCGAACGCCTCGTTGGTCACATCGAACGCAACCGTTTTAACAACATTATCGCTGTCCAAGTGGCAGCGAGTGATGCACCTAGCACACTGGAGATATGGTTCAATCCCGAAGAATGTGGCCACTCGTCCGTCTATAACAAGTCCGAGGTTAGCGTGCTTGAAAGGGTTCAAGCGAAACCTGTGGACCTGATTGTGCGTGAAGTTCTGGGCGAAAATCGCTGGGAGCAGATCGCTTTCGTCAAAATCGATGTAGAAGGTTATGAACCTCCTGTACTGGATGGCATGAAGCAGGTGCTAAGTCAGTCGCAGCCAGTGATCTGGATAGAGGTTAACCCCCCTGTGCTTGCCAAAGGTGGGTATCGTGCCAATGATATCGAACAGCGACTGGATGCGTTTGGCTATCGATTCTTTATGCCGTATTTTCACCGCAACGCGCTCGGCATTCCTTCGCTCCGACTGGAACCTTGTGCCGACCTTGAGACCGCTCTGGGGGGTAAAATGACAGATATGGTAGCGGTGATACCCGAATCCAAGGGCTGGCACCGCATTCAGAATAGCAAGATTCGCTTCACCTATGGAGAACAAACTTATGGATAGCGTGTTGATTACAGGCGGAGCAGGATTTATCGGACGATGGCTGGCAAAGCGCTGCCTCGAAGCAGGGCATGCCGTCTGTATCGTGGATAATCTCTCTACTGGGCGCATCGAAAACTTAATGGAGCTGGAAGGACGCTTCGAATTCGTGCAAGCAGATATTCGCGACACAGCGCAGCTTGTAGAATATATGCGGCGTAACGCAGTGCAAGTGGTCTACCATTTAGCGGCGCTGCACTATATCCCCTTCTGCGAAGCGCATCCTTATGAGACTTTCGAAGTGAATGTGCTGGGCACGCTCTCTGTGCTGGAAGCAATGCGTCAGGCGGATATAAGCCGCTTGGTGTTTACCTCCACAGGCGCGATCTATCCGCCTCTGGATGTCCCCCTGAGTGAGGAAACTCCTGTTGAACCCCAAGATATCTACGGTTTATCCAAGTGGCATGGTGAGACAATGATCGCCTACTACCAGAGGCGATATGGCATCCGTGCGACGGTTGTACGGCTGTTCAATACCTATGGTGCTTACGAAACCAACCCTCACCTGTTACCACACATTATCAACACTCTTAAACAGGGCGTTCGGGAGCTAACCCTTGGTAACCTGCATCCAAAGCGCGACTACATCTATGTGCAAGATGTGGCAGAAGGGCTTTATCGATTGGGCAGCCGCCCAGATACACTGGGGCTGTTTAATCTGGGGACGGGAATTGAATATTCGGTACAGGAGGTAGTGGCTGTGATCAGCCGGCTGCTGGGCGAACCCCTGTCGGTGGTTCAAGACTCTGCACGCATGCGTCCTGTGGACAAGCCGCACCAGCGCGCCGACCTCACAAAACTCCAGGCGATACTGGGCTGGCGACCTACCGTGGATCTAGAAGAGGGATTGCGCCAGTGGCTGTGCCACGAGAAGCTCATCAGTTAAGGAGGAAGTGATGCGGATTGCAGTTGTAGGTGGGATACCTCCGAATCCAGAAGGAGAGGCTCACTATGCAGGGTGTGTATATCGCACCTTAGCAGAGCAGGTTCACGACCCGCTTGTAGCTTATGCCCATATCCAGCCCGATGCTCCCGCCTTTGCATCGCCGCTGCCGCATTACACCATTCAGCGTGTCACCTACGGTTATCATCGCTTTAAGCGCCATCTGGCGCCGCTCTATTTATGGCGGGTTCTGCGTACCTTTCGCCCAGATGTAGTGCATTTTCAAGCGCCTCACAAGGGGCTTTACGGTGGCGTGTGCGGTGAGCCACTGCTATATCTGTTTCGGTGGTTGCGACGGCGCGGCGTGCCAACCGTTGTAACGCTGCACTCCTTGTGGCTGCGTGAAGATTTTGCACAGTGGGCGGTGGAGCGCGGTCGTTCGCACCATGCGCGCACCCTATTAGAATCACTGTACCGACGCTACCTTCGCTATCTGCTCACTGTGGCAACGCAGGTCAATGCGCTGGTGTCAGGCGATGAAAACCCACTCATTCGCGAGTTTCAGCGGGAGTGGGGTTTGGAGGCGTTCCCGATTTATGCAGAGGCACATCCCTGCGAGGCGTACAATCTCCCCCCATCCGCTATTCCCGCTGCCAAAGCGATGCTCGGTTTAGGGAACAAGCGCATGGTGTTCACCTTCGGCTTTGTGCGTCCTGATAAAGGTTTCCACCATCTTATAGAAGCTATCGTGCCCTTAGTGGAACGCGACCCTAACTTGCTCCTGCTGATAGCAGGTGAGCCACGCGGCGCTCTTGGTAGCCAATATTCGCAGCAGTTGACTGCTCTACACGCTCGGTTAGGTAGCTCGCCCCAGATTCGGCTGGAGTTCGGCTACTTGCCTGACGAGCGCTTGCATGCCTATCTACGCGCCTGCGATGTGCTGGTCGTGCCCTACACCCGCGTCATGGGCGCCAGTGGACCGATGCATCATGCGCTCAGTTATGGAAAGCCCGTGATAGCAACTGCGGTGGGGCAGAATCGCGGATTAGGCGATGTCTGCCTACTTGTTCCACCCCAGAACCCCGACGCATTGCGCGAGGCACTTCGGCGGGTCCTGTACGAAACAGGCTGCTGGGAATATTATCATCAACAAGCGGTTCAGTATGCCGTTAACCACACCTGGCACCACTTAGCACGCCGCTATTACCAGGACTACACTCGGCTGGTGGGAGGGATGTAGCATTGAGAATCTTGATGATAAGCCTCAGTCTGCCCCCTTTCGCAGAGTCGCAGAGCATACGCTCCGCCTATTGGATTGAGGCGCTTGCGCATCTGGGCTTTGAGTTCGACCTAATCACGGCTGAAGTCGCTCCCACGATGGCGGATGACACCTTGTGTGCTTTAATTCCCGACTCGGTGCGTGTGTGGCGTACGCCTGTGCCTGCCTTCGATCAAAAATTAGATGCACTAAAGCGTCAGGGCAAATGGAGGCAAGCCTATCTGTATGGAAATTTGGCATATCGGCTGTACGCGCCAGATGCGCGTCGCGGTTGGGAACATGAAGCCCTAGCTCTTGCCTGCACAGTCATTCAGAAATATCCGCCAAATCTTATCCTTTCGGCATCAGGCAGTTGCACGGCGCATTTGGCGGCAGCCGCACTTAAGCGCGAAACGGGTCTGCCATGGGTTGCTGACCTGGGCGACCCTTGGAGCTGGGTGGATTGGCAACACAAAGATACCTGGTTCAAAGCACTGCAAAACACTCTGTTGGAGCGGCGCACATTGCCCCAAGCAAATCTGCTTATCTGGACGACCGAATCGGTACAGCAAGCATATCGGCGCTGGTGGGGCAATCGCCTGCCGCCCAGCCTTGTAATTCCTTATGGCTATCGCCAGAAAGACTTTGCTCCTTATGAATGGATGCCTGCTCACTCGCCTATCCGTGTAGCCTATGTCGGCGCTGCTAGCCGCCGAGCAAGAAACCTCATCCCATTGATTAGGGCTTTAGCCCATCAACGCGGTTCACTCGAACTCCAACTGCAGATAGTTGGTGATACCAGCTGCCGCTTCCAAATCGCAGCGCAACAGCTGGGCATGAGTAATATCGAGTTCACGGGGCGCGTCTCCTATCGCGATTCGATTCGCTATATCTGTGATGCAGGTATTTTGGCCCTTGTCGGCAACAAAAGCCCTTATCAGCTACCGGGCAAAACATTTCTGTATCTGGCATCAGGGCGACCAATCCTGTATCTATATCAAACAGCAGAGGCGAGCGATCCTGCCTGGCAGTTGCTAAAGTCGTTTCCCGGCGTTCGTTATGTGCCCAACGAATGGAAAGCGTTGACAGAGTTTTTTAGTCAGCTTACCGAAGCCGATTTTCAGCAGTGGGAACAGCAGGCGCGAACACACCCCTCATCGCCTGAGCTGTTGCGCTTTGAGCAATCGTCATTAGTGCAACCACTGATAGGGGCATTTCACGCACTGGGGAGGAAAGAGTAATGCTCTTTGTCGGTGTAGCGCTACTGGTGATCGGGCATCAACTCTGGTTATGGGTGCGCGGCTGGCGATTTAATGTGCTCAGCCCCTACTTCTTATGCGACTTAATGATCTTCGCCTTGCTAGGTTTGGGATCATTCGCTGCGCCTCTTCCCCATCAGAGCAGAATGGAGGAGCTACTTTTTTGTTTGTATATTTGGAGTGGTCTGATAGCTTATTACATAGGGCTGCATTTGCGTCTGCGTTTCCCGTCGCTGCGTCTACCAAGCCTCGCGCTCTCGCTCGCAAGGTTGCAGCGCTATCCCGGAATACTTGCATCGATTCTTGTGGGTGGGTTTCTGCTCATTATTGCGCTGACGATTCTGCAGCGTCTGCGAGGGCTGGGACTAAGTCTACACGAAATGCTTGCACTGAGCGTCGTGTATCGCCATGCGCAGGTGGCAGCAGAGGGGCTTGGAGCACTACCCGTTATCATGATGTATTTGTTCAATTTGATATTACTAATGTATATATATACTTTGCTTCAACAACATCGCTTCTTAACAGCTTTTATAATATATTTTGTCATAAATTTATCAATTTTGCTTATTACTTCTACACGCATTCCCATCCTCATGAACTTAGCAATTCCTATTGCATATTATCATTATGCCATTCGCCGGATCAACATGCTACTTCTGCTCTTGATTCTGGTAGGGGCACCTCTCGCGCTGACCTTTTTGCATGGATGGCGGGGTGGAAATCCTTTTGCTTGGACAGTTTCCGATAGACTGGCTGAGGAAGCGCAGGTTCTACATAGCTTTTACCATCTCTGGCAGCGGTACCTGGAAGGGGAGATTGTCTTGGAATATGGAGCAAATTATTATTACTACTCACTGTTAGCGTTAATCCCCAGGGATCTCTGGCAGGCAAAGCCACAGACCTCTTTTGAAACACGATGGACGATCCATTTATTTGGGAGCTTGGTTCAAGACGGTTATATTGCGGTTCATACCTTCACTCCTTGGGGAGAGGGGCTTGTACAGTTCGGCTGGCTCGGTGGAGTGATTAACTTGTTCTTTTATGGCATAATTTTAAACTTTGCAATCAATTTTTTCAGTAAGCGTCCACACGCTTGTCTTGTTTATTTCTTTTTTACTGTACTTGCATCAACTTTCATTCGCACAAGTGTTCAAGCGTTGCTCTTTACAACATTCATTTATGTAGTTGGCGTCTGGTTCTATGAGCGCTGGTTCCTGCGTCCAGTGGGCTTGAGGAGGGAACTGCAATTATGCGCGTCGTCATAATATGCCCTGCGGTTCGCGGGGCGATGGGCTACCATCTAAAAGCGCTGGCGCGCTACTATCCTAAGCCAGAGCAGATAACGCTATATTTGCCCGCCTCATTTAATAGGGAGACCGTGCCTTGCGCGGTGCATGCCTATCCAATCTCGGCAAAGGCATCTGGTAAGTTAATAGCATATCTTAGCCCAATCTGGGCACGACGGCGGTTTTTGGAAATTTGTCAGCTTAGTCCCGATGTGCTCCACCTCTTCAATAGCGAGGGTTATCCGTCCAGCTGGCTTTGGGCGCGCTGGGCACAGCGTGAATTGAGGAAACCCTTTATTGTGAGTGTCCACGATCCAGAGCCTCATCCAGACAACGCTATAGCTGCTGTTACTCATCAAGTGGGCAAGCACACATGGAAACTGGCGTCCCATATTCATATCTTTTCGGAATGCTTCACCACATTGATGTATCAACTTGGTGTCGAACCAGCGCGTCTATTCGTTATCCCGCTCTGCACAGATGCATCGAGCTTCACACGATATGCACAGCCGAACATCGCTCGCGAGCCATTAGCCCTCTTTTTTGGGAGATTGGAAGCGTATAAAGGCATTCCTGTTCTGGTGGAAGCCGCTGAGCGATTGCGGGGGCGTCTCCGCTTCGCTATCGCTGGACCAGGCAAGCTGCCTAAAACACTGTACCGCCGTATCGTATCGCAACCCGACCTGTTTGAGCTTCACCAACGCTTTCTTTCTGAACGGGAAGTGGCGCAGCTGTTCCAACGCGCTTCCGTTTGTGTTATGCCCTACATTCAGGCATCCCAATCGTCTGTGCCCTGGATAGCCGCTGCGTTTGGCGTGCCTGTAGTGGCAACAGCCACGGGCGGTCTGGTAGAACAGGTGCGGCAGATAAAAGGTGTGCTGGTCCCGCCCAATAATCCCGACGCCTTAGCCCAAGGTATCCTTGAAGCAATAGGGCGTGAAGTTTCCTTACCAGAGGCATGGCAACCGAACTTTGTTGCGCGACAGTATTGTATGATGTACCAGCGCGTCTGCGAGGAAAATAGCCGAGCAGACCAGAAATGAGCCTGCCATGCAGATGTGTCTATTGAGGGCATTCACTGATGAAAACCGCTCTACTGGGGGCCGTGAGACAAGAACAGTTAGGAAGGAAAGGCAGTGCTGAGCGGCGTGTGGTATTTATTGCACCTTATGCGCCCAGCATTGTGAGTTTTCGGGGTGCGCTGATTCGCGATTTGAAAGCGCACAGCGCGGAGGTGTTCGTGCTTGCCCCCGATTACACCCCCCAAATTCGCGCGGCTGTGCAAGAACTGGGGGCTGTACCCTTA